>JAKSDC010000022.1 GCA_022360275.1 Chlorobiales bacterium
AGTGAAATCAACTGATTCGCCTGCCTTGATAAACAACGTATCCGTATCGGCTCCGCCATCTATCGTATCGGCGGTGTCGAAAACAAGAATATCATCACCTTCGCCGCCCCAGAGACTATCACTTCCATCGCCCCCGATAAGAACATCACTTCCACCGTTGCCGGACAGGGTGTCATTTCCATCCCTGCCCTTGATGTAATCGCTATAAGGACCTCCGGTCAATGTATCATCGCCGCTTGTTCCAAGGATAGGAGGTGGTTGTACAATGATTGTTCCGGTAACCGATTGAACATCTCCATCGGAATCGGATATCTGATAGGTTATAGTTTCCGTATAAGCTGCGGTAACCACAGTTGTCGGAGAAGAATACACATACTCGCCTGTGTCCATATTCACAGCCAGTTCGCCACTATTGGCGGTTGAAATAGTCAGCGTATTGGTCGTTGTATCAAAGGTGCTCTGATCGGTCCCGCCGCTGACCGATATAGAGCCATTTCCGCCGTTGCCATCGGGGTCATAGGTATACGTTCTGCCGTCTATGCTAAGAGACTTCACATAACCTGCTTCATCGGCCCCGTAACCCTCTACGAGGTTCCCGCTGATAGAATCAGGATCTACGGTACTCAGCAGTACATCAGGAAGCTCAAATTCTTCGTCAACAACCACAGCATCTCTCTCCATCCCATCTTTCCCATTGTACGCTATCGGCTCCAGATCATCAGTTGAAACTCCACTGCCAATTCCAATCGCCAAAGCGTCTATTTTTTCTACTCTGAGAAAAGCCTCCCACTGGGCCTGTTCGTCAAGCTGTATTCCATCTTCATTTTCCTTGGTGTTATAGGCTCCTTGGCCATGAAAGGTACTTACAGAAGGATATGTCGGTTCACCGTCCGACATAAAGTACACCACGTTTTGCGTCTGTGGGCCTGAAAGCTTTCCATCCTCTCCATATACATCCATTGCCTCTTGCAACGCCGCATCATAGTTGGTACCGCCATAGGCGGACAGTCCATTAACAACAGCTTTTGCATCATCAGGATCAAGCCAAACATTGCCAGGGTTTTCCACCTCTGCATTATGTGAAAACACTATGACCTGTACTTTTACATCACCGATCTTTTCATATTGATCGATAAGATCCACCACAGCCTCTTTGGTTATTTCCAGTCGGGTTCTTCCATCGACGTTATCACCCATGCTGCCCGAAACATCGATAATGATAACCAGGTTGGTATCGATCGGTTTTACTGTGAACGTTTCGTTCAACGCATTCACGATCGGAATGTCGTCCTGCACCGTAATGACCAGGCTCCCTGCATCCAGGCCGGTCTCGTCTCCGTCTTCGTCCTGCATTACCACCGCAGCGGACAGGTCGATGTCAAGTAACGTCTCCACGCCGTCGGCAGCGGCTGCCTCATGATGATCCAGCTGATCCAAGAGCGTAAAGGTATACGAGCCCGTCGCCATGTCAGTGATCTCCAGTGTAAACACCTTTCTATCACTACTGTCCAAGGATTCTGATGTGGTTCCGCTGTCGACGTAGGCCGTCAACGTATTACCCGTCACGTCGTAGACAACAGTCTCACCGTCTGAAGTCAGACTCGGCAGACCCGTCGGCATCGGGTTCAACCCGTAACTGCCGGGCTGATCGGCTCCGGTCAGGAACAGAGCGCCCAAACTGCCTTGCCAAACCGCGTTGTTATTGTCTCCGTCTCCGTTGATGCCCGTGACGTCGTTACTGTCCTGGTTACCGCCCGCTAACTCTTCTTCCTCGACATATCCGATGGCTGTGCCGCCACTAACAGTTGGAACATCGTCAACAACGCCAACATTCAGCACATCGCTGTCCGTGCTCCCGTCTTCATCCGTAACCTCCAGCGTGATGTTGTCATACACCGTCGTTCCGTCGCCTTCCGTTCCGTGATCCTGCGTGTTGTCCGTCAGATCGTAC
>JAKSDC010000085.1 GCA_022360275.1 Chlorobiales bacterium
CAAACAGGCACCTTGAACTCGCTTGTAGCGACCTTTTCAAGCTCTTCGATGTCCAGAGCTTCTCCTATACCGCAGTCGCTGCAGAGATATACTCCGATTTTCTTTTCGTCAGCCATAAGTATTAACTCCTCACCAGACTTTGAATGCTTTTCAATGCCACGCCGGTGGCATCCTGTATGGATGAAGTAACATCTGAGGGCCTTTTAGCCACGCCTGTCGAATAAACGCCGGGAGAATTACCCGCAATAATGAACCCGTTTTCTTCGAAATTCAACGTGCTGTTTTCCGAAACCGAAGAAACCATACCGGTGGCAAGCACCACCATATCGGCCTTCTCATGGATCTTTTCTCCCCCCTCAACATCTTCGCAAGTGACAATGACGCAACCTGTTCCGGGCTCCTCTTCTATTTTGGCAGCCTTGCCTTTTATCAGTTTTATTTTTTCGTCAGCGTCCACCTTGTTAAGGAAATCCTCATATTTTCCGGGTGTTCTCAGATCGATATAGGCTACAACAACCTCGGAATCGGGATACTGCTCCCTGATATAGGTAGCTTGTTTGAGAGAAGCCATGCAGCAGATCGCAGAACAGTAATTCAGGTGATTTTCATCCCTGGATCCCGCACACTGCACAAAAACAACCTTTTTCACCTCTTTATTGTCCGATGGCCTGAGAATTTTTCCTTTTGTCGGTCCGTTAGGCGAAGCGAGCCGCTCCATCATCATGTTGGTAATGACGTTTTTCACCTGGCCAAACCCCAGGTTGTCCATTTTTGCAGCTTCATAAGGGTTCCAGCCGGTTGCGTAGACGATGCTGCCGACATTGAGCTCAGCGGTCTCGGGCTTCATGCTTAAATCTATCGCATCATATTTGCATGCTTTGACACATTCGTCGCAGGAGGAGTCCGTACATACATCCCTGTCCACAACATATCTCATCGGATATGCCATATCATGCGGCAGGTGTATCGCCTTGACTTTGTCCATCCCGAAATTGAAATCATTCGATGTTTCAACCGGGCATACCTCGGCACAGGCGTTGCAGGCGGTACATTTCTCATTGACATACCTCGGACTGACCTTGAGCCTTACCTTGTAATTCCCTTCGTCTCCGCTTACCTCTTCGACCTCGGTCATCGTGTAAACGGTTATTTTCGGGTTTGGTTTGATTCG
>JAKSDC010000082.1 GCA_022360275.1 Chlorobiales bacterium
CCACATTGCCGCTCACATGGCCCCCGCCATACGTGCCCGACGCCTCCACGCCCGTCACCGGCGAGACCGGATCGTTGTCCGCTCCAAGCTCGTCGTCTTCCAACACCGGCGCGCCTCCTTCTACCACGTTCCCCGTCGCCGCAGGACCGCTATCCTCCGTCACTTCGTCTTCATCCGGGTTCGCCGTCGGGACATCGTCAACAACGCCAACATTGAAGCTGGAAGAAACCGAATCGCCATCAATATCTTTTGCGGTAAAGTTAAATGTCAGAACTAATTGGTTTTCACCGTCGGCATCGAAGTGATCCAGCTGATCGAGCTGCGTATAGGTATAGGATTGTTCACCTGCCTGTGAATCGGGATTGTTGATCACCACTTTGAAAACCTGCTGATCCTCATCCGGTATACCATTTGGAAGCAAGTCTCCGGTATAACCGATAAGCGTGTGACCATCCGGTGAAACATAATATTTCACCTCCTGACCTGCTGAAGTCAACCCGACAGGCGGTGTATTCCCCTCAAAAAACGTATCAAAGGCTTCATCCCCCGGAATTAACGCAAGGGAACCGCCGCCGACAGGCTCTTCAGACTGATCACTGCCGTCAGGAACAAGATCATCTTCGTCAACGAGTGCATCCTCGGGAATATCGATTTCAGGCTGTGTATCGGGAATACGACGTTCGCTTTCCTCGAATTCCCTGAAAACTCTCACCACCTCTTCCCTTTCCTGCCTGTCCAGAGGTGCAAGCGAAAATTCAATCCTGGGATCATGCGTTGCACGCCCTTCCATAAAAGGGTCGCCATATCCTGATCTGACGCCGAGAAAAGGCTTGTATGAACCAACTACGGAAACAAAATGATAATCGGGAGAATCTGGAGGTGCTTCACTTTTTTCAACACGGATATAACCATGCTGGGTATGTGGGTATTGAGTATTTTCTTCAGTCTTTTCAGAATCTTTGTCCAGAAAAGGATCTTCCCTGTAAGTATCGTCAACCTGCTCTGCTTCCCGGCTCTCCCTGGGCTGATCGACAAGCTGGCCGATCATTCTGATTTCGCGGTTTTCATCTACAGGAATAATGGAACCGTCCACAATTTCCAACTCAGCGCTCCCGCCTTCCCAGGTAACCAGAACCTCGCCTTCATATACCTTGTCACCCGGCTTGAGAGCACGCAAACTGCCGTCTTCCGACCGCACAAAAGCGGTGCCGTTGACTTTGAGTACCGTCGCTACAACTCTACCCATGTTCCCCCCGTTTGAGAAAATGACCTTGTTCACCAAAACCATTACTCAACCATAAAAACACAAGCCATCGACTTGAACCGGTAGCCCTTTTCCGGAAAAAGATCTACCCGGAAATCGAGATACAAGACCACAGATTACTATAGGCTCTATGTACAGAAGGAATAGCGAGAAGAAGAATAAGGGGCACCAAGAACCGGAGGGAACAACATACCGACCCGCCGCATCGTTACGCTTACTACATACGCCATCCCTACAGTTGAACTGCAAACACCGTATGTCATAATGCAATAAGAATTACAGCAAGAAAATCAGCACAGCTTCACTCCACGTGAATCCTTTTACTATTTTATATCAAACATGTAATGTTGTTATAATGCTGCCATCCGGGAAAGAATAGGAGAAAACGCAGCAAAGAAAAGAATGGATCGGAGATAACTACAACCAATCCGAAAGTCCTCTTTTTTTATTATACTAATTTTTTTCCGTATTTCCCTAAATCGTTCACCCGGAACACTCTCACAATCCAACCCGATCAATCAGTCAATCATGAGTTATGAACGGTTTTTTATGAGCGGGTATCATGTAGTGCTGAAACGCTCGGTTTAGGAGATAGTTGCGATTCTCATCTCTCTTTCATGGCATTCGATGTTGCGCGGAGAATCGGTTTCAACAGGTACATCAACACCGTTCGTTTCCCGGTAAGAATATCCACCTGAGCCATCATTCCGGGGATAATCGGAAGACCTTCACGTATAGCTGCCGCGGGGGTTTTCACACGGACAAGATAAAAAGTATTGCCCTCTTCGTCGGTAACCGTGTCCGGGCTGATATGGTATACATCTCCCTTCATTCCACCGTATATCGAGAACTCGTATGCTGTCAGCTTGACCATAGCTTTCTGTCCGGGATGCACGAAAGCAATATCTTTTGGCGACACCTTAACCTCGACTTCAAGACTGTCACCAAGCGGTACGACATCTGCCACTCTGCCGCCCGGCTTGACAACTCCCCCTATGGTACTGATATAAACCCTCTGTACCGTTCCGTTGACAGGAGCCTTGATTTCCGCACGTTGAACCCGGTCGGCAAGACCTTTGGCTCCCTGACTCATACTGGCAATTTTACTCAACACATCGGCAAGCTCTTCCCTCCACTTGTTCCGGCTGTTGAGCTCCGTTTCCTGAACCTGCTCTCTGGCTTCCTCAACCGATCGCTCCAGCGTCGCCTTTCTTGCTATCGCCGCATCACGCTCTCCGCGGGCGTTTGCAACATCTCTGCGGAGCCTTATCACCTCCACTTCCGACACCGCACCCGACTTGAGCAGAGGCTGGGTTTTGTTCAGTTCCTGCGCTGCAAGCCCGTATGCCTGACGAGCCTGAACCAAACGGGCCTCAACCTCTTCAAGCTCATGCTCTTTCTGGAAAAGTTTTTCACGCATGATGGTCATCTGCGAATCAAACTCCCTTTTACTTTCCGCATACAGGCGCTTTTCATGCTCGACTATCTGCGGAACGTCTTTCAGCTTCTTTTCCGGCAGATCAAGCGGCGTATCTTCAGCAAGAGCACGCAAACGAGCAGCACGGGCAATCAGGCTAAGCACCTCATATTCACGTTCCTGCAAAGAGGAAGTATACCTGGTCGGGTCGATGCGCATCAGCAGATCACCGGCTTCGACTACATTGCCTTCCTGTACGAGAATCTCTTCAACAACGCCCCCGTCCAGGGACTCGATTACCTGAAGCCTTGAAGAAGGGATGACTTTTCCGGCACCTCGTGTCACTTCATCGAGAGGCGCAACTGCAGCCCAGAGCAAAAGAAGCAGCAGGGTTATACCGAATATTTTCAGGAGCGCACGCGCCCTTATCGGTTCTTGTTGAATCTGGGCCCAGTCAGCATCGCCAACCCAGTCAGCAGGTTCTTCCTCCTCCAGCGGAATCCACCGCCGGAAAATCATGTCGACATACCCACGACCTTTTTCACCTGACGATTTGATAAACTCGCCAAGACGCTCGAATCCTCTGCTGGTTCTCGGATCGATCATGAGTCGGCCCTCCTGATCTGCCCCTTCTTGAGCGCCTCCAATACATTTTCTTTGGAACCATCCGCAACAAGCCTGCCGCCGTCGAGAACAAGAATCCGATCCACAAGCTCGAGCAGAGAAGAGCGATGAGTAACAACCAGCATGGTTTTGTTCTCGGCAAACAGTTTCAATCGCGATTTGAACATCGACTCGGTCGTCGTATCCATGGACGATGTCGGCTCGTCAAGCAGCAAAATAGGAGGATCGGCAATAACCGCCCGCGCGATCGCAACTCCTTGTCTCTGGCCGCCTGAAAGATTCTCACCCCGTTCCCCTACCTGCATCTGAAAACCATGGGGATGCTTGTCAACAAATTGATCAATTGTTCCTATCCTTGCAGCTCGGAGTATTTCCTGATCGCTTGCCTGACTGTAAGACATCGTTATGTTTTCCCGCAGCGAACCAAAAAAGAGAGTGACATCCTGCGGCACATGGCCAAGATTCCTGCGCAATTCCGCAGGGTCGAGCTGGCGACTGTCAACCCCGTCGATCAGCACCGCGCCGCTTGAAGGATGATACAAACCGGAAATCAACCTCTCCAGAGTGGTTTTTCCCGAACCGACTCTTCCCAGCACAGCAACATGTTCCCCGGCCTTGATATGGAAAGAGAGGTTGCTGAGTGCTTCGTTTTCCTGGTTGGGATAGGTAAACTGAACATCCTTGAAAACAATATCCCCTTTGAATGTTTGTCTTGTCACAAAGGACGCATCGGCTGGCCGCTCGACAGGACGGTCCATTATCTCATTCAAAGAGGTCATCGATGTTTCCGCCTGATGGTACTGGGTAAGCAATGCCGCGCTCTGGCTTACCGGCGCCATGGCTCTTGATGAAAGAATATAGACTGCAATCAGACCGCCCATACTCAAATGGCCTGCTGCCACAAGGTAAACACCCACGATGATGATCGTAACCGATACAAAATTCTGCACCCAGTATGCACCGGAACTCACCGATGCAGAAAGCAGCCTCAACTGCTCCCCTATTCTGGCAAGGTAGGCGACAAGCTCTTCCCATTTTGCCTGGAACCTGCCTTCGGCACCGAGAAGTTTGATGGTCTCCATTCCGACGAGGCTCTCGATTAATGTCGCATTGCGTTGCGCGCCGAGCCGGTAGGTCTTCTCCGTAAGATCATGCAGCTTTCCCTGAACCGTCACGGCATAAAGAAAAACCGCTACGGCACCGAGCAATACGGGAATCGCCAGCGGCCAGGCAATCAAAGCGATAACCAGAACGAACAACAAAGCAAAAGGGAGATCCACCAGGGCGGCAACGGTTGTCGAGGTAATAAAGGTACGGATAAACTCAAAAGCCTGGAGATTCGATGCGAATGATCCGACAGAGGCCGGGCGTTTTTCCATCTTTAGGCCCAATACCTGTTCCATAATGGAAGATGACAGCTTGACGTCCGCCCTTGTTGCAGCCAGATCGATAAAATATACCCGGGCAAGCCGCATCGCAACATCAGCGCAAAGAACAAGCAGAACAGCAGAAGAGGTTACCCAGAGCGTATCGATAGCAAGGTTGGGCAAGACACGGTCGTACACGTTACGGATAAACAGAGGCATTGCCAGGGCAAAAAGGTTTATCATGACCGCCGCAACGAGAATATCACGGTAGAGAAGTTTGTTCTCTTCGACAACGCCCCAAAACCAGTGACGGTGTCTGAGTTTGCGAACTTCGGGGGTACGGATATCGTAACGAAAAACCGGGCGGACATATATTGCGTAGCCGGAATACCTCTCTTCGATATCCGACAGATCAACGTTTACAGGAGCATCGGGCAAATCCGACCACGTCACTGAAGCCTTATCGTCTTGCACGCTGTGAAGAACACAGGCATCATCACGATCAAGCAGCAGAACAACAGGAAAAAGCGCCGGATTCAGCGAAGCTATCCGGCGCTTGACGATTTTACTGGTGAATCCTGCCCGTTTGACGACCCTTGAAAAAAGGGCCGGTGTTATCTTTCCGTTATTCAGAGGAAAACCGGCAAGCAGGGTATTCCTCTCCAATGTATGCCCATGGGTTTTTCCCAACGTCATCAGGCACTCAAGTAACGCATCCTGCCCTACAGGTTCTGCCTCAACCGCCTGATCCGGTTTCTCTTTGTCCATATGATAGGGTTGTATTACTCAATGACGCTGCTCACTTCCCTGACGGATCCTTTCGGAGCCTCCAGAGAACAGTGATCAGCTTCTTTGACCGCCGGCCACCCATGGTAATCCAGTTCCTCGAGCGTCGGCAGGTCGTAACGTACCACATCCATATCATGCAACAGACGACCCATCGCCGCCAGCGTCCGGGCGCCGGCCACCCTCAGATCATACTCACCGTTGACATAAGCTCGCTGCGCCTGGTAGTACTCGTTCTCCGTATCCAGCAGATCA
>JAKSDC010000170.1 GCA_022360275.1 Chlorobiales bacterium
ACCTGGGGGTGTATCAATGTTTCCAAACCGTTGTTCAAAAACGTCCTCACTCCTCTTTTCAAGCCAAAAGCAGGCATCGTCTACATCCTTCCCGAATCAGCTCCGGTAGAGCAGCTGCTCGCCAGCAAGGACAAGGATTGACCTCACCACACCCACTCTCTGTGTGGCTGAAAAACAGGGCTTGCTTGCCATACCAAGAGATGTTTACCTAAGAGCGGGAGAACCTTTGCTAATAAAAAGGCCCCTTTATTAACTTTTTATTGCGCGACCTGAATACATCGTTGGGAGATGCTCGAAATCCTCATCTACTCTGTGTACACTCCGGTTTCTGCGCTCCTTCCGCTTTGTCTTCAAGTCGCTCACGACAATCTATAGAGGTGCCCAAAATACTGGGTTGTCAGTGATGCAACCGTGGCCGCCCACAACCCTGTGCCAACTTTCTTCAACTACAAAAGGCTTACAGGTTTCGATCTGTAAGCCTTTATTTTCATAAGTGCGTTCGGAAGGAGTCGAACCCTCAACCCACTGATTAAGAGTCAGTTGCTCTACCACTTGAGCTACGAACGCAGCTATTTCATTGTATCCCCGGTATACTCTCTTATCAGGATTTATTCAGCGGTTTTTTCCGGTGCCGGTTGAGGCACTGCATTTCCCGCCGGAGCAGGAGCTGAAGGAAGTTCTTTTTGCAGAATGCTCTCTCTTGTATCTACCGAGGCCTGCCGGGAAGGAAGCGTAAACTGAACCACAAAACTAAGCACCATGACAATAGCGGCAAGAATCGCTGTTGTCTTGCTGAGAAAATCACCTGTCCTCCTGACCCCGAGATTCTGGACGGTACCCAGGCTGGCTATTCCGCTGGTCAAGCCGCTTCCGCCTTTCGGGTTTTGCAAAAGCACAACGCCAATAAGCAAAACGCAAGCCAGCAGAATCAGAACGACCAGAAATATGTGCATAATCCGAGACGATAATGTTAATTATAAAGGTGTTCGCCAAATATCGTATCTTACTTCTTATGTAGCAAAGGGCTTAATTTAGCAACTTTTAAAAAAAATCCAAGGCGTGTTTACCGAACCGGGGAAGCTGCTTGTTGTTATCGGAATTATTGCTGTTGCTGCCGGCATCCTTCTCATAACATTTCAGAAAACCGGTGTTCCTGTGTTTATGCGTTGGTTCGGGAACCTCCCATTAGATATCAAAATCGTCAGGGATAATTTCAAACTTTATTTCCCGCTCGGAACATCAATTGTCCTTTCGGTTATTTTAAGCTTTTTACTCTATCTTGTCAATAAATTTTTCAGGTAACCTTTGATATGCCCCAAAACGAAGAAGTGAAAGTCCGCTCCGCAACAGTTCAACGTACAACTGCTGAAACCGATATTCAGATTGAACTAAACCTCGACGGCTCTGGAGCGCACTCTGTTGATTCAGGAGTGGTCTTCCTCGATCACATGCTGGCAAACTTCAGCAAGCACTCGGGAATCGATCTCACCATACGCTGCAAGGGAGATACAGAGGTTGATGACCATCATTCCATTGAAGATATCGCTCTTGTGATGGGTTCTGCGATTCTGGAGGCATTGGGCGATAAAAAAGGGATACAACGTTACGGCTGGTCAATGATCCCGATGGATGAAGCGCTTGCACGCTGTGCGTTGGATCTTGGAGGACGGAGCTACTGTGTTTTCACATGCGCTTTCAGCAGATCCGACATCAACGGATTTTCAACCGAGATGGTCGAGCATTTTTTCCTGTCGCTTTCCCGAACGTTGCAGGCCAACATCCACTTGGCCGTTTTGGCAGGAAGCAACACTCATCATATGATCGAGGCACTTTTCAAAGCCTTTGCCTACGCCTTGAAACAGGCTGTCTCGGTTACAGGAACTTCCATTCCCTCTACGAAAGGGACTCTATGAGATACTAAGTAGTAAGGAGCCAGGAGTAGCGCGCACTTCGTGCGCTACTCCTCCTGCGCACGAAGTGCGCAATTCCCTCACTTCGCAAACGCGACCGATCGTTTCTCCCTGATGATCGAAACCTTGATCTGACCGGGGTAGTCAGCTTCTTCCTCTATTTTATGCGCAATATCGTGGGCAAGAATATCCGCCTGTGAATCGTTCACGTTTTCACCTTCGACAATAACACGAATCTCTCTGCCTGCCTGAAGCGCATAGGTCTTGATAACCCCAGGAAAACCTTTGGCGATATCTTCCAGATTTTCAAGGCGCTTTACGTGGCCTTCAGGCGTCACTGCACCACGCCCGCCGGGTCGCGAAGAAGAGATTACATTTGCTGCTTCAACAAGATCAGCTATAGGACTTTCTTTCTCCACATCCCCGTGATGGGCGGCAATGGCATTAAGGACAACCTTCGACTCCCTGAATTTCTGAAGATATTTCATGCCGGCGATTGCGTGAGGGTCTTCGCTTTCAGGAAGAACAAGACCGATATCATGCAGAAGACCCGCCCTTTTGGCAAGCCTGGTATCGAGTTTGACCTCAGCCGCCATAAGGCCGGCAAGCATTGCAACTTCACGCGAATGCTGGAGCAGGTTCTGGCCGTAAACGGTATGAAACTTCATTTTCCCTATCAGGGAAACAAGCTCTGAAGGCATGTCCGGGATCTGCAGGGAAGACAGCGTTTCCTCACCGGTGCTCATGATGACATCATCGATCTCTTTCTTGGCGTCCTCATAGGCCTTTTCAATTGCAACCGGATGAATAACCCCGTCAATGAGCAGTTTCTGCAAGGTCAGCTTGGCAAGTTCGCGGCGAAGCGGGTCAAAACATGACAGGATCACAACCTCCGGCGTATCGTCAACAATGATATCCACTCCGGTGGCATTTTCAAAGGCCTTGATATTTCGCCCCTCCCGACCGATAATACGTCCTTTGAGTTCATCACTTTGAATGTGAACAACCGAAAGAGCACTTTCGGTTGCCTGCTCGAAAGAAACACGCTGTATAGCGGTCAACAGCGTTTTTTCTGCTATCCTGTTCGCTTCCTGCTCGGCCTCCTCATGAATCCTGTGAATGGTTTCTGTTGTCTCGTCCCTTGCAACTGCAATCATGTTCTCGATCAACATCTGCTTTGCATCCTCGGCCCCAAGGTTGCTGATTGCTTCGAGCTTCTGATTCTGCTCTGCAATAATCCTCTCAAGATCATCGGCTTTGTTTGTAACCATCTCTCTGTTACGCTCAAGCTCGTTGAGCTTTTCAGCAATCTTTTTTTCGTTTTCTTTCAGTTCCTGACTCTGGCGTTTAAGATTATTCTCCTTCTGACGAACCTGTTTCTGCAGTTGGTTGAACTTGTTGTTTTTTACCGTTACATCCGCATCGAATTCCCGTCTTCGTTTTTTCCATTCCTGATTCACCTCGGCAACTTTCAGATCTTTGTACTCATTTGCTTCTTTTTGAGCCTCCTGTACCACTTGAACGGCCCTCTCTTCTGCCTCGAGCACTTTTGTCGTTCCTATCTTTTCAAGCAGAAAACGACCGATAAAGAACCCTACGCAAAAAAACAAAAGCGATGCAATAACCAGTAAAAAAAGGTTAACGACGATCCCCATTAAAAATCCACCTCCTTTATGTGCCCGTCATCAAATAGAAAAGGACACCTTTTAATGCAAAAAAAAAACCGCACCGTCAGGGATGTGTAAGATTTAAGAACCCGTTTCAATACGGTGGGCGCCTCCTTCAGATTTTTTGCTTCCTTTGGGATCCCGTTTCCGGGTTCCTCTGAACCTTGAGGCTCAGCAAGGCCTGCAATCCAAAAGAAGAGTACAGCTCCCAGTTCTTAAGTGTTGGTTCTTTTACTTACAAAACACCCCAGTAATCGGTGCGGATATTTCTTCTACTATACAATGTAAACGATTAGAACGAATTTTGCTCAAGAAAAAGATTAAGCCTCTCAATTTTTTTCTCCATCGCTGAAAGCCGTGCCGCAAGTTCATTTTTTTTCTCTGCAAAATGAATTGCCGCAAGCACTGCAAACTTTTTAACCTCAAGGTCCGGGGCTTTCCCGGCAAACTGCTGCATGATTTCATCAACCTCCAATGCAGCCTGCTCCGTTGGTTCGCGGCTCTCGGCTCTTAGCGGGTAGTTATCGCCAAAAATGTTGACCTGTATCTTTTCCATCAACCTTTCAACCCGACATTTCGTTTCTCAGCTCAACCTCTATTCTTTGCAGGATCATAACCAGCTTCTGTCTGACCTGTACTTTTTCCTCATAGGAAAAACCATTGACTGCCGTGCCCTGCCCGCTTTCCGAAACAGGGAGCTTGCAGGATCGCAATATCGACTGAAGACTCGTAATTTCAGCCTGCAGCATTTCGTTTTGTTTTCGGCAATCGGTCAACTGCTCAACAACCTGCATAATACGCTGTTCGAGCAGATCAAGACCTGAGTTTTCGCTGTCCTCTATGCGTTCTTGCATACCTTTACGCATCAAACTTGCCGAATTACCGCACCAAGCTTGCTTTCTGCATTTTTCATAACTTTCCGGAGAATCTTTTTGACTTTTTCCTCTTTCAGAGTTCCGGAAGAATCCGTAATGCTTAAAGATAACGCAACACTTCTTTCTACCTTCCCGGCTCTGTTTCCCGACTCCCTTTCGAACACGTCAAAAACCTGAACGCTGCGGATCAAAACATCACTGTTTTTAACACAATCAACCAGTTCCTGGACATCCATTCCTTCAGGAAGTATAAATGAAAGGTCCCTTTCAACAACAGGGTACCTGGAAGGAGGCTCATAACAAACATTCAAGGCAAAACAGCGCTCGAGAACCTCTGCATCAATTTCAGCAACGAAAACCGGCTGATCTATATCAAACGCCTCAAGCAGCTCAGGCGCTATTTGTTGAACTTTACCGGCATGCAGTTTCAGGGCTTTATATTCTCCTTTCCAGTCACATGTAATGGAAAGCGTACTTTGATTATAAATATTCAACGATGATTTATCAAGCAAATTCAGCTTCTCAAGCAGCATCTCGACAGAGCCTTTCATATCAAAAAAATCAACCGGCTCTTTTTTTCGTGCCCAGCTTACCGGGTAACGGCTTCCGGTAAGAGCGATAGCAAGCACTTCATTTTCTCGAGGGTTTTCCCTTGTACCTCTCCTTTCATCCACGGCACAAAAAGTATGAGCCACCTCGAAAAGCCGCATATTCCGGATCCCGTGCTTGATATTGCGTGAAATAACCTTGAGCATCGTCGGTACAAGAGAAGGACGAAGCACTTCAAGGCCTTCGCTGATGGGGTTTACTACCGGAACCGTATGCTCCTCGAACTGAAGAGCCTCACGCTTTGTAATCAAGGGATTCGTAAGTATCTCCCTGAACTGCAGCCCGATCATAAGGGAGCGGAGATAGTCAGGGAAGTATTCGGGATTGTTTCTCGACTGCGGATAGCTTGCGACCATTCTCTCCGAAGGGGCGATATTGTTGTATCCTTCAAGCCTGGCAATCTCCTCAACCAGATCGATTTCCTGCTCGACATCAACTCTGAACGACGGAACCGTAAATGTCAGGGTCTCATCGCTATTATTGGCAATCATGGTAAACCCGATGTATTCCAGCATGGAGATCATTTTTTCCACGGATATCGAACAGCCGAGAATTTCGTTGGTTGCTCGTGGGCGGAGAGTAACATTTGCCGGCTTGGCGGGGATCGAACCGGCCTCCTCTGCCTTGGCGATTCTGCCCCCTGCCAGATCAAGAATAAGTTTGGCTGCACACTGCGAGGCAAAACATACATTACCCGGGTCGGCTCCTCTTTCAAAACGGTACGACGAGTCACTTGTCAATCCAAGACGCTTGGACGTTTTTCTTACCACGCCCGGAGCAAAGTATGCCGATTCAAGCAAAATGTCGGTGGTTGTTTCGCTCACAGCCGAATCATAACCGCCCATGACTCCGGCAATCGCAACCGGTTTTTCCTGATCGCAAATGACAGGCATACCAGGCTGCAGCTCATAGGTCTCCTGATTGATCGCCATGATTGACCCGTCCACATCGGTTCTCACCAGCACGCTTTCACCTTTCAGTTTCGCCAGATCAAAGGCATGGAGAGGCTGGCCAAGGGCATGCAAAACGTAGTTGGTGATATCGACAATATTGTTCCTCGGGCGCAGTCCGATGCTTTCGATCTTCCGTTTCAACCATGAAGGGGATTCCTTTACCGTAACATTACGGATAACGATACCGGTATAGTAGGGGCAGGCTTCGGAATCTTCTATCCTGACGAGTTTCGTCGAATCTGAAAAATCAACAGGTAACGCTTCGGGCAGCTTTACTTGCGCCACCCCTGCAATCTCTCTTGCCACCCCGAGATGAGACAGCGCGTCAGGCCGGTTCGGCGTAACTGCGATGTGGAGCATGGTATCGACATCAAGGTACGATGCCACAGGCTTGCCTATCTCGCAATGCTCGTCAAGCACCATAATCCCGAAGTGATCATCGGACAAACCAAGCTCATCTGCAGCACAGATCATTCCGAACGAATGCTCACCGCGTATTTTGGATTTTTTGATGGTAAAGGTTCGCCCATCAGGAGCATCAAGTACTGCGCCGACCAACGCAACAGGAACACGCTGTCCCTCGGCGATATTGGGCGCTCCGCAAACAATCTGCAACGGTTCGGCCTGACCTGTATCGACCTGGCATACTCTGAGACGATCCGCATTCGGATGCGGCCTCAGCTCTTCTACCATTCCAACCACAACAGAGGAATCGGGAAGCTTTCCGGTAATGACATCTTCGACTTCAAGCCCGAGAAAAGTAAGCCGATCGACCAGGGAAGCAATATCTGAAGTCAGGGAGGGAACAAAATCCTTGAGCCAGTTTACGGAGATTTTCATAAAAGGTCCTTTTCTGCGGTGATAACAAAAAAAGCCCTGATCGAAAATCGAACAGAGCCGTACAGAAAGAAGCTATCATCTCCGATAACCCGGCAGCCTGAAATCATATAACACTGATCCTTTTACACAAAAAAACAAGCCGGATCTCGTGAGAGATAGTATGTGACCCCAACGGGATTTGAACCCGTGCTACCACCTTGAAAGGGTGGTGACCTAACCACTAGTCCATGGGGCCATCATGAGGAGACCTCTATTTATTTGTTGCGCACCATGATTACTTCGTTGGTCGGTGCTCGAAATCCTCATGTACTCTCTTGTACACTCCGGTTTCTGCGCTCCGTCCGCCTTGCACTCAAGGCGCTCAAGACAATAAATAGAGGTACCCAAAAGGGTGAATGAGGGGACTCGAACCCCCGACCTCCAGGGCCACAACCTGGCGCTCTAACCAACTGAGCTACAATCACCATAAAATG
>JAKSDC010000068.1 GCA_022360275.1 Chlorobiales bacterium
CAGAAAGGAAAGACCGGAAATGATTTGCTGTGCTACAACATCCGGAAGAAACTGGAAGGATGTTGAGCAGCGGTCCGAGGTACTTTATTTAAAGGGTCAGGCTAAACCGGATATGGCCAGCTTGACCCTCGGCTCCCTGAATTTCTTTACAGGGCCGAGCCTCAATTCAATCGAGATGATTGAGCGCCTTGCTATGACGATGAAAGAACAGAATATCAAGCCGGAAATGGAGGTATTTGATACAGGAATGATCAACCTTGCAAAATATCTCGAACGAAACAGGCTCATTTCAGGAAAGAAATATTTCAATTTGCTGTTCGGTAATATCAATACAGCACCGGCAACCATTACAAGTCTTGCCCTTATGACACAGGCACTGCCGGAAAACTCACTCTGGGCAGGAACCGGACTCGGGCAGTTTCAGCTTCCGATGAATACAGCAGCAATTGTAGCAGGAGGTCATGTGCGGGCGGGCATAGAAGACTCGATCTATTTTGATTATCGCAAAGAAATTTTAGCAACCAATGAAATGCTTGTACGGCGAGTCGCACGTATCGCTGAAGAAATGCAGCGGCCTCTTGCAACTGCACAGGAAACAAGGCAGTTGATCGGATTAGAAAACCTGGAATAAAGGCCATCGGATACAATGCAATCAAACAGACTAAAAACCATTAACCTTATTACGGAAAAACCGAAAAAAGCCCGATCCTGGCTATCGCCGGCCTACGGCGATCACAAACCGGCTAAACAGTGCTCGACAGTCAGGTGTCATCCGAACAATCAAGGCAGAAGAGGTAATGTATGAACGTGTCTGCCGCTAATACAGCTTGGGGTCTTGCGGACAAAACCGTTGCAATGAATGGCTTTGCCTATGGAAGCCGTTATCCGGTTGTTGTAGTCTCTTTGACAGGCAAGGCCCTGACGAAGGAACAGCTTTCAGGACTTGTGAAACTGCTGCACGATGTTTTGCCTGCACTTGAAGATACTGTACCGGCATTTTCCGCCGCGGCGGAAGATGAGTTCCGCATGTCCGTCGAATGGTTTCTGAACACCATACATCAAGTGCAAAGAGCTGCTGACCTGCCTATTTATGAATGCGGACGAACTCTTTCTCTTGAAAAAGATCATGCAACATTATTCCTGCCGACAGGTCTGAGCAGCGTTAAACCTTTTTTGGATCTGGTGCGTATTCTACTGGAATTGATGGAAAACCAGGTTCAGGGCAAAAATCCGCAAAAACAATTGAAGAGGTTTGTTCAGGCTGTAACCGAGCTTCAAAAAACCAGCCCCAGAGGTGCAAATGTGCCGTTTTTCATTCAAGCGGCATTTCAAATGGGTATGCCGTTTCAGGAACTTCCCGCACAGATTTTGCAATACGGACAGGGAAAACATGGACGCTGGATGTACAGCTCCTTTTCTGAAGAAACCCCGACAATCGCTGCCACTGTTTCCCGAAACAAGCTGGTCGCCGCGGCTGTATTACGGCTTGCCGGAATTCCGGTACCAGATCACAAAACAGCTATGAATATGGACAGGGCATTGAGAGTGGCTGAAAATCTCGGCTATCCTGTGGTGATAAAGCCGGCAGACCTTGATGGAGGGGTAGGTGTGGCCGCTGACTTGCGGAGCCGGGAAGAATTGGCAGCTGCGTTCAGAAATGCACAAAAATACTCCAGGAACATTCTGGTTGAAAAACATTTTGAAGGCAAAGATTATCGTGTGACGGTCTTTCAGAACGAAGTCCTCTCGGCGGTTGAGCGAATACCCGGTGGAGTTACCGGAGATGG
>JAKSDC010000089.1 GCA_022360275.1 Chlorobiales bacterium
GCTGAGCGCCCCCTCTCGCTCAACGACGCTGTGACCTTCTCACACGAAATCGTCCATGCGTTGCAGAACCAGTGGCAGCTCGAACAGCGCGACCGCGACTATCACCGCATTCGCTTCGCGCCCATCTTCGAGAACGTTGACTCCCTGTTGGCCTACCGCATGATCCTGGAAGGAGACGCAGTCGGCTCGACTCTGAATACTGAGGCGATCATTAACACGCTCGGATTAGACGTGCACTGGGGCGAGCCCCAATCAGGCGCGCTCGAACTGGCTGGCGTCTCTCCGACCGATGCCGCGCCGCTCAACTCTGCGCTGTTCTACGCCCCTTACGAGCTGGGTGCAGAGATGGTCGCCGCCATCGTCTCGGCGCAGGGGCGAGACGCCGTCAACGCGCTCCTGCTCGATCCGCCCGACTCCACCGAACAGGCCTTACACCTCGACAAGCTGGAGGCCGACGAGCAGTCGATCGGGCTAGATGACCCGCCAGCGCTACCCGCGCTCGACGACTGGGAACTCGACGAAGCCAAACGCCTGGGCGAGCTCACGCTGCGCCTACTGATCGAGCTCGCCACCGGCCAACCCGAACTCGCCGTCGAAGCCGCTGCCGGCTGGGGCGGCGACCGACTCAGCCTCTACCACCCCGCCGATGGTAGCGATGACACGCTCCTGCTCTGGCAGATCGTCTTCGACAACTCTGCCGAGCACCGCGAAGGAGCGACCGGCCTGCGTGAGTGGCTGATCGCCCACGCCGGCGGGACCGATCAGCTCGGCGGCGACGCCCGCTCGCTGGTCTGGCAAGGCGATCAGGCCGTCGTGCATCTGCTCGACAACGGCGAGGCGATCTGGCTGATCATCACAACCGACGCTGAGTTGGGCGCAGAGATCGCTGAGCAGTTGCAGATGGCCTAGAGGTGCCCTGCCTCACGCAGCTTCGACTCGTACTGCTCACGCGACAGCGGACACCTGATCAGGTCATCGAATTCGCGCCGGGTCAACCGGCACTGCCGCGCCATCTGCGCCAGCAGGGGATCGCCCACATCCTGGTTGCCTCCGTGCGACAACATTGCGGACACAGGA
>JAKSDC010000171.1 GCA_022360275.1 Chlorobiales bacterium
CTAGCCATTCGGTTTCTTATTTGCTTTTAATTTTTCTAAATGTTCTTCGGGATCGAATGTATGGGCAATTCCACTTTCTATTCCATCTTGAATGGCTTCTCTTAAAGCTATAATCTTATTTTCTTCTTCCTCTAATAGGCGTAAACCCGCACGAATTACTTCACTTGCATTTTTATATCTTCCCGCCGATATACGACTTTGAACAAAGTTATCAAAATAATTTCCTAAGGATATCGATGTATTCCTACTCATAATTCAAGTAATTTTTGTAAAAGTACCAAAAATTGGTACAGTTGTCAAGCTATTTGAGCTATTCTAGATCCGACTTAAAACGCTATAATATTCCTAATTACAAGTATTGTCATATAAAAGCTTAATTTTGTAAAAACCGAATTTGATTTAATGAGCGAAGCAATTACTGATTTTCCTGGTCTGATTAAAGAAGCTTTCGATGTGTCAACGCTGGTAAAGCTTACACTGGCTAAACCCAGAAGTAAGCGTGCCGATCTGAAAAATATTTATATCCGGCCGGTTGAAATAAAGAAAGGTGTTTTACTGTCCTTTACGTATCGTTACCAAACGAAAGATGAAGTAAAGAATTATAAAATTGATGAGGCCATTCAAACGATCGAAGAATTATTGGGTAGTCATTTTATGCGTTTACATTTGTTTACCACCGAAAAGGATTTTGAGTTAAGCATCAATAAAAAAGGAAAAGCTTTTGTTCGTAGCCATCCTCCTAATTTTACAAAGGCCGTTATTCAAACACATGATTATCAAAAAAAGCGTTGGGTAAATACGGATGCAATCTATTTGAATAGGTTGGAAATTACGGATGTAAACGGAAAAATACGTCCATCCAAAAATGATAAGTTCAAACAAATCAATAAGTATATTGAAATTACGGAGGCGCTGATTGATCAGATTGAAAAGAAGGATGAACTTTCCATTGTAGACATGGGTTCGGGCAAAGGTTATCTGACCTTTGCCTTGTACGATTTTTTATCGGGAATGAAAGGTATAAACGTTTCTATGAAGGGCATTGAAATGCGAAAGGAATTGGTTGAG
>JAKSDC010000111.1 GCA_022360275.1 Chlorobiales bacterium
AAATACGGGTTCAGGAGATCTTCCTTGTTGTAGTGCAGTTCCTTGCCGCTTTCAGCCGCAACCATACAGATTTTCAGTGGACTTCCCCGCTGTACGATTTCAAGGTCGGGATACTCGTCCCTTATTGAATCGATAAAAGCAACGGTGAGGCCGGTCATGTGGGAACGGCTGCCCACCACCCGGTAAGGTCTTCCATTTTTTTGCAGCGGCAGGCGGTAAGCGGTTTCAAGCAGCCGCTCCTTGCTGCCGAACCAGTTGTTAATACCACTGAGATAATAGCCGCCCTGCTCCACGGCTCCATAAAAAGCTCATCGAGAACCGGCACATAGACAGCTAAGTGCCAAGGAGAAGAAAGCGCAGAGTGTTGATTTCTTGAAATGTTTCTCTGAGGAGCAAGGATTAAGGAGCCAGAAAGTCACCTAGTTGCTTTTCCTTATTCCTGTCATATATGCATTTAACAACCTGCTTACCTCTGCTGCCAAATTCTGTATCAATCTCAGTTCATCAGATATATAACCAAGATCTGAAGCAAGCAAAAAGTAATAACGACATTCTTCTAATGAACCTTGAGAAATATTGAAAAATCTCAGTTTATCAGCGTCTGATTGCTTAACAAAACCCTCAGCCCCGGTGAAATAGTCTCCTATTCTCAAGCTTTACCACTACCATCATCATCATTCCTGATTCTGTTTTTGAGATAACGGTGGCCATAGGTAGTCTTGAGGTACTTTTCCCGACGAATCCCGTCTCTACTGGTTCTACATGCCTCATAATACACAAGATCCAGAGGTCGGCGATGTGCTGTAGCTCTCGACAAACCCTTTGAATGCTCAGTTATTCTTCGTTCTAAATCTGCTGTATATCCAATATAAAAGCGATTATCTTTTCGACTTTTCAGCACATATACGTAATACATCTTTATTTCACGGGGTTAGCAGGAACAGATACCGCTGCTCGACGCAACTGTGAGGTCAGACCATAGATTTCCTCTTTTGGAAATCCCTGAGTAATCCTATAAACATGAAGAACAAGTTCATGGGCTTTTTGCCAGACAACCAAATCCTGAAAACTCCTGCTTCCCATTGTTATCCTTTCTTAATCCTTGCTCCTTACTCCTGCGCACACGAAGTGCGCTACTCCTTGCTCCTAAGCGATGCTACAACCTTGTAGTAGATCGTTCCTAACATCTCCCTCACCGCTATCTCCGAGTTCTCAAGCCCATAGGCACTTGGCAGAAAATCGATCAACGTCAGTTCATTGTAGTACCTTGTCCTGAAATCCACCGGGAACGGCTGCACCTCTATCCCAGCGTTCCTGAACAGCATAGATGCTCGATTCATATGAAATGCGCTTGTCACCAGAATAACATGCGGCCTTTCAATCTCCGATAGCGCCTCCCTGACCGCTTCTGCTTCATCCGCCGTATTGCCGACCCTTCCAGTCACCCGAACCGCCTCTTCCGGGATTCCAAGCCGAATCGCCCGTTCAGCAAGAATCTCACCTTCCGGCCTTGCATCCGGCATCCACGGCATCTTGGCCCCCATAAAAATCAGCAGCGGCGCTTTACCAGCCTGAAACACTTCTATACCAGCTTCGAACCGGTCAGCAGCATCCCGCCATTCACCATATGGCACATCCGGCACCTGCTCAACCACCCCGCCAAGCACGGCCACCGCATCGGCCTGTCCCAGCGACTCGACAGCAACTCTGGTTTCTACGCCTTCAATCTGCCGGATCAACCAGTCACCCGTCACCGGCATACTCAGCACCCAGAGCAGCACGACGCCGAGCCAAACAACAACCCACTTCCTGAACAAAGCTCCTATCAACAGAACAACAATCCCCAGCCCTATCGGCAGAAAAAATGCAGGGAGAATCTTGTAGAAGACGAGCATGAGGTTACGGGAATAGCAAGGATTAAGAAGTCAGGAGCCAGTAGGGAAATCAAAGAATAATAACTATTGTCGATTGATTAATTGATGCTAATGTCACTCCTTTCACATCCCCCAGGCCACCCATCCTGCAATCCTTTTGAAACTGGAAGAAAAAATCGCTACTTAATGTTTGAGGTGCTCTCTTCAAGATAATGACACAGACTAATGTACAGAGAAGAAATACTGCAAATTCTGCGCGATCACAAAGAGGAGTTGACAGAGAAATACAGATTAAAAAACATGGGCATTTTTGGCTCAGTCGCAAAAAACAAAGCCACCCCTCAAAGTGATGTTGATATTGTTGTAGAAATGGATCCTGACATACTTCGTAGAGCTGAGTTAAAGCAGGAGCTGGAACTCATTTTGGGATACAAAGTAGACCTGATTCGATATTGGAAAAGAATGAACCATTACCTCAAAAAGCATATCGATAAAGAGGCTATCTATGTATGACAAGCATCTCCTTCTCGAAAAACTTTCACAAATAGATGACGCACTAGAGCGAGTCAAGCGCCGCTTTTCGTCAATAAAAACCGTTGATCAATTTCTCGACAGCGAACAAGGTCTCGACATGCTTGATTCGATTGCGATGATGCTGATCGCCGTCGGTGAAAACTTTAAAAAAATTGACACTGATACTGAAGGCAAGCTGTTCATGAGATATCAATATATCAATTGGTCCGGCGTCAAAGGGATCAGGGATGTTCTGTCACATCAATATTTCAACATAGACGCTGAAGAAATTTTCAGGATTTGCAGTCACGATCTTCCTGATTTACATCATGCGGTAAAGGACATGATCAAGAACATAGATATTTTCTAATCAGCCTTTCCGGCTTTCTCAATCTTACCGTCCTCCGGTCTCCCCTCCTCTCTTCTTCCCAGCACCAAGTCACTCTTACCGAGAACTCAGCACTCATATCTTTCATTCATCAATCACCCGCACAACGCTTCATACTACTTCTTTGCTGAGTATCCATTTTCAGCCACGGCCGCTCTTCCATATTTGTCGTCGAACCTCTCGATATCGTCTTCACCAAGATAACTGCCGGTCTGCACTTCGATCAACTCCAGCGGAATTTTCCCCGGATTTTCCAGACGATGCTTGGTACCGACAGGGATATAGGTTGACTGATCCTCCCGCAGCACCACCTCTTTCCCGCCGATCGTTATACGGGCCGTTCCCTTGACCACAATCCAGTGTTCGGCACGGTGGTAGTGTTTCTGCAGAGACAACGCCGAACCGGGTTTCACAATGATACGTTTTACCAGAAAACGATCCGACCGGTCAACCGTTTCATACGATCCCCACGGACGGTTTACCCGGACATGCGTGTTTGCCTCCTCACGTCCCTCGCTTTTCAAACGCTCGACAATCGCCTTGACATCCTGCACCCTGTCCTTGGAAGCAACCAGCACTGCATCCGCTGTTTCAACGATAACGTGGTCATCGATACCGACGGCAGCAACCATCCGGCTGGATGCATAAATAAAACTGTCTTTAACTTCGTGCAGGAGCACATCGCCCTTCGCTACATTACCGGACGCATCCCGCTCTTTGACATCCCACAAAGCAGACCAAGCGCCAACGTCGCTCCAACCCGCATCGAGGGGAACCACGGCTCCACTGGTGGTTTTTTCCATGACAGCGTAGTCGATCGAATCCGAAGGACATGCGGTGAACGTCTCTTCATCAAGCCTTAGAAAATCAAGATCGGCTGCGGCTTTTTCCAATGCAGTTTTGCATGCGCAGAGCATTTCAGGATGATACTGCTCCAATTCTTCCAGGTATTTGGAAGCTTTAAACAGAAACATCCCGCTGTTCCAGAAATACTCGCCTGAGCGGACATACTTCTCTGCAGTTTCCATGTCAGGCTTCTCGACAAATTCCTCTACAGGGTAAACACTGCCAGCACCACCATCATCTACCGATGCCCTGATATAACCATAACCGGTTTCCGGTGCGTCCGGCACGATACCAAAGGTAACCAGTGCACCATTCTCGGCAGCTTTTTTGCCAAACGCTACTGCCTCTGCAAAAGCATCACTGTTCCGGATCACGTGATCAGCCGGCAAAAGAAGCATGGCTGCGTCAGGAAACTTTTCCTGTACGCGCAATGCCGCCACAGCAGCCGCTGGGGCTGTATTCCGCCCGACAGGCTCCAGAATAATATCGCCTACGGCATCCGTCACTTGCTGTAACTGCTCGGCAACCATAAACCGGTGCTCTTCATTGCAGATACAACACACAGGGCCGATATCAGCAATCTTCTCAACCCGTTCAACGGTTTCCTGCAACATGGTTTTCTCTCCTGCAAGAGGGAGCAGTTGTTTGGGATACTGCGCCCGCGACAACGGCCAGAGGCGGGTTCCCGAACCCCCGCTGAGTATGACTGGAATGATCATGGAAAAAAAGTGCTAAGTGCTAAGTGCTAAGTGCTAAGTAGAAGATAAGAATCGAGAGAAAAGAGTCAAGGTTGTCGGTATTCGATAATGGGTAGATAGGAATTCAGCTTCCCTCCGGACACCTAACATGTAACTCAATCTGCCCCGACTACTCGTCTTAAATTCTTCAATAGTCACTATTCATTTTTCATTCCAGCTTCTGGATTCAGAAGTCTTTCGTCCTAATACATACTACTATGAACTAAGCACTCAGAACTGAGAACTAATCCTTTCCAGACATTCCTGGCAGAGTTGCTGCGCACGATCGGGGGTATCCGATTCGGCATAGCAACGCAGTTCGGGAGCATTGCCCGAAGGACGCAGATGAACAATGTCCCCGCTGGCAAATGTTACCCGCAAACCGTCGGTGCTATCGATATCCGCATAATTTCCGGCATCGGGAGCCATA
>JAKSDC010000149.1 GCA_022360275.1 Chlorobiales bacterium
ACTGTTCCAGATATCCTCGAAGTCCATCTCGAACAAGTTGCCAAAATTCAGCACGTCAGGATCCGGCTGCAGGCAGCACGGAGAAACAAAACCGTCCCAGGTGATGTTGCAGCCATACAACGGCCATCGACAACGCCACGAAAAATCAGGAGCACCCAATAAAGGATACAGGAAACGGATGCCGAGCTTTGACGCCAAAGCCTCTGCTGACTGCGTTGCTTGCCAATACCGATCATAATCATCTTTCTCCCGATCCCCCACAGCGAAATAATCAGCTGGAAGAAAGCTTCCGTTGAGGTTCTGCAGGTAAACCTCATCCAGACCAAGATCCGCAGCCAACTCAATTACCTTGCCTATACTATCGATGGCAGACCGCACTGTAACTACTGCAAGCGCCAGTTTGATATTCCGATAATCACCTTTGGAGCGAATCTCTGCGAGGATAGCGATATTTGAGAGGACTTTTTCTATAGTCGATCCTGGACGGAGGCGCCTGAATTCGGACGGATCGAGGGTGTCGATGGACAGATTGACACGATTGACCCCCGCATCGAGCAAAACCTTTGCCCTTTCCAGACTCAAAAAAGAGGCATTGGTATTTGTACCGACACGCATTCTCTGGGAACGAGCATATTGGATCATCGACGGCAGTTCCTTATTCAGTAAAGGCTCACCGACGCCCTGCAAATGAATGTACGGCACTTCCGGCAAGCGGTCAAGCACTACCCGGAACCGATCAAGGCACATATCTCCTTCCGGTCTGGTCCAATGTGTCCGCCGGCAATACCCGCACGTGAAATTGCAACGGTTGGTCGGTTCGATTTGAATTCGGCGCAGTATCGCCTTTTCAGGGACAACAGCCTGCAAAAGTTGGCTTTCACTCATGGATTTCCTCATTAAGCACCTGGCTGATGGCACCAAGCATCGAATCGCGGGATTCGAAAATGCGCGTTCTGTCATGACCGAACAAACGTTCGGCATGTGCTTGAAGCGGATGGTCCTTCACAAACCACACCTTACCATGCAGATGGTAACGCAACAGGTCCAATGCCTGAGGCTCCTTCTCACATTCGTCAGGCCAGCCGCTGAGCACTATGTTGTGAATGAATTGCAGCGGCAGACCCTGGCTCCCGATAGTATTGAGATCTCCAGCCAAAAGCAGTGCTGTCACCGATGGATCAATGAGGAGGGCACGGACTCCCGAAAGAGATCCCTTTCCGCCATCCCCAATCCGGTCATGGCCGATGAAGACACCATCCCCGGCAACACTGCCCAGTCCGGTCAGAGCGCAATCAGCGCTTTCGCGTACCTGGCGGATGAGATCCGCCTGATCGTCCCCCAAAACCAGCATCGACGGGATACTGCCATCCCCTTGAACATAGGAACTGAGCAAATGCCGATGAAGATGAGTGAGTATCGTTCCCATCTGAGGCTGGGCGTTTACCTCAATGATCGCTGCACCTGCTTCATGCCAAGGTCTGCGGATATCCTGTGTGATGAAATCGACTGCTGCAATATCAAGGCGCAGCAGCGCAGCAGCACGTTTGACCAAACTAAGGTAAGAAGGATCGACCTCATGTGTCTCCAATATGATTGCATCTCCGCCGGTGCTTACATTAGCAGCTTTTCGCAAAGCGATGAATTGCCCTGCCGGCGGAACGGCGCTAAGGCTCAGTCCGGCTCGCTTGAGCAGAAACCGAGCTTCATCGTCGATGACAATTGGCTTCATGATCGAAAAACGGCTGGAGGAGCGTCTCGGATCAGCATTTGTTTGTTCGATGAGTGCATCCACCGTCGAAGCACCATCTCCGGTCACCCCTGCAGGAAGGCGCTGCACAATAGCAAGGGGTTCTCCACGGAATAGCGTGATACGAAATGCTGTTCCTTCAAGATGACGCTCCAGCATGATATTCGCTGAAAGCTTACTTGCCTGCTTAAATGCAGCATACACCTCATTATCATTACGCAAGTCAGCATGTACCCCTGCACCTTGATCACGGTCCGCTGGTTTCACCACTACGGGGTAACCTACCTTCCGGGCCAGTGAAACCGCATCTGTCATGCTCTTTACACGTCTGCCAACAGGCACCGGCAAACCGCCGATACTCAAAGTTGCGGCAGTTAAAAGTTTGTTTTTCGCATGTCCCACGCCGATGGAAGGCGTCTCATCGGTAATGCTGCTATTGAACCACCGCCCTCTTGCACCCCAACCGTATTGGAATACCCCTCCCGGCAATGAAAGAATCGGTATACCAAGGGCATGGGCTGCTTTGATGAAACGGATGTTGTTCGTCCCGCCCGGAGCCACCGAACGGAGTCGCTGAAGTAACTGGCCGAGTGTTTTCTGCTGCTTGACAGAGAGTTCCTGCTGTTCAGGATCCAGCTTGTTGAGCACTTGTAAAAGCCATTCCAGTACGAGTTTCGCCGCACGAGGTTCAAGCGACGGGAAAACCACTTGGAAGAGGTCTGCCTGTTTCTCGGACTTTTCGTCAACGCAAAGAGACAGTTCTTTGACCTGTACCGATCCGAGCACCGGTATTCCTGCAGATTCCTGAAGCCCTGCAACAGCAGCCCCTATGGCTTTTGCAAAACCAATGCGGCCACCGGCTTTTGCAGCATCGATTTCAGCCAAATGTTCAGGCGGAAGATGGGGTTCCAGCAGCCGAAAAAAGTGTCGAATTGACTCGGTATCATCGGCGACAGCACCTAACCGGATTTGAGCGGCCAGTGATGGCTGGGCCATACCCAGCGTATACCCTGGCATTATATCAACGGGGCCGTATTCAATCGTCGGTGAACTGCTCATCCTTACAACATATATACTTTTTTTACTACCGGAGACTGATTTTGGTTACCAGCCGTACACGTATCGTTTTTGTCAAAGGGATAAGCATGGACAATAGGCTAAGGACCTATCCCGAAACGATCCAGGTAGCCATCATGGCAATGGCCGACACTAATATAATTATCGTTAATCTGTTTGTAAAAGCCATAACTATGTACATTTTTCTGGCCGTTCATGACTTTTCTGCCCTGAATCAGGTGCCATCCAAATATCCACAAACCTTTTTTTTGCACTGATTGCTTCCATAACAGGAGCCAGAAATACCTGTAACTGCTGCACAACCTCATCGAACTTATCAGGAACATCATATTCATTACGAAGCCGTTTCCTGAATGCTTTCCATTGCACTTGTTTTGCAGCAATGAAATCACTCGAAAACACAGCTACAGGCATTACAAGTTCTGTTCCGCGCTGCTCCAGCGTCTGCCTCATAGCTTCACAAAGGCTGTCTCCTTGAAAATCATACTGTCTGGAAAGCATCCAGATATCATAAAAGTCCTTCATTCTGCTGTTCAGGGTACCAAGCTTGATCATTGCCTCGAACTTTTCAGCTATCACGCTTTCCCGGCTGTAACAATACAGCTTTGCTTCAGGAAAATCCAGCAAAGATGGTAATATATGTCTTGATGGATCGGGATAGACCCGGTCTCCAAAACCAAGGTCCATCTGTATGATGATACATCACCCCGAACTTTAGACCCTTGTATTCGACAATCAACAACGATTACTCATCTCGCCTTCTGCCCTGCTCATTTCTTTACATTGATTCTTGCATCTCAATCGAAGAATAACTATCATTGATATATATCAATTGATTTTACTTTGGAGGATAGTATGATGGATACAGCACGCATTTTTCAATCCGGCCGTAGCCAGGCTGTGCGCTTACCAAAAGAATACCGGTTTCAAGGAAAGGAAGTCTATGTAAAACATTTTGGTAATGGCGTTCTTCTTCTGCCAATCGACAAATCTTGGGACACATTGGAAGCTGCTCTGCGGGAATTTGAACCTGGATTTCACCTTGAGCGTGAACAACCTGCTGTTGAGGAACGGGAGGAGATTGCTTCATGAGCTATCTGCTGGACACCAATATCTGCATCTACATCATCAATTCCCGACCTGAAACAGTATTGCAACGATTTCGGAAGGAACGCATTGGAAATATCGGCATATCAAGCATTACGGCTTCAGAGTTGACCTATGGTGTTATCAAGAGTGGATCGGCAAGGAACCGAATGGCACTGGAAATGTTTCTGGCACCGCTTGAAATCCATCCATTCGATGAATCGGTTATCTGGCATTACGGTGAAGTTCGAACTGATCTTGAAAAACAAGGCAAACCTATTGGTGCCCTGGATACCATGATTGCAGCGCATGCTCTCGCCTTGAACTCAATCCTCGTAACGAATAATACCCGTGAGTTCAACCGGGTAGAGGGCCTGCATTATGAAAACTGGGCTCAGTAGATATGCTGATTAAGGTAGCAAGATCAATAATGTCTTTATCATGCACTTTGTTTATCGACAAAAGAATTGAGATTTAGGGTTTCTCCGTTTCAATTGCTTTTTCCTTCCAGCTCTCAATCTGATTTTTCACTTCATCTAAATGTGAATCATTTATTATGGTCAAATAGCGTAATGCTTCCGCTCCTTGTGATTTTGCTTCTTGCAAATTTCCTTTCCGGTAGAATGTATAAGCAAGGTTAAACTGAGCGTGGCCCAAAAGTCGATGGTTGTTAATGCGCTTATAATATTCAATCACCTCGGTTAAGAGCGCGATCGCATCGTTATATGGACCGGTATCAGCGTACATTAAGCCACAATTACCTAACGCACGATATCTGGTAATGGATCCAATCCGCTCAAAAAGCTAAGCGGTTTAAATTGCTGTGTAGATAGAGATTTTATCGATTTTCGCAATAAAACCAAGGTATAAATCAGTTTTATGCAAAACAACTGCTTGCGAACTTATAGCATATATGCTATTTTTGATAATGAGCTATACAATCAGCTTTTATAACAGCAGCGTCCAGAAAGAGATTTATGGCTAGCCAACCGGCATTTACGCAAAGTTTCTACGGATAGCCGAACAAATTGAAATCAGTTGACCAAATCTTGGGTTGCCTTATACCCGAGCGTTAGGTGAAGGGTTATTCGAGATTCGAGCAAAAGGGCCAGAAGGAATTG
>JAKSDC010000176.1 GCA_022360275.1 Chlorobiales bacterium
ATGCTGGACGAGCGAAGAGCCAATACCCTGTTTCTGGTGCGAAGGTAAAACCGCCATTGGAGCTAAACCCATACCAATAAGGTTAGAACCATCTATCGTAACCGGCGTGAACACTATATGCCCGATGACAGTATCCTTATTGACAGCCACCAAAGAACAATACTCCTTACAAGATGTTCGTAACTTGTCAACAATTGCTGCCTCAGGCCCTTGTTCAAATGCCATCTCGTTGATCCTGCGAACCGCATCCTGATCAGCAGGCTCCTCTTTCCGTATTTCAATCATTGGAAAACTTCTGTTAAATTCGTTGCCCTGCTTCATCTCAACCGTTCTTCCCGCAACAATCCAAATAAAACAATATCATCATACACGCCGTCAAGCTTCCTTGCCTTGCGTTTTCGTCCTTCCTCCCGGAAGCCGAAATTACGGTAGAGTTTTATAGCACCAACATTTGAAGCAAAGACCTCGAGTTCGATACGTTCAAGACCTGTGTTGAATGCAATCGACAATGCTTCTGTGACAAGTTTTGTTCCCCAACCCTGTCCGCGGTATTTCGGCAATAATCCCATACCCAGACGCCCTGCATGCGTTAACCCTTCATAGGTTTGCGGTGTTATATCACACCAGCCAACAACAGCTTCACTATCCAAGGCAACAAGGTGAACTCCATCTGCGCTTTTGACGAATTGAATGAATTCACGAGTTTGCTCTGGCGAAAAGCCTTTGGTATTACCCAGAAAAAGCTTTTCCCTGGCCACGCTGTCGACACAGGCGGCAACTTGCGACGCATCATCTGTTTCCGTCGGGCGAATTGACAGCATGATAATTCCCTATTGATGACGCTTGGGCTCAGCCTCCATAACAACAAGCCCAACCGTTTATAAGAACTACAAGGGCTTTACCGGAACACAAATATCAACAATATGATGTCCTTCGGGATGTTCTTTAGGATCATTGTGATAGACTTCATAGCAGACCCGGTCATCGGGCTGAAATCCACTTTCAGGCAGCCACTCTGCAAACACCATATTCCAGGCTTCTTCATATTCATGACTGCCTTCCAGTTCAAAGCCTGCCACAGCATATTTACCGCCATCGATTTTCATTTTACCAATCTCTCCGTCAACCGGTGTATCTTCCGGCACAGTGATACAGGCAGAGACCCGAAGGTTTTCTTCTTCAGTTACTTCAGGATCGTCGTGGTAAACCGCCATGATTTTTGTATCCGGCATACACAGACCCCGAGGACCGGCCCAGTTCATCAACCGGGTAAACAAGCCTTCAAAAAGCTGACAATCCCCTTTATAGGGGCCGATGTGTCTTACATAAGCCACATGAACGGTTGGCATTTCTTTAACCTCAATACCAAGTATTTTTTCTTCGCTCATTTCTAGCCTCCATTTAAGATTATGAGTAACGCTATCAACATA
>JAKSDC010000173.1 GCA_022360275.1 Chlorobiales bacterium
TCCACTTTGATGCACCTCTTAGCTTCGTACTACCATGGATTTTGATCAGAAAGGCCTGAAAAGGCGATCGATGACCGTTGAATATTTTGTTGAAAATATCAACAAGAGCCTCGATATAAAGCTGCGCCGACTGAACAATGTAGATGAGCGGAAACGGCGTATTTACGACAGGGATCTTCATCGCCCAGGTCTTGCGCTTGCGGGATTCACCAACCTTTTTACCTACAAAAGGGTCCAGATCCTTGGGAATACCGAGACGAGATTCCTCAACCAGCTTGACGACAAGACAAGGGTAAAAGCGTTTGAAAATATCGTCAAGTATAAGGTTCCATGCATCATTCTTACCAGCAACAACAAGCTGGACCCGGTTTTGCTTGATATGGCTACCGAAGCCGATATTGCTGTTCTGGCTACACGCAACGCCTCTACGAAAACCATTTTTCTGATTACCGATTTTCTCGTTGACCGTTTTTCTGTCTATCAGCAGTATCATGGCTCAATGGTTGATGTCTATGGCGTCGGCGTTTTCCTTGTTGGCAGGAGCGGTCTTGGAAAGTCGGAAGTTGCGCTTGACCTCGTGGAGAGAGGGCACCGGCTGGTTGCAGACGATGCTGTCGTTATCAACAGGAAAGGGGAGAAAGTGCTGATAGCCTCCAGGAACAACATTATCGACCATTTTATGGAAATCCGTGGTCTCGGTGTGGTTGACGTCAGGGCCGCGTTCGGTATCAGGGCTATCAGGGAAAAGAAGGTTGTACAGGTGGTTGTCGAGCTGCTGGAATGGAACGAAGGAATGGACTATGAGCGTCTGGGTCTGGATACCAAAACAACGAAAATTCTCGGCGTAGAAGTCCCCCTTGTGCAGTTGCCTATCAACCCGGGTAAAAACATTACGGTCATTATCGAGGTGGTTGCTCTGAACTATCTGCTGCATCAGTATTCGGGATATGTAGCTGCAGAGGCTCTTGAGGAAAGGATCAAAAGATCTATCGATGGCGAGTCATTGCTCAACACAAGGTTTGGAGGTAACTATTTTGCAAAGGATTATGAATAGGGACGCAGTTCGCGGCGGTTTTAAGGGTTGTTGTACCTCCATCCGGGGTATTGCAATCATTTCGGCATTGGTTACCATGATGTTTGCAGGCTGTTCGGGGAAGCCGGGCAGCGGCGGTGCCTCTGCAAGTGATTCAACGCTGGTCATTGCCATGCTGGGTGATGCCAATTATCTCAATCCGGTGATAGGAGCTTCGGTAACATCGAGGAATGTTTACGGGCTTCTCTATCCGGGACTGCTGAAAAGTGAGTTCGATACGACATCGGGTCTTCTGAATTTCGTCGCTCTGGAAAAGAAATTGAGAGGAAAGATAGAGCAGGGTTCCGGGAAGAAACCAAGCGGCGCCCTTGCCAGAACTTGGAGAGTGAGTGATGATTACCGTTCGATCACCTATATACTCAGAAGCGATGCACGCTGGGATGACGGTACTCCGATAACGTCACATGACTTTAAATTTGCCTATACGCTTTACGGTAATCCTGTCATTGCCAGCCCACGGCAGCAGTTTCTTGCTGAACTTGTAGGTGCAGATGAAGGTGAAATCGATTTTGAGAAGGCAATCGAGACACCGGACGATACGACGCTGGTGTTTAACTTCTATAGGCAGGTGCCGGAACAGCTTGCCCTGTTTCACACTTCTCTGGCTCCGCTCCCAAAACACGTATGGGAAAAGGTGCCGCCACAGGAGTTCCGGCATTCACCGCTCAACCAGAAACCGCTGGGTGCGGGGCCTTATGTGCTCCGGGACTGGCAGAAACAGCAGCAGATCGTTCTGGCTTCGAATCCGATGAGCAATCTGCCCAAGCCCGGCAACATACCGCGCATCATGTTCAGGATCGTGCCTGATTACACGGTGCGCCTGGCACAGCTGCAGACCGGAGCAGTGGATGTTGTTGAAAATATAAGACCGGAAGACTTTAAGGGGCTTGAAAACGCAAAAGCAGGAGTTGAGATCAAGCCTGTCGGGCTTCGGGTGTATGACTATGTCGGATGGTCGAATATCGACCAGAATGCCTACCGCCATGACGGTACCATAAAACCGCATCCTCTTTTCGGTTCGGCAAAGGTGCGGCGGGCACTGACGCTGGCGATCGACCGGCAATCCATTCTCGATGGTTATCTCGGGGAGTATGGGGTCATTGCAAGTACCGATATTTCACCATCTCTCAAATGGGCCTATAACGATGCGGTTGTACCCTACCCTTATGATCCTGCCGAAGCTATCAGGCTGCTGGAAGAAGAGGGCTGGAAACCGGGGCCGGACGGCATACGCGAGAAAGACGGCAGGAAGTTCGGTTTTGTCCTTTTCACCAATGCAGGAAATGAACGGAGAGATTTTGCCAGTGTCATCATTCAGCAGAATCTCAGGGAAATAGGTATTGACTGCCAGCTTGATGTTCAGGAGTCGAATGTCTTTTTCGAGAACCTCCGCCTGCGCAAGATCGACGCGTGGATGGCCGGATGGTCGATCGGACTTGAGATAGATCCCCTCGATGGATGGGGGGCGGATCTGGAGAAAAGCCGTTTCAATTTTACCGGTTATCAGAACCCGAGAATCGATGCACTGTGCGAGCTTGCCAAGGCCGAGCTGAACCCGCTGGATGCGAGACCTTACTGGCTGGAGTATCAGGAAATTCTGCATCGTGATCAGCCGACGACATTTCTTTACTGGATAAAGGAAACACAGGGATTCAACAAGCGGATAAAAGGCGAGGAATTGAACATACTCAGCACGTTTTACAACATCGACGACTGGACGCTTTCCCCGTCCGCAAGTGCCGCGGAATAACGAAGAAAATACCTATTACCGTATTAGCTGATGCTTGTTTACATATTGCGCCGTTTGCTGGTTGCCATACCGCTGGTATTCGGGGTTTTGACATTGACGTTTTTCATTATCCGGCTTGCACCCGGTGATCCTGCAGCCTTGTTCATACAGCCGGGAATCAGCCCGAAGGTTGCCGACCAGATTCGTGAGCAGTACGGGTTGAATGATCCGTTGTTTATCCAGTACATAAAGTGGCTGGGCAGTGTGCTTCAGGGGGATTTCGGCCGCAGTTTCAGCCGAGCCCAGCAACCTGTTTTCGACGTTATTGCCCAGGCATTGCCGGTTACCATCACGATCGCTCTGCTTGCGCTCGTGGCAAACTTTATTTTTGGCATTATTATCGGGGTTATTTCCGCGGTTAAGCAAAACAGCTATCTCGACCGGTTCCTGACGGTCGGCGCGCTTTTTTTCTACTCGATGCCGGAGTTCTGGTTTGCCCTGATGATGATTATCGTGTTTGCGTTGAATCTCCAGATTTTTCCGGCGTCAGGGCTTAACGAGGTCGGAGCTGAATCATACGGTCCCTTCAGGTTTATGCTTGACAGGCTTTGGCATCTCGTTCTGCCGGTAACGGTGTTGAGTATCAACGGTGCAGCCGGCATTGCCCGTTATGTTCGAGGCAGCATGCTTGAAGTGATCCGCCAGGATTATATCCGGACGGCTCGGGCAAAAGGTCTTCCTGAAAAGGTGGTCATAATTCGCCATGCCCTTCGTAATGCGCTCTTGCCGGTCATTACCCTGATGGGCGGATCATTGCCGTTCATCTTCAGCGGGGCGTTGTTTATCGAGGTTATCTTTGCTTTTCCAGGTATGGGGAGGGTAACGGTCGAGGCTATTTTTGCCCGTGACTATCCGTTGATTATCGCCAATACGTTTATATCCGGTACCCTGATCATTATCGGCAATCTTGTAGCGGATGTACTCTATGCCGTTGTTGATCCGAGAATAAAGTTGTAGTTGTTTATGCAAACCCTTTTTCTGCTGTTGCCGTGCGTGATGAACTGTTGAATACCCCTGCCAGTCCTGCCGAAGAGAAATTCGAAGAGCAAATACGCCCTCTTCTGCTCGATGATTTTGCCGGTCAGCCGCGTCTTACGGAAAATCTTCGCGTTTTTATCGCGGCGGCAAGAAAAAGAGGCGAAGCGCTGGATCATGTCCTGTTTTCCGGCCCTCCGGGGCTTGGCAAAACAACGCTTGCCCATATCATTGCTGCGGAACTTGGCGGAGGAATAAAAGTGTCGTCCGGCCCACTGCTCGATAAGCCTGGAAACCTTGCCGGTATTCTTACCAGTCTCGGCAAGGGAGACGTTCTTTTTATAGACGAGATTCACCGTCTCACCCCGGCTGTCGAAGAGTATCTGTATTCCGCCATGGAGGATTTCCGTATCGATATTCTCCTGGAAAGCGGCCCGGCGGCGCGTGCTGTACAGCTGAAACTCGAACCGTTTACCCTGGTTGGTGCGACAACCAGAGCAGGAATGCTGACCTCTCCTCTCCGTGCCCGTTTCGGCATATCGAGCCGCCTTGATTACTACTCTGCTGAAATTCTTGAACGGATTATCGTGCGGACAGCGACAATACTCGGTGTCGCTATCGAAGGCAGGGCCGCGGCTGAAATCGCCGGACGTTCCCGGGGAACCCCCCGCATTGCAAATCGCCTGCTCAAACGGGCACGTGACTTTGCCCAGGTTGCCGACGCTTCCGTCATTTCGACCAAAACAGCAAAGAAAACGCTTGAAGCACTTGAAATCGATGACGACGGGCTTGATGAGATGGATAAAAAAATCATGCTGACCCTTATCGAAAAGTTTAACGGCGGTCCGGTCGGCATCTCTTCCCTTGCAGTTTCGGTTGGGGAGGAGCAGGATACGATTGAGGAGGTGTATGAACCGTATCTTATCCAGGCAGGATTTGTATCGAGAACTCCCAGAGGCCGGGTTGCGACAAAAAATGCTTATCTGAAGTTCACCGGTTCATATCCCGGTTCACAAAGGGAGGGGCCGTTGTTCTCGGAAAGCTAGCTAAAGGGCCGGGTGTCCTGGTAGCTGGATCGCTTGATAACCAGGGACGGAATCCGTAGCCCTGAATTAAGGAGCCGAAAAGATTGACTAACGAATCTCCAGTTTCTATGATAATATGAATACCCCAACCCGATTCGCTGTTTTATTGCTTTTACTGGCAAGCATTATTCTCGATGGGTGTACGGGTAGTGCTCCGACCAGAAAAACAAGCCAGGCTCCTGCAGATTCCCTTGCCCGGGCCTCGAAAGACCTTTTCGTAAAAGGAGCTCTATCAACCGTCGGCGGTGATTATGATGCTGCAATTTTACAGTTTCGAAAGGTGCTTGCCGCCGAACCGGAAAATGCCGCGGTTTATTTTTCGCTTTCCAAAGCATATGTGGCTTTGACGGTACCTGATTCCGCAAAGCACTATGCCGAAAAGGCGGTCTACTATAATCCTTCAAACCGTTACTACCGGCGGCTGCTTGCAGGGATCTATTTCGACATGAAGCTTTTTTCCGATGCGGCAACGCAGTTCGAGCAGCTTGCCGAAATGGAGCCTGCAGATGCGCGAAATCTGTTTTATCTCGCGCATGCCTATCTTGCCGACGAACAGTATGAGAGGGCACTGGAGACCTTCGCTCGCATTCTTCAGTTCGATCCTTCGAATGAAAGCGCTCAGGCTCAATCATTGTGGCTGGAGCTCAAGCTGAAGCGGTACGGTGCCGCAATTCACAGCCTGGAAAACATGATGGAGACGAACGGGAGTAATGACAAGCTGCAACTCACGCTTGGAGAGTTGTATCTGCAATCAGGCAGACCCGGCAAAGCCCTTGAGATTTTCCGGAAAATGATAAACGAAACACCTTCCTTCGTTCCTGCCTGGATCGCCCTTTTCGAAACACATATCGAACAGGGTGAACAGGAGCTTTTTTTGAAAGAATTGGGGCGATTTTATGCTATTGAAGAGATCGAATTTCCCCGGAAAATCGAAGTGGTAAAGCTGTTCATGCTGATGGCGGAAGACGATCCAGCCTATAGCGAGTATGTCAATACAATGGTCAGTGAACTGGCCGCCTCTCGTCCTGGTGATTCTTCCGTATATGTGCTGAGAGGGATGTCGCACCGTGTTCAGAAAAAGTACAAGTTGGCACAAGAAGATTTTCAAAAGGCGCTCGGGCTTGAGCCGAAGAAGCTTTTTGCCTGGGAAGAGCTGGTCTCGACATATATGGCTCAGGAACAGTACCATCATGTTTTTCGTACTGTTTCCCAAGCACGGAAAACAATCGGTCACTCGTCATTACGTCTCGATGTTTTCGAAGGGTATGCGCTTTTCCGGTCCGGGGCCTACCTGAAATCGGTAAAGGTGCTGGAGAAAGTCGACAACTATGAGAAGCATGAGAGTCCATCATGGCTGCTTGTTCAGGCTCACATTACCCGAGCCATGGCTTATGACAAATTGCAGGAGCAGTTGAAAAGCATCGGTGCATACAGGGACGTGCTCGGTATCGATCCTGAAAATGCACTGGCACTCAACAATCTGGCCTATCTCTATGCCGAAAGAGGGGAAAATCTCGAAGAGGCAATGAAGTATGCGAAACAGGCCGTTGATGCGGAGCCCGATAATCCGGTCTTTCTTGATACGCTGGGTTGGTTGTATTACAAGTTCGGAGAGTATCGGAAGGCTCGTGAAATCATCGAGAAAGCGCTCTCAATGGAGCCGGATGAACCTGAGATCTACAAGCATCTTGTGGAAATCTACCGTGCATTAGGTGAGTCTGACAAGGTGAAGGAGTACATCGATAAAGCTGATGAACTGAGAAGGGAAGAGACAAGTCAAAAGGAAAAAGGAAAAAGTCAAAAATAACAGGGCCGAAAAAGATCAGCCGGCAGCGGACACGAAAGCCGTTGCAACATAAGGCAAAGGTTTTACAGGCCCTCGATGCCTGTAAAACCTTTGTTTAAGCATCTTTTACTCCTAATCGTTCTCGAATTTTCTTGTCGCGAGATACTCGTACGTTGCGTAA
>JAKSDC010000157.1 GCA_022360275.1 Chlorobiales bacterium
GTTTTCCTTTGACTTGCATGTGTTAGGCACGCCGCCAGCGTTCGTCCTGAGCCAGGATCAAACTCTCCGTTGTAAAATAAATACAATGGGTTGTGATCCGGCTATCTACTTCAATGGCTTACTACCCCATCAAAGCAATTGACTTTGGCGTTCACTTGGCAACAATTTCAAAGAACTCCTTGCTTCGACAGCGTCGTGCAAGGGAAACAAACTTACTCATTCACTCAAAACTTTCCAAAACCTTTTCAACGCTTCTACAGACTTTGTAACTCCGCTCCTTTCAGCGGGAAACTAATGTACAATACCAACTCCCTAACTTCCAAACACAAATTCAGAAAAAACAAAAAAAGAGGCGGGAGTTCAGGAGCCTGAAGTTTGTTGAATTGTTGAGCTGTTTACGGAGAGATTCAGGAGATCGGTAGAGCGGAAATGCCAGGAGGTTACGCCATAGGTACTATAGGACATATAGGACCTATGAGACCTATAATTAGAAGAGCTAGATCAAGTCCGGCATGACTTTCCGGCTATAGCTGCAACTGGCTATCAAGCCGTCGAGCCATCCAGCCTTTTCACTTTTGAATTTTGACTTGTGCCGCTACCCCTGTACCGAGCGTTCTGGCTCTTCAAGCGGTAAAGCATCGGGCTCGAAGGAAAGCTGCCGCGATCCCTGGGCAAATTCTTTGGCCGCCTCGACAAAACCCTTGAAAAGAGGATGCACGCTACGCACCCTGGATTTATATTCGGGATGGAACTGTACGCCGACAAACCACCGATGGCCCTGGAGTTCTATAATCTCAACAAGGTCACCGTTCGGTGACGTGCCGGAAAAAAGCATGCCGTTTTTTTCAAAAGACTCACGGTATTCGTTATTGAATTCGTACCGGTGACGATGCCGTTCATTGATAAGAAACTTGTCGTAAGCCTTGTGGACGTTGGTGTTCTCTTTAAGAATGCAGGGGTAGCTGCCCAAACGCATGGTGCCGCCTTTCTCCTTGACCTTCTTTTGATGCTCCATAAGATCGATCACAGGTTGGCGGCACCGTTTATTGAATTCCGTGGAATTAGCCTCGGCAAAACCGCACACGTTTCGGGCAAACTCAATCGATGCGCACTGCATACCAAGACAGATTCCCAGAAAAGGAATATTGTTCTCACGGGCATGGCGAATGAAACTGATCTTCCCCTCGATACCTCGATCACCGAAACCGGGTGCGACCAGCACACCATGAACATTTTTCAAGAATGCTGCTGCGCTGCCACCATTTTCCTCGGCGTTTTCCGCTCTGAGCAGCCTGACATTTACCGTAACGTTGTTACTTGCGCCGGCGTGGACAAATGCCTCGAGGATTGACTTGTACGCGTCAGGATATTCGGTGTATTTACCGCATATCGCAATTGTCACCTCACCGTCCGTCGGGTGCTTCACCTTGTTGCAGAAATCCCGCCAGTAGGAAAGTTCGGGGTCCTTGAATTTCTTGATATTGAGCTTCTTCAATACACGCTTGTCAAGCTGCTCGTTGAGCAACATCAACGGCACGTCATAAATAGTCCCGCAGTCGTTCAGACCAATGACATCGGACTCATGAAGGTTACAGAAGTGCCCCACCTTGTTCTTTATCTCTCTGGAGAGCGGCTTCTCACTGCGGCAGACAAGGATGTCGGGCTGAATCCCGGTCTCGAGCAGCATCTTGACGCTGTGCTGCGTCGGCTTGGTCTTCAGCTCACAGGCCGCCTTGATATAAGGCACAAGGGTCAGATGGATGTTCAGGAGGTTTTTGGGGCCCAGGTCCAGCTTCAGCTGACGCATGGCTTCGAGGAACGGTAACGACTCGATATCACCGATGGTTCCGCCGATCTCGGTAATCAACACGTCCAGACTGCCGCTTTTCGCCTGTTCGTTCATTTTCTCCTTGATCTCGTCGATCACATGAGGCACAACCTGAACGGTACCTCCCAGATACTCCCCTTGGCGCTCCTTGTCAATCACCGATTTGTAAACCCGGCCCATTGTAAGATTGGAAGCCTGTGATGTCGGCTCGTCAAGAAAGCGTTCGTAATGGCCGAGGTCGAGATCTGTCTCTGCACCGTCATCGGTCACATAGACCTCGCCGTGCTGGTAGGGCGACATCGTCCCGGGATCGACGTTGATATAGGGATCGTATTTCTGTATCGCCACACGCAGTCCTCGCGACTTCAGAAGCAATCCAAGGGAAGCGGACAGAATACCTTTGCCAAGAGACGAGACAACCCCTCCTGTAACAAAAATATGCTTTACGTTTTTCGGTCGTGCCATAACGGTAAGGGTGTTTTCCAAAGTTGATCGTTTTACAAAACGCAGCAGACAACCCCGTCCTCTCAGGTTATCTCGGAACAGGCAGATATCCTGCTTTCATCCCGCCTACTACAGCGACAGATGCGAACCGTCGCAGAATGGCTTGTTCCCCGACTGGCCGCAACCGCATATCGCAACGGTTTTCGCCTCTTCAATCTCCACCTTGTAGGAGTGCATGCCTGTTCCGTGATGGGAACCGTCACAATAGGGCTTGTTTTTCGACAACCCGCATGCACAATATTTTTTCAATCCTGGTTTTTCTTCCAGGATATAAGGCTCTTTCCTTTTTTCCATAACTTTCTTCACGTGTTACACTGTCACCTCAGGAATCAAAAAGCTCAATCTGCTCCTCCGGGCCGTCATCGACCTCTTCATCTCCGTTTTTCGGAACTCTTGCAGTGGCAGAGACCGAGTCACCTGTCATAAGCCTGATAAGCCTGACCCCCGAAGTATTTCGACCGGTCAGCCTGATACTGGAAACGTGCTGGCGATTGACAATACCGTTAGCTGTAATAATGATCAGATCGTCGCCGTCATTGACGTCGAGCAGACCGACGAGATTGCCTACTTTCTCATGTGCCTTCAACGTGATAACCCCACGGGCACCGCGTTTCGTCAGCCGGTAATCCTCAACTTTGCTGCGCTTGCCGAACCCGTTGTCCGTAACGGCCAGCAGCGACGTGTCGGCACGTTTGGAGGTCACCATGGAGATGCAATGCTCACCTTCATCCAGGGTTATCCCTTTTACCCCCATGGCGGTTCTTCCCATTGGCCGAACGTCTTTTTCGGCAAAACGAACCGCATACCCGGAATTCTTGGCCATGATAATATCATGCTCACCATCGGTCAGGCGCGCATCGATCAGTTCATCGTCTTCTTCTATGGTAATGGCGGCGATACCGTTACGGCGCGGTCGTGAGAATGCCTCGATTTCGGTTTTCTTGATAATCCCCCTGGATGTCGCCATGACGATGAACAGCGGATCATCGAAATTCTTCACGTTGATATATGCCCTGATCTTCTCACCCGGCTGCAGTTCCATGATATTTGCCAGAGACCTACCCCGCGCCGCACGCCCACCTTCAGGAATCTCGTATACCTTCAACCAGTAACACCGGCCCATGTTGGTAAAGAACAAAATATAATTGTGCGTTGACGCAATGAACATATGCTCCACAAAGTCTTCGTGCCGGGCCTGGGCTCCGGTTACGCCCTTGCCGCCCCTGGCCTGACGCCGGTAACCGGAAACAGGAAAACGCTTGATAAAACCTTCGTGCGTGATCGTGATTACAACATCTTCCTGGGCGATCATATCCTCGATGGAGAACTCGCCTTCCTGCGGCCTGATTTCAGTGCGCCGCTCGTCACCGTAAACCTGCTTGACTTTCAACAGTTCATCCTTGATGATCTGCATCTGTCTTTCAGGATTTGCAAGGATAAAACGCAGCTCCTCGATCAGCGTAAGGGTCTCGTTATAGTCCTTTTCGATTTTTTCACGCTCCATGCCGGTAAGACGCTGCAGTCTCATTTCCAGAACAGCTTTCGACTGCACTTCGGTCAACCCGAACTTTTCCATCAACCGTTCCTGAGCCACCGCGGCATTCTTCGACTGGCGTATCGTCGTGATCACTTCATCGAGATTATCGAGACAGATCTTCAAGCCCTCGAGAATATGTGCTTTCTTTTCGGCAGCTGCCAGCTCGAATGTGGTTCTGCGAAGAATAATCTCATTGCGGTGCTTGAGATACTCCTGCATCATCTCTTTCAGGTTCAGCACTTTCGGCACCCCATTGACAAGAGCGAGCAAAATGACTCCGAAAGTATCCTGCATCGGTGTATGCTTGTAGAGATGGTTCAGCACCACTTTGGCAACCGCATCACGCTTCAGCTCGATGACAAGACGCATCCCGTCACGATCTGATTCATCGCGGATATCGGCGATCCCTTCAATTTTTTTCTGATGAATCAGTTCGACGATCTTTTCAATGAGCCGGACCTTGTTTACCTGGTAGGGAAGCTCGGTAACGATAATTGACTCCCGGCCGTTTTTCTGGGTCACTTCGACAACCGCCCTTGCACGGATAACCACGCGCCCCCGGCCGGTCCTGTACGCCTGCTTCACGCCTTCATAGCCGTAAATAATCCCGCCTGTAGGAAAGTCGGGAGCGATAACATGCTCCATGATCTCATCTACGGCAATCTCCGGATTGTCGATCAATGCGATCAAGCCGTCAACCACCTCATTGAGGTTCTGCGGAGGAATGTTGGTCGCCATGCCGACAGCAATACCGGATGCACCGTTCACCAGCATGTTCGGCACCGCGGAAGGAAGCACCGTCGGCTCCTCAAGCGAGTCATCGAAGTTCAGCGCAGTATCGACCGTCTCTTTTTCCAGATCCTTGAGCATCTCACCCGCGATGCTCTTCATTCGTACTTCGGTATAACGCATGGCAGCAGGAGAATCGCCATCGATCGACCCGAAGTTACCCTGACCGTCAATCAGCGGGTAGCGCATGGAAAAATCCTGGACCAGGCGCACGATACTGTCATACACCGCGTTATCGCCGTGCGGGTGAAACTTACCCAGCACCTCACCAACCACACGGGCGGACTTCTTGTACGGCTTTCCCGCCTGCAGACCAAGCTCATGCATGCCGTAGAGCACCCGCCGGTGGACCGGCTTGAGACCGTCACGAACATCAGGCAGCGCACGGCTCACTATAACCGACATGGAATAATCGAGGTAGGAGTCCCTCATTTCATCTTCTATGCTGATCGGTAATATTTTGTCGCGCTGCATGTTGGTACTTGTAACTGAATGAATGAAAAACTAACGGGGCCAATGTATGAAATACCCTATTAAAGGTAAAGCCTTTTGAACATCATCAAACACCTTCCGAACCCTGTGCAACAGTGTTTTTGAGAGTGTGCTTCGGGGCATCACCCCAGAGCGATTCCAGGTCATAGAACTTGCGTTCGTCAGGCATGAAAATATGTACCACCACATCGACATAATCAAGCAGAATCCAGTGAAGCGTATCAGCTCCCTCGATATGCAGGGGGCGTTCATCGTCATGTTTCAGTTCATCGACAATATACTCATAGGCTGCTTTTGCCTTTCGTTCGGAATCAGCAGTTGCTATCACAAAAAAATCCGTTATGCTCGTTAACCCCCTTACATCGAGAATCGTCACCTTTTCACATTTTTTCTCCAGCGACAGCTCTGCTGCTTTCTTCGCAAGCAGTTCGCTTAACGCAACATCTCTTACCTCAAGTTTCTTACCTTCCTCACGATTCGGTTCAGCCATAAACCTCCGTTTAGCTCGATTAAAAAAACGTTTGTTCCAGGTCCTACGGGGAACTCAGCCGGCCTTAAGCGGCTGTATTAAAATATAGTAATAATCAACTCATTCCGAAGAAGACGGTTCAACCCCTCCATAACTATCCAAGCTTAAAAACCTCTTTCCAAACTAACGCACAGAACAGCTCAACAATTCACTATTTCTTCACATGATAGCAATACCTTTTCAGGAACTCACATTCCCTTTTACGAGTACGAGTACGGTTACCGCTTCGCTGATTACGACTACGCGCGGAACAATTCAACAGTTCAACAAATAAACACTTCAACAACTACTTACCTTTTGGGGCGAAACTTCTGCAGGTAATCAGGGGTCACGATTTCCAGAGGAGGCACTTCCCCTGCCGCATACTTTTTTTCCGCCAGCGGGATAAGCGCAGACGCCGTGAAGAAATCAGCCTTGACAGCACCCGCACCGGCAGCCCGGCAAACCTCTTCAAGTGAAACGATCTCCCGTCCAACAAGCGTGCACGGTTCCCTCTGTGACCTGAGAAACTTCTTCAAGCGATCGACCGGAGCATATGTTGTCTTTTCAACCACTTCCAGTTTTTCATTCTTCGCAACATAAAGCGCATAATAAAACTCTCCCTTCCTTGCAGGAATAACCGGCACCAAACACGGGGTATCGACATGCTCCCGTGCAGACACTGCAAGCGCCTCCATGGTAGAGACCGTCACGAGGGGAATGCCGGTTCCGTAAGCGATACCTTTTGCCGTTGCCATCCCGATACGTAACGCAGTAAACGAACCCGGGCCTGAAGAAAGCGCCAGGAAATCAATATCATTTAACGCTGTCTCTGCCGAAACAAGCACCTTGTCAACGAGAGGGACAATCGACTCGGCTGTCCGCTGCCACTCCCAGAGCGTCTCTTCGACAACGCCACCAGGGCCGCCAACCGCCACGCTGATGCATTGATGGGTGCACTCTATGGCGAGGATCTTGTGAGAAAAAGTCGAAGACGAAGTCAAAAGTCAAAAATCAAAAGTCAAAAATGATAGAAAGCGGTTCAAAGCTCATCTATCACAATACGCCGTTCATTTTCTCCAACTGCCTCAATAAAAACTTTTTTCGTGTTTCCGGGAAGTTCATCGGGAAACTTTTCGCCCCACTCGACAACCGATATGGCCGGACCGTCAACGTACTCCCCAAACCCGAGCCCTTCAAGTTCCAAAGAAGTCTCGATACGATAAAGATCGAAGTGCTGCAGCTTGACCGGTTGTTTTTTCAATCGCCCCTTGTAGATATTGAAAATCGAAAACGAAGGACTGGTCAATTGGTCATCGCAGTTGAACACCTGCGCGATCCCGCGCATGAACTCGGTTTTTCCCGCCCCCAGCTGCCCGCTCAAAGAAACAACATCGCCCGGCTGCAAACCCGCGGCAAACTGCCGGGCATATTCACGGGTCTCCTCAACCGAACGGGATAAGTATTCCTTCATGGAAAGAAAGTCAAAATTCAAAGGTCAAAAGTAAAAAAACTAAAACCGTCGTACCCCCTGTGAAATAGATACCCTAACTTCACGGAACTGATACAGACACTATTTCATATACTGGCTACTATAACTAAGAAATGAAAGTACTTTTGCAATCGACAAATGTAAAAAGATATTCGGCAATGTGATATTTGACAAGGTTATAGCAACCCTCATGGCTTCACATTTTCGTGCCGAAGGGACCCTTTTGACCTTTGACTTTTTCCTTTTGCCTTTATTTAAGCTGGTGCATGACCAACCCTGTCATAATCTTCGGATAAAAATACGTCGACTTCTGCGGCATCACTTCACCCTCACCTGAAACATCGAGCACCTGCTGTACGGTTGTCGGCTTGACAACAAACCCGACCTGGATGTCGCCATTCTCTACAGCATCGAACACCTTACGATCGTCCTCTTCATAGATAAGGTGTTTCTGGCTGCGCATCGCCTCCGGGGTAATGCCGAGCATCCGCTGCAGGACCAGTTCATGCAGGACAACCACGCTCAACTGCAAGAGCGGAGCGGGAACCGAGTCACCAAGCAGCGTTTCGGGAGGGCTTTTGAGCCTGATTCCCCAGACACCTGCCGAAGCGACAACGCCATAGACATGGCTGGAAGACGCTCCCTCAAGGTACTGCTTGAGTTCTTCTCTGCCACCGAGCGGTTTCACCTCGAAGTTCGTACTCAATGTATCGATCAAAGCTTCGGGACTGAACTGTTCGAGGTTGTGCACCATCCGGTGCAGCGGGAAAATGATCAATCCTTCGTCGAAGATGTTGGCAAGGTAGATCAGAATAAAGTTGTATGGCTCGTCACCGGTATGCGAAGGATTTTCCTCTGCACGAAGGTTACGGTAGTTAACCCCGGTTTCGTAACGGTGGTGCCCGTCGGCAATATAGACCTGACGGTCGAGCAATACCTGCTGTACCGCCGCGACAAGATCGGGGTCGGTCATTTTCCAGAGCCTGTTCCTGACTCCCTGGAACGCTACATCGACAATTGGATCATGCGTTGCGGCAAACTCATCGATCGCCCTGTCTGCCCGCAGTTCCTGATCTGCATACAGCCCGAAAATGCTGCTGATGTTGGCCTGCGTCCGCTTGAAAAGGTTGAGCCGATCCTTTTTCGGCCCCGAAAGCGTCCGCTCATGCGGCAGCACCTTCCTCTCGCTGAACTCGTGCAGGCGAAGCGCGCAGAAAAAGCCTTTCCGCGTATAGGTGTTTCCTTCAGGGTCGGTATAGGTCTGGAAATAGGGATAGAGTGCAGGTTCGTCGTCCTGCATCAGCACGCCCTCCTGCATCCATTGAACCAGCCGCTCTGCCGCAGCTCCATAAGGGTCATCTTCTTTCGGCAGCTCCAGCCGCACCGCATTGTACTCGGAACTATCGTACAAATCTTGTTGCATTGACGGAGGAATAATGTCATACGGCGGGCAGATGATAGCGCCCATGTCGCCAGCGGTTTCAGGATCGTACCGCAAACCCTTGAAAGGACGGATTTCAGGCATAGTCTCTGTAATAGTTATGCTTTTTATAATGCCTTACCTGCTGCTCCTACAAGATAAAAAAAGCCGGGTAAATGGCGGGCTTTTCATCAATGCCAACAATGCTGAGTTGCTCAATTGTTTTCCTTCCCTCCCGAAACAATAAACAGAACACCCACAAGCAGCGGGGCCAACATAGGTATTACCAGCCCGTAACCCATTATAAAAGTCACCAGTTGCGCACCGACAATAGCCAGCACAACCATATATCCGCCTGTTTGCGGATACCACCAGCCGAGAATAAGCCCGATAAAAATAAAAGGAAAGGCTGTCAGCCATGCATTATCGTGAGCGGTATAGCCAGGATTCAGAAAGGGAAGAGGATTCCCGTAACCGAAATAGAAGGGAAGGAACAAAACTACAATTGCGATGCCTGTTATTCGCGCTATCCAGCTTGTCCATAGTCTTATTTTCATCTCCGTTTTTTTAGCTGCTTGATGTTTCAAAGACACGTTGCCATCTACATGGCTTCGTCAAACTCTGCACGATACTGGGCTATCCCGCCTTCTCTGGGCAAAACACCCCTGTCAAATACCACAACCATAAAGGCTTCATCAGGCACACCTTTCCATTGGCACTTGAGCATGTAGTGCGAAGCCGGTTCAAAACCAAAACGCGGATAATACTCTGGATGCCCCAGCACAATGACAAACGGGCTCCCCAACTGTTGCAAGTGCTGCAATCCGTGCTGGACGAGCAGAGAACCGATACCCTGATTCTGATATGAAGGCAAAACAGCCATCGGAGCCA
>JAKSDC010000174.1 GCA_022360275.1 Chlorobiales bacterium
CAAGCCACGCAAAATAAAGCGCATTTCGCGGTTAGCATTGTTGCTGTTTTTGTTTCTGCCGATAAACAGTTTCGGGCAGGGACTCACCCTAACGCAGCGGCACGTTGTCAACGAGAGCGCGGAGCCCGATTTTCTGCTGGTCCTGAGCGGTCGCTCGGGCTCGATTGAGGGCAACAAACTGGTACTCAGCGGCGTACCCTCGGTCATTTACTTCAGCGACCGCCCCGCCCGCATCGCGGGTCACATGACCATGAATGACTTCTTCGATACCTGGTACAAAGGGAACGATAGCTTCGCAATTGACCCACCCAACGCGACGCTAAGCCTGCTGGGTCCCGGCGGACCGTCCCACATCTTGATCGAACTGGTGAGCGTTGCGCCCGGTGACGATGGAAGCATCAGCTTCGATATTCGCGTGCTCAAAGGCACGCCGCCAAGCGGCGTGTTCGGGGCGGCAACGTTGTTCGTAGACGGATGCCAAGGTAACCCTGCTGGCTGCCCCTCTAGTCTCAACAACATGCAGTACTGAGGCACCGTTCGAACCAAACAACTATTAGCAACAGCCTTTTTACCCTCAAACAGCCAGAAACCCAAAACGCCCGGCGCTCACCTCTCGAAGCCCATTGACTAATCTTTATACAAAAAACTCGTAACTCTTTTGTTATTTTTCCTTAACGACATTTCTGCCTGTTCAAAAACGCTCACTCGGGTATTAGTAGAATACCCTAATCTCCAAACATTCATTTCCCATGAAACAGCCTGTCCGCAACTTCCACCTCCTTTTGTTGATTGTGCTTCTGCCGTTGCTTAGTGCTTGCGATAAAGATGGAGATCTTTTGGTCAATAATTCCGGGCTTGCTTGTCTTGAAGGGATGATTTATGGGAAAACCAATCGTGACAATCACGGATCAACAGGCTTGATGCTGCACCAGGGGTATACCTATAAGGTCGTCAAGATCGGCGACCAGTGGTGGATGGCGGAAAATCTGCGCTCGACTACGTACAAGGACGGAACACCGATTTTACATGCCAAAGATGATGACGACTGGGCTACCGTGACAGAAGGAGCTTATTGCGCCTATAACAATGATGCCAATCATGAATCCGATACATATGGATATCTCTACAACTTTTTGGCAGCTTCCGACCCCCGCGGCATCGCCCCGAAAGGCTGGCACGTGGCAACCGATGCCGAATGGAAACAACTGGAAATGTTTCTCGGCATGAGCCAGGCTTCCGCCGATTCAACCGGCTACCGGGGAGGAAGCAATAACGAAGGCGTCAAACTCAGAGAAACAGGAACATCTCACTGGCCAAGCCCAAATGACGGCGCAACGAATGAAAGCGGTTTTACAGCAATTCCCGGCGGCGAACGAAGTGCCGGTGGAGGAACAGCCAAGTTTGAAGCTATCGGCGATCAATGCAATTTCTGGACATTTACCGGTGATGATGCGTCGGGAGGATGGATGCGCAATCTGGACAGTTTTTTTCTTTTTTCTCCGATGATACAGCGTACCGACGACTCTCGTTTACGATACGGATACTCGATCCGCTGCGTCAAGGATTGAGCCGCCGCCGTGTTTTTGGAATCAAACCAGCCCTTTTATGGGGAACAATACAGGACTATACCGACGGAAAAGTGCCGGGCGCATCCACCCGAATGCGTCTATTGGCTGGCCGAACAACGGGGCCTAAAATGTCTGGAGCGCAGAAAAACCTGACATTTAATCGTCACACTCACTTGCAGGCACCCAGTAAACCTCTCCGTCCTGTAGTGTTACAGTTTTGAACCTCCCCGACCCCAGTAGCTGCTCGATCATGCGCTCAACCTGATCGGGTTCGCCGGGAATGAGTTCGTCGAGCGCATGGTGCAATTCTCGCTCCTGGAGGGGATGCCGCCGGGTAATGGAGACTACCGTCTCGATGATATCCACCGTGTTTCTCAGATTCATGCTCCCTTTGGCCGGATGCACGACTTTTGCCACATGCGACAGGATAAGACGCGCCCTTGCAATTGCGTTTTCGGAAGGGAGATGAACGTCCTGTTCGGTTGAAGGTCTGGTCGGCAGCACCAGATGTACGGTATCCGGCCGAATTTTCCCAAGGGCGGCGGCGATATCCTGCAGGGCTTCAGCCGAGTCATTGATTCCAGCAATCAGCATGACCTCGACCCAGAGTTTTCCACGATAGATTTCACGAAATTCGGTCAGCCCTTCGATATGACGTTCATAGGTAAAGCCCGGAGCGGGACGGTCGATGCGTTCGAACAGTTCCGCAGAACCGGCATTCAGTGAAGGCAGCACTGCATCTGCTCGAAGCAGTTCATTGCGCACCTCCTCCAGATGCAACAATGAGCCGTTGGTGATGACAGCAACAGGAGTATCGGTTATTTTCTTTGTTTCCCGAATCAGCCAGCCCAGTCCTTTGTAAAGCGTTGTCTCCCCCGAGCCGACAAATGTTATCCAGTCGATATCGGCCGGACTTTGAACGGCTTCCCTTATTTCTCCAAATATCTCTTCACGGGGAAAAAATTCACGACGTTCCGTCACATATTCCCTGGTTTTCCCAAGCTGGCAGTAGATACAGTTCCAGGTACAGCTTTTCGGGGGCAGCACATCGACACCGAGGGATTGCCCGAGCCGTTTGGAGGATACCGGTCCGAAAACATGTTTCATAAAAGACTGCTGAAATGTTAGATCAGGAATACTGAAGCCCGAATCAAGAATTTCGATTAATCCCAGGAAGGTCATGCTCCCTGTGAAACAGATGTTCAGTTTTCACGAAGCAGTCCCCCTCCCCTGTTTTGACTTTTGCTTTTTGACTTGTGCCGCTGTACAAATAATACCGCGAGTTTTCTGTAATCCGGCAGATGCGGTCTGATCGGCGATTCTCCCCTTTAGTCAATGCCCGAGGCTGCCAGCACTTCCGCAACCTTCACCTTGCTCTCTGCCTCGAATTCATCCTGGGATATAAATGGCAATAAAGCGCTGGCTACACCAAAAGCAATGATTTCAAGTCCGAAAATAGCTGCATACGACCACATATAATCATTCGAAAACGCATAAACGATATCACGAATAACGCCCGCCCCAAAATGCCCCATAAACATCGCAAGGCTTTGTGCCGTTCCCCACAGCCCAATGTAGACGCCACTCCTTCCTGCGGTCATGGTCATCATCATGGTGATGTTCGAAACACTTGCCGCACCGAGACCGATACCGGCCACAACAAGACCGATACGGAGAATGGTTTCATCCAGAACAAATCCGGCAAAAATAATAATGGAAAACCCAGCCATACCGAACAGGTTTCCTATAAACGCCCCTCTTTTTTTCCCGATTCGGTTGAGCAGAAAGCCCACAAGCAGCATGAAAACAAGCTGCATCCCTCCCATTGTCGGTCTGAAAAGTTTTGTGGTCTCCCCGACAGGCATGCCGAAAACATCCGCCCCGAACGGTTCCATAACGATTTCACAGGAAAAGAGTGCAAAAATGGCGACAAATATGTAGAATGCAAACAGCAGCGTCTTAGGCGAAGACGAAAGCAGCTTTATCGACTGACCGAATGAAAGACTCTCCTCTTTTTTCACCTTTTTTGCAACTGCGTTGCGCTCCTCTACACCAGCAAATGCAAACAAGGCTACCCCCAACGCTATCAGTCCTCCCACAAACGCAACGTTCATAAGGCGCTCGGGCGAATAAACATCAAGGTAGGTGCCGACAATACGCGCAGACACGATTGTCGTCAGTACCATCAACGTCCAGCTTGCCGATGTCACCTTGCCGATATGCTTGTCCCCAACGTAGTCTGCAAGCAGCGCGTAATAGGCGGTTGTGGCAACCTGAAGTCCGAACCCGAAAACCAGAAAAATGACGACAAGCTTCAGTAATCCTGCGTCTTTTATCATTGCGGGAAGAAGCTCCGCAAACCCCAATCCAGCGATGGATACCTCATAAGCCGCTCCAGGAGAAAGCATAAAAGAAAACACACAGCTTAAAAGGCCGATAAGAATATATGGCGAACGTTTGTAGCCGAAAAGATGGGATTTGTCCGACATGTTTCCTGCCCAGACTTTTATTCCGAACACAGCCAGAAGTTCCTTGAGACTGATGAGTCCAAACACGATGGTCGACGAAATACCGAGATCGGAGGTCATGACACGGTTCAGCGTATCATGGAGAAAGCCCAGCATGATACCGAACCCCATCTGAAAAAACGCGAGACGGATAAGATTGAACTGCCTCATAAGTTAACCTGTAAGAAATTCACCTGACTCGGAAAAACAAGATGCGTAATTTACACAAAAGCGGCTCTTTTCTAAACAGGGAGATACACAGCGGCAAGAAAAGCCGGATAATCAGTTTGGAGGAAAAAGACGCGGTATTTCCTGACGACGATAGCAGTCTGTAAGATGATCGTTGACCATGCCAACCGACTGCATGAATGCGTAACAGATGGTTGAACCTACAAACCTGAACCCCAAACGTTTCATCTCTTTGCTCATGAGTTCCGATTCTTTTGTGGAAGCCGGCACCTCCGCAAGGGAATGCCAAGCACTCTGGATCGGGCTATTATCGACAAAACTCCAGAGAAAGTCCGAGAATGAGCCGTGTTTATCCTGAACGGCAAGAATATTTTGGGCATTTCTGATCGTCGATTCGATTTTGAGTCGATTCCTTACAATGCCCGCATTGCCGAGCAACCGTTCAACGTCCTTGTTGTTATACCGGGCAACTTTCTCAACAACAAAATCATCAAACGCTTTTTGGTAGTTCTCACGTTTACGCAGAACCGTAATCCAGCTCAGTCCTGCCTGGGCTCCTTCCAGCACAAGCATTTCGAAGAGCTTCCGGTCATCAAATACCGGAACTCCCCATTCTTTGTCATGGTACTCTACGTAAAGAGGATCACTCCCACACCAGCCGCACCGCTTTTTCATCGACAGTTCTTTTACAGGTTGTAACAAGGCAATCAATATAATAACCCATAAAATTTATCGGTACTTCACCCCTCCGACAAACCTCTGCATCGCTGACCGGAAAGGGGGAACACAGCTTGCAAATCAAACCGATTTTGGTTATTGTATTTACAGTGAATCATCTTAGGGGTGCTTGCGGAGTCAATCAGCAGGCTGAGAGTATACCCTTGTAACTTGATGCAGGTAATGCTGTCGCAAGAAAAGATGAAGCCTGTTGATCTCTTCTTCACGCTTCTCTCTCCTTCGAACGAAGCCTGCCGGTTGTTTTTTCAGCTTACAGTATAGAACCATGAGTAATACCACGGATACCCTTTTTTGTCCCGAACAGCATTTTTACGGCCCCGACTCGGAGAAACTCTATATCCAGGGTTCCATTCACCCGGTGAAAGTCGGTATGCGGAAAATCAGTTTTTCAAAAACATACTGCATTCAGGGTGAAGAATTTTCATTTTTCCCGCTCTACGACACCAGCGGCCCCTATTCTGATCCTTCTGTAGAGCTTGACCTTGCGCGAGGACTTCCCTGTACTCGTGACGACTGGCACAGCCATCGAAACGATAGAGAAGCTTCTCCTGCATCCGCTCCCTCCCCGATGAACGGCAGAATGCCTCTCGGGGCAAAACAGGGCAAACCGGTCACACAGATGCACTATGCCCGCAAAGGCATCATAACCCCCGAAATGGAGTATGTCGCTATCAGGGAAAACCAGCAGCTTGAAACATGGATCGAACGGTTTTCCCTGAATGGCAAATCATTCAAACCTGTCACGCCTGAATTTGTCCGTGAAGAGGTCGCCAAAGGACGCGCTATCATTCCGGCAAACATCAATCACCCTGAACTGGAACCGATGATCATCGGCAAAAACTTCAGGGTCAAGATCAACGCGAACATCGGTAACTCGGCACTTGGATCATCAATCAGTGAAGAGGTTGAAAAAGCCATATGGGCTTGCCGCTGGGGGGCCGACACCGTCATGGACCTCAGCACCGGCGAAAACATTCATCAAACACGTGAATGGATTCTTAGAAATTCTCCGGTACCGGTCGGCACCGTCCCGATTTATCAGGCCTTGGAAAAGGTTGGAGGCATTGCCGAGGAACTGAACTGGGAAACCTACCGCGACACCCTGATCGAACAGGCTGAACAGGGTGTCGATTATTTTACCATTCATGCCGGTATCCTGATTGATTTTCTTCCTGTGGCAGCAAGAAGAACAACCGGTATCGTCTCGCGCGGCGGCTCGATTATCGCCAAGTGGTGCCGTGTACATAACCGGGAAAATTTTCTCTACACCCGCTTCGATGAAATCTGTGAGATTCTCAGGACATATGATATCGCAATCTCGATAGGCGACGCCTTGCGACCCGGTTCAATCGCTGATGCAAATGACGAAGCACAGTTCAGTGAACTCAAAACCCTCGGCGAGCTCACGCTGAAAGCATGGGAACACGATGTTCAGGTAATGATCGAAGGTCCGGGGCATGTTCCGATGAATCTCATTGAAGAAAACATGCAGAAGCAGCTCGAATATTGCCATGAAGCACCGTTCTACACTCTCGGCCCTCTGGTTACCGATATCGCTGCCGGCTACGACCATGTTAACTCCGCTATTGGAGGGACGCTTCTTGCAAGTCTGGGGTGCGCCATGCTCTGCTATGTCACTCCGAAAGAACATCTGGGCCTCCCCGACAAGGATGATGTCCGGGAAGGCGTTATCGTACACAAACTGGCGGCTCATGCTGCCGATCTTGCAAAAGGCAATCCGGTTGCCTGGCTGCACGACAACCTGATGAGCAGTGCTCGGTATGCCTTTGCCTGGAACGACCAGTTCAACCTTTCTTTCGATCCGGTCAAAACCCGAAAGGTTCATGCTGAAAACTCGCCTGGCGAAGCAGAAAAGATAACGGAAGACAATTTCTGCACCATGTGCGGCCCTGACTTTTGTTCAATGAAAAAGTCGCAGGAAGTTACGGGAAAACCATAAAAGACAGAGATATGAAACAAGAAAGGAACAATAATCGCACATTGTTGTTCCTTTCCAACTTTTGATTTTTGCCTTTTTCCTTTTGACTTCTTATCCCGCAGCCCTCACAATCGCCACGAAATCGTCGGCTTTCAGACTCGCTCCGCCGATTAGACCGCCGTCGATGTTCGGCATGGCAAAAAGTTCAGCAGCGTTCGACGGTTTTACACTGCCGCCGTACTGGATGCGGAGGTGCCCAGCGGTCAGCTCCCCGTACATGTCGATGATTGTAGCACGAATTGAAGCATGCACTTCCTCAGCCTGTTCCGGCGTCGCTGTTTTTCCTGTCCCGATAGCCCAGACCGGCTCATAAGCCAGCACCACACCGCCGAGATCGCTGACCTCTTTCAGCCCTTCACGAACCTGCCCGGTTACAATCCTGTCCGTAACACCCCCTTCGCGTTCTTCGAGGGTTTCCCCGACACACATGATAACCTGCATGCCTTCCGCAAGTGCTTTTCTGACCTTGAGATTCACCGTATGATCGGTTTCACCGAAATACTGCCTGCGTTCTGAATGGCCGATAATGACACACGCGCAACGGAGAGATTCCAGCATTCGTACCGAAACTTCACCGGTATAGGCGCCATCGTCTTCATAATGACAATTCTGGGCAACAAGACGGATATCACTCCGCTCGATCACTTTTCCGACCTCGGTAAGTGCCGGGAAAGCCGGAGCAATGCCAACCTCGCAGCCAACAATGCCGTCACCAAGCTGCTCAAGAATTGCCGAGGCAAGTTCACCTGCTTCGGCAACCGTCTTGTTCATTTTCCAGTTACCAACAACTATTTTTTTGCGCATGATTAATAGTCGGTTACAATGTCCCTGTAAATTTTATCGATCTGGTCGAGAGGAAACTTGTGTTTTCCCGAACGTGCATCTCTAAGCACAACCTCGGACTGGTTCACCGAAACAATCCGGCCATGCCACACCCGGTCCTCTATGGTGATGAGATTCACTTCCTGATCGACCAGATCGGTATTTCCCCCGATCTGACCGGCTCTATAGACAATCTGACGTTTCCCCATGATTTCAATCGTTTTTTGTGGTGCTATTTAACAAAAATCTCGAGTATCTCATAGTGAAGTTCCCCTTTCGGCACATTTATCTGCACCTTTTCTCCAACCGCTCTTCCCAAAAGCCCGCGGCCTACCGGAGAACGGACGGATATTTTCCCCTGATCGGTATCCGCTTCCTCGGAAGAAACCAGTGTATACTCGATAATCTCTTCCTCGACAACCAGATTTTTCAGTTTCACCGAAGTAAGTATATAGACTTTGTCGGTTCTTATTTGTTTCGGGTCGAGAATCGTCGCCCTTGTGAGCTTGTTCTCCAGTTCACCTATGCGACCCTCCAGTTGCCGTTGTTCCTCCCGAGCCGCTTCGTACTCCGCGTTTTCACTCAGATCCCCATGAGCACGCGCTTCAGCGATTTTTTCCAGAACTTCCGTCCTGACATCGTTCTTGAGCCTGTTTAACTCATCTTTCAATCTGTTGTATCCCTCTTTTGTCAGGTACACTCTGTCACTCATATGTCTGTTTGTTATGGTTGACATCTTCTGCTTTTGCGAGACAGATGCCCTTTTTGTCAATAAAAAAAGTAAAGCCAGCCATATTTCGCTGACTTTACCTCTATTCATCTATATAGGCAATGTACGATTCTTTGCACTGCCAGCAAAGCTGGTTTACAGGTTAAACGCGAAATATACGTTGCTGCCCCCACGGTTAATCAGCAAAAACAACAGATCTCCCTGCTTCATCTTACCGACAATCGACAAAAACTGTTTGTACGAGGTGATGTTTTTCCTGTTTGCTGCCTTGATCACATCACCGCTGCGCAGACCGGCACGGTAAGCATTACCTGCTGGCTCAACATCCGTAACGACTACCTTCCCAGCATCAGTCTGCAGTCTGTACCTCGATGCAAGATCGGGTGACATTGGCGCAGCGCTGAACCCAAGCAGATCGTCCATCTCCTGCTGCTGTTCTGCCGCAACAGGTTGATCGGGAATCTCGTCGAGTTTCACTGAAAGTTTTCTTATCGCGCCGTCCCTCCATATCGTAAGTTTGACGGTCGTTCCGGGCGATGTTCTGGCAACGCTATTACGAAGCTCCACGGTATCCCTGATTTTTTTTCCATTCATTTCAAGGATCACATCTCCGGTTTTCAGCCCGCCGGCTTTTGCCGGACTGTCCTCGACAACCGTGCCGACAAGCACGCCTTCGGCTTTCTTGAGCTTCAGCCCTTTCGCGATGTTCTCATCCACATCCTGTATCGTCACGCCGAGCCACCCCCTGGTAACTTTGCCGGTCTTGATGAGCGACTGCATGATCTGCCTTGCCATGTTTGAAGGCACTGCAAAGCCAATCCCCTGGAAACCGCCGGTGCGGCTTGCTATAGCCGTATTGATACCGACCAGTTCACCATTGATATTCACAAGCGGGCCCCCTGAATTACCCGGATTGATAGCCGCATCGGTTTGAATAAAGTCTTCATAATCAGCCAAACCGACATTTGCACGGCCTTTGGCACTGACAATCCCCTGCGTCACCGTCCTGGCAAGTTTTTCTCCCAATGGGCTGCCTATTGCAATAACCCACTCACCGACACGAAGCGCATCACTGTTACCGATAGCAATCGGTTTCAGGTTTTTTGCTTCGGTTTTAATAACTGCAATATCCGTTTTGGGATCGGTACCGATAACTTTTGCCTGTAACTTCCTGTTGTCATGTGTTCTGATATAAATGGTATCTGCCTTGTCGACAACATGATTGTTTGTCAGAATATACCCGTCACTGCTGACGATAACCCCTGAACCAAGTCCGTGTAAAACCTCCTTGCGGCTATTGGAACTCTCATCGCGCCTTCTCGGCGACTCGAAAAAGTCATCGAACGGACTTCCGAAAAAATCAAATGGCGACATAAATCTCCGGTTGACGGTTTTTTCGGTAAAAATAGTAACAACCGAAGGCGTAGCCGATTCGGCAATCTGTACGAAAGCATCATTGAAATCCTTGAGGGTGCGAATCGGTTTGTCTTCAAAAGTATTGGCAGCGGCTGCCAGATTGATATGGTTGGTTACCGCAACTTTGCTCTCTTTTGCCGGAAACGTAAACTCCAGGTTGGAAAATACCAGCCCGCCTACGGCCACACCGGCAAGAATTAAAAAAAGATAGGATAGTTTGTTCTTCTTCATCTTGTTCTGCATTTATTCATGTTATCACGTAAATGACTATTGACCAATTCTGCGACTCTCTACTTTTGGATTTTTATTTTTTCTCCAATGCCTCAACAGTGCGTAATCCGGCTCTCATCTTGTTCATGGTCTCTTCAAACTCATTCAGAGGCACCGAATCGGCCACAATACCTCCCGCCGCCTGAAAATAAATAGTCTTGTCTTTGACAACCATCGTGCGTATGGCAATCGCCGTTTCAAGCTGTCCCCGGAAATCGATAAACCCGACCGCTCCGCCGTAAAGACCGCGTTTTTCCTCCTCGAGTTCATAGATAATCTCCATGGCCCTTACTTTCGGCGCCCCTGTCAGGGTTCCGGCCGGAAAACAGGCCCAGAATGCATCCATTGGGCTGAAACTTTCCTGCAGTTCCCCCCGTACATTGCTGACGATATGCATGACGTGCGAGTACCGCTCGATGATCATCATTTCATTGGTTTCAACCGTGCCTATCTTGGCTATCCTGCCGATATCGTTACGGCTTAAATCGATAAGCATCAAATGCTCGGCAAGTTCCTTTTCGTCGGATAACAGATCCTGTTCGATCAAAGCATCCTCTTCGTATGTCTTGCCCCTGGGTCTGGTGCCGGCTATAGGACGCGTATCGACTATATTCCGTCCTTTTTCGTCCGTACTCACCTTGACCAGCAGCTCCGGGGATGATCCGACTATATCAAAATCTCCCATATCGAAGTAATACAGATAGGGGGAAGGGTTTATGGTTCGCAGCATACGATAAACATCGAACGGCCTTGTATTCAGTCCACGCATGAGCCTCTGGGAAACTTGAACCTGAAAGATATCACCCGCCTTGATATGCTCTTTGGCAACAAGAACCTTCTGGAGATAATCCTCTTTAACGGTATTGGACACAACCTCTTCGTGCTTCTCCGGCTTCAGTTGCATACGGTCCGAATCGAGAGACTGAAACATCTTACTGCGAATAGTCTCGATCACCTGCTCCGCTCTGCTCCTGTCTTCCTCGCCAAGATGATTGACAACAATAAACACCTTGCGTTTGACATTGTCGAAAACAACCAGTTTGTCGCAGAACAACAGGAAAACATCGGGAAGATCTGTAGGATCCGGCTTGCTGGGAAACGGAATCCGCTCAACCAGATGCATGGTATCGTAACTGAAGTAGCCAAACGCTCCCGACGTAATCATCGGCGAAGATCCAACCGTGCTTTCAGTCTGCTGGGATGATCCAAACGCCTCCAGACAAAGATCGACCGCTTTCCTCAGCTCTTTTTCCCCTTTGACCCGCGCTTCAAGACTGCTGAACCGTTCATCCCTTATCTCAAGGGAGATACCGCCATCAACCGAACCCCTGAGAATCGCGACCGGATCAATCGCTATGTAGGAAAAACGGGCAAGTTTTTCTTCTCCCTCCACTGATTCAAGCAAACATGAATAAGCATCCTGAAGCTTGAGATACACCGAAACAGGAGTTTCCGTATCCGCATGAACTGTCTTGACAAGAGGATTGAGAATAAAATCGGTCGAGCGACCTGTATCTACCATAAATCAGAGTAATGAATGATTGTGATCAATTGCTTAAATAAAAGAAAAAAACACTATCATAAAACAGAGAGCAAATCACGTTAACCCTTTCTTTTTCACCGATGTAAAGCATGGGAAAATCTCATCCGGAAAGAAAGTTAACTTTTGTCAACTGGTTGAAAGCGCTGGCATTATCACCGGGAATACTTTTTTCAGCCGGCTACCTTGCCATGTATCTCCTGACAAACGCCTATCTCAACAACGAGTTCAAGGATACTATTTTGCAGGAAATTGAATCAGCAACAGAAAACCGGTACACTTTTTCGGTAGAACATCTCCGTGCCGGAATTGATCTTCGCTCGGTAACACTGAAAAACCTTGAACTCAGGTCTGTCAAAAAACAACATGAAGGAGAAAACAACAGCAACATTTCTATCCGAAATCTTTACATCAAAGAACATATCAACCTTTGCAATCTTCTGTTCAGCAAGCAGTGCGTAAAACGCTCAACCAGAGAAATTTCTCGACAGATTCTCGACACCAACCATCTGCTGGTATTCTCCCCCCGTCAATGAACCATCAAACCGGTTCTTTGCCATCGGATCGAGCTGAACTTTTCTACCGGGTGCAGCAGGGAAATATGCGGATTCCAGGACCAGTAAACCATCAATGCCTGGCCGACCACGTCCCGTTCGGGAAGAAACCCCCAGAAACGGCTGTCAAGGCTGTTATCCCTGTTATCTCCCATAACAAAGTAATAGTTCTGTTCAATGGTATAGGTATCGGCTGGCTGGCCATCGATAAGAATTGCATCGCCGGCGGTACTGATACTGTGCCCTTCTTCGCCAATCAGAGAAGCATATTGGTAATAACTCTTTTTATTCAACGTCACCACATCGCCCTTGCGGGGAATACGAATGGGACCGTAATTATCCTTGTTGAAGCCTGAAAATTTTGGGAATACCTGCCGGTCGGGATCCCCTGCCGGCATCAAATCAGCAAGGAATTGCGCATGTTCCGGGACTGTTGCCTCTTTACCGTTTATAAACAACGCCCTGTCCCTGATTTCCAACGTATCGCCGCTTACTGCCACACAGCGTTTTATATAGTTCAAGGATCTGTCCTTGGGAAATTTGAACACAACGATATCTCCCCGTTCAACAGAATCAATTCCCGGTAGACGAATATCGGTAAACGGGACTTTTGCCCCATAGACATATTTGTTTACAAATAAAAAGTCACCGGCAAGCAGGGTGTTCTCCATGGAGCTTGTCGGTATACGATAGGATTCAATAACAAAAACTCGTATGATCGTTGCGACAACAAGTGCAATGAGTAACGCCTCAAACCACTCTTTTGAATGCTTTTTTCCTGTTTTTCCCTTATCTTTTCCCAAAGTCTTTATTTTTTAACTGTTACAACCGGCCCTGAATTCCTGACCGCTTCTTTTTTTGACGTTGTCCGTCCTGTTATCTTGCGGCATCACCCATCCTCACTGATCATCCATATTCAAAACGGCAAGAAACGCCTCTTGGGGAACTTCCACCCGTCCGACCTGTTTCATACGCTTTTTACCCTCTTTCTGCTTCTCCAGCAGCTTCCTTTTTCTGCTGACATCCCCGCCATAGCATTTGGCAAGAACGTTCTTTCTCATCGCGGAAATCGTTTCACGGGCGATAACCCTGCTCCCGATAGCAGCCTGAATGGCAACTTCATACATCTGTCTTGGAATAATGCCCCTGAGCTTCTGGCAAAGCTTTCTCCCCCACTCGTATGCCTTTGAACGGTGAACGATCGTAGAAAGCGCATCAACCGGCTCACCATTCAAAAGCATGTCGAGTTTGACGAGATCCGAAGTGCGGTAGCCGATGTATTCATAGTCCATCGAGGCATACCCTTTCGATACCGATTTCAGCCTGTCATGGAAATCAAAAACAATTTCGGCAAGTGGAAACTCGAACTGCAAGTTCACCCTTGCAGTATCGAGGTAATCGGTATTCTTGTATTCACCCCGCCGCTCCATGGCAAGCTTCATGATATTGCCGATGTATTCCGCCATCGTGATGATATGAATACTGACATACGGTTCCTCAATCTGCTTGATCGATCCGGCGTCCGGCATCTTTGAAGGGTTATCGACGACAAGCGTCTCCCCGTCGGTGTTAACAGCCCTGTATTCAACGTTGGGAACCGTCGTTATGATGTTGACCTGATACTCTCTTTCCAGGCGCTCCTGGATAATTTCCATGTGCAGCAGCCCAAGAAATCCGCACCTGAACCCGAAACCGAGTGCCGCAGAAGTTTCAGGGGTATAGACCAGCGAAGCATCATTCAATGAAAGTTTTTCAAGCGACTCGCGGAGATCTTCAAACTCATCGGAGTTCACCGGATAGAGACCGCTGAAAACCATTGGTTTGACATCCTTGTAGCCCGACAGCCTTTCCCTGGCCGGAAAATCGGCAAGCGTAACGGTATCGCCTACTTTGGCGTCTCTGACATCCTTGATGGAACAGATGAGGTAACCGACATCCCCCGATTCAAGCACCGGGGAAGGCTGTCGCTTGAGACCCATGGTTCCTATCTCGTCAGCGACAAAAACCTTGTTGTTGGCAAAAAACCTGACCCTGTCCCCTTTCTTTAACACGCCGTCAACGATACGCAGGTAAACAATTGCACCACGATATGCATCGAACACCGAATCGAAAATCAGGGCTCTCAAAGGCAGGGCACGATGATCGACCGGTGCCGGAATCCTCGTGATAATCGCCTCAAGCAACAGATCGACACCAATACCGGCTTTTGCCGATACTTCAACAATCTCGTTTCTCTCAACGCCCATGAGATCGACAATCTGCTGTGCAACCCCCTCTACGTCGGCGGAAGGGAGATCTATTTTATTGATAACGGGAATGATCTCCAGACCGGCTTCTACAGCAAGATAAAGGTTGGCGATAGTTTGCGCTTCAACGCCCTGTGTCGCATCGACTACAAGCAACGCTCCTTCGCAGGCGGCCAGAGAGCGCGAAACCTCGTAACTGAAATCGACATGTCCCGGGGTATCGATCAGATTCAGGATATATGCGCCACCATCACCGCCCTTGTAGTGCATCCGGATTGCGTGACTTTTAATGGTGATCCCTCTCTCACGCTCGAGATCCATATCATCAAGCACCTGTTCCGCCATTTGATTGTGCTTGAGAGTATCCGTCGCTTCCAGAAACCGGTCTGCAAGCGTGGATTTGCCATGGTCTATATGAGCTATGATACAAAAGTTCCTGATGGCATCGACTACAGCAGTGCTCGAAGGCATAAACCGTTCATATTTGGTTGAATTTCGCAAAAACACCGGGGAATATAATGAATCCGGTCACCCTATGAAAACGAGGGGCAGTCCTCTTCACAACGGAATCCGCAGCAGAACTCAACGGCACTCACCCTGCGTTTGCCTTCCATCTGAAGAGAAAGAATTTCAACCCACCCGTCAAGTCCCATAACAAACAAACGGTTCCCGTCCACCGAGAGGCTTCCCGGAACCATTGCTTGCTCTTGCGACTCAGGAAGCTGAAAATCGGCAGGAACCGCCTTATAAATTTTCACTTTTCTGTGATTGAAAACCGTCCAGGCTGCGGGTCTGGGCGAAAGGCCCCTGATAAAATCACAAATGGCATCGACAGGCTCTGCCCAATCGATTCGGGTGTTTTCTGCGGTAAGCTTGGGAGCTTTAGTGACCAAAGCTTCATCTTGGGGTAATGGCTCTGCCTTGCCGTCTCTTATCAGCTCAAGCGTCCTGACAACCAACCTGGCACCAAGAACCGATAATCGTTCAGCAAGCTCCCCCGCCGTTTCCTCAGGCCTGATTGTGGTTTTCTCTCGAAGTATGATGTTTCCGGTATCCACACGTTTTTGCAGGAAAAACGTCGTTACTCCGGTTTCCTTGTCACCATTGATTATTGCCCAGTTAACCGGAGCGGCCCCTCTGTATCGAGGCAAAAGTGATGCATGAAGATTAAACGCCCCCAATTGCGCCTGCTCGAAAACCGAAGGGGAAAGTATGCGGAAAGCTGCAACGACAATAACGTCAGGCTGGTACCGTGCAACCGTTCCTGCAAAACGCGGGCTCTTCACATCGTCTATTTCAAGCACCGTTATTCCCAGCTCTCTCGCTGTTTTCTTTACAGGCGTCGGTTCAGGTTCGGATCGCTTGTTCTTTCTGGGCTTGTCTTTGCCGGTAACCACAAGAACTATTTCGAAATCACTGTCTGCTTCAGCTATTGCACGAAGGGAAGGAACGGCAAACTCCGGCGTTCCCATAAAAATAATCCTCATTGAAAAACCTTTTTGTTCACTTCGCTACATCGTACGCCTCATGCACAACAACAGGATAGCCGGTTCGGACCTCGCCACGGGTTATCGCATCGAGCTTTTTCTGGATTTTCCTGCGGTCTCGCCGCTGCATCCGGTCCACGAAAAGCGTCCCGTCAAGATGATCGATCTCATGCTGCAGAACCCGTGCTGTAAGATTGTCAAACTCCCCTATACGTTCCTCAAAGTGTTCATCGCGGTACTTGAGCTGTATTGCTGAGGGACGGACAACACTACCCCTGACATCGGGAACGCTCAGGCACCCTTCCTCCATCGAATTGAACCCTTTTACGGCAAGAAGGTGCGGGTTGATGACCACTATCGGAGAAGCACCCTCGTAACCGTCAGCCAGAGAAACATCGACCACAAGCAGCCGCAGTGAAACGCCTACCTGGGGCGCGGCAAGCCCTATCCCCTCGGCATTCCGCATGGACTCGAACATATTCCCTATAAGCTCTTCGAGTTCCATATCAGCCCCTTTCAGCGGTTTTGCCTTACGGCGCAGCACTGTGTCACTGTATGTATTGATTGGCAGTATCATGTATCAACTGAACATTTCAAATTTTGTTTATCAAACCCGCAGACAAAGTAAAAAGTTGCCCTTTCTGCCCTTTCGCAAGCAGTGCAAACGGATCATGAAAGCAGCGGCGAAAACCTTCCGCACAAAACCACTGTCCTGCGAATTTGACAATATCAGCTTGATTTTACTTAAATTAGATACGATTACCAATCAAAGACGGCAATGAAAAAACGTTTTGCGATATATATCTTCTCCCTGCTCCTCTTTTCAGCGAGCATAGCCCCTGCTGCAGACTCAACGCTGCAGCAGGCCGGCCCCGTAGTTTCCTCAAAAACCGAAACCGGCATCGACAGCATCGAAGCCCTGCCGCCGGAACCGGTAAAAATCGACGACAAGGAAGTCATTAGAGCTTTTTCTGATTCTCTGACACAACAAAGCGGATACCCTGTCACTGTAAACAACAACGAGGTCTTTCGTCTCTACGGCAAGATCGGCACTATTGAACCCGAGGAAAGGGCACGTAAAACGTCGAAACTTCTTGCCGATTTCTTTCGTTCATCCACTCCGATCGATTCGCTCACAATTGTTGAGGGAGAAACTCTGACCGCGATCAGAACACCCCGGAGCATCATCGCGGCGTTCAGCGAAGAAGATGCTGCCGCTGAAAATATGACACGGCTTGAATTTGCCGATTCCGCACTTGCGAGAATTTCGAACCAGGCGACACAATTCCGGGAAGAAACCAGTGGCCGAAACATACTGTTCAGTGTTCTTAAATCGCTTGCGCTGCTTGTTGCTCTTGCAATTTTCTGGCACTACCTGAACAACTTTTTCATCCTTATGGACGGGTGGATACAAAAAATAAGATTGCACCACAGCTCCAACAGCGAAAACAAGCTGATACAGCTGCTCTCCCCCGACCATCTTGCATCCGGACTCGGGTGGTTCAGCAAAATCGTTGAACTTTTCCTGAAAATCCTTCTGATTTATGCATATCTGGCAACGATGTTGAGCTTTTTTCCGTGGACTGAGGATTTATCGACCAATCTGCTTGCATTTGTTCTTGAACCAGCCAAAAAGCTGTCAAGCGAGTTTGTCACCCTGATTCCAAACGTCATAGCAATTATTATCCTGATAACCATTGCCCGCTATCTCGGAAAATTCAGCGATATTTTCTTTAGAAACATTTCAAAAGGAGAACTCAAGCTTGGTGACTTCGATGCCGAGTGGGCCGAACCAACGAGAAAAATCGTCAAAATCACACTTTATCTCCTGCTGGCGTTTGCACTGTTTGCTTCGCTTCCTCTCGCAAACAACCGAACAGCACTTGCTCTTGCAATTATTTTTGGCTTGACCGTTTCTCTCAGCGCAGTACCGACCGTTCAGAATATGTTCACCGGCATCATGCTTAATTATACCGGATCTTTCAGAATCGGCGACAGGGTTAAAATCGGTGATGTTACCGGGGATATTGTTTATAAAGGTCCTCTCGTAATCCGCATAAAGAGCCTTTTGAACGAAATCATCCTCATGCCGAACACAACTGCATTTCGTTCAAAAATTATAAATTATACTGAATCGGTTCAGAAAAACGGCCACCTTTCACTGGAAATCGTATTGTATCTGAAGGATAACATAAAAATCGACACCCTTCGTGAACTGGTAACCGAGGCGGCACTGGGCACGGATGGCATTATGCTCGATCCAAAACCCCTTTTCTTAAGGGCTGAAACAAAAAACGGTTTATTTGGCTACACACTCAGGGTCAATACCAAGGAAGAGAAGAATCTTGAAGCGCTTTATTCCAGACTCTTCCAGAACGTGCAGAACAAATTACAGGAAAACAATTACAATCTGTATTGAGCGGATTGTCCTCTTCTCAACACAGCCCATCTAAATTTGTCTTGTTATAATGGCTTCTTCAAAAACAAAGGGTAAGAAAGACCTTTCCCAGCAAGCACTGCAGGCGGAAACTCTTTTCAAGGACGCAATGAAGGCAGAAGGATACCGGTGCACCAGAGAAAGGCTTACCGTTTTACGTGAAATCTATGAATCCGACAGCCATCTGGACGCAGATGAAATCTTCGTGCGTTTGAAAAAAAAGGGTATCAGCATATCAAGAGCAACGGTCTACCACACTCTCGACCTGTTGTTCAAGTTTCATCTGGTCAACAAAATAGACCTCGGCCATAAACACACGCACTATGAGAAGTCTTTCGGGGTAGACAACCATCTGCATATTATCTGCGAACAGTGTGACCGGGTTGTCGAAGTTCACAGCGACGAGCTTAATGAAATCCTTGAAAGGCTTTGTGAGAAAAACGGCTTCATGCTTGGCAGTTTCAGCCTTCAGGTCTTTGCGAAATGCCGCGAAGAAACGGAGCATCATCACTGCTCGAAATCCTGCAAAAACGACACACGGGTCTGACAATGCCTTTCTGCAGTCAGCTCTTTTCTTTCAATACGAAAGAAGAGATTTTCGGCAAACGGTGGCAAGCAAACTGCTTTTCGTGATATTTTGAAATGCTCATTTTGTAGGTATGGATTATGGATGTCTCTCTCTTTGCCGCCCTGATCGGCGGAATCATAGTTCTCGGTGTCCTTGGCGACTTTCTTTTTGCCAAAACCAAGATTCCGACCCCGGTTATTCTCATGCTCGCAGGAATAGCACTTGGGCCGGCAACCCATCTACTGAAAAGCGATATCTTTTTTGAAATCGCCCCTTATTTCGGCACCTTTGCGTTGATCCTTATTCTCTTTGAGGGTGGACTTGATCTGGAATTCGATCTTGTCATACGACAGTTTTCCTCCGCTCTCCTGCTGGGGTTTTTATCGTTTATCCTTGGCGCTGCCGGTATTACCTCTCTCTGCCTTATCTTGTTTCAGATGGAAATGTCCGATGCGCTGTTTTACGGCTTCATTTTCGGCGGCACAAGTCCTGCTGTCATACTGGCTGTCCTGCCGCGGCTTTCAATCACGAAAAACCTCAAAACCTTGCTTACACTCGAAGCGGTCATCAGCGAGGTTCTCACGGTCATTTCCGTCATTATCTACATCAAAATCCGTGAAGAAGGACAATATGAAGGCATTTCCATTCTCAGTCACATACTGACAAGCATCGGAATATCGATTGTTCTTGCCGCTGTCTGCGGACTGATATGGAGCCGTTTCATGGGGTATTTCAGCAAGCAGAATCTTGCCTACATGCTCACACTCGGCTTTATCCTTCTCCTTTACACCCTGACCGATTTTCTCGGTGGTGAAGGGGCTATAACCATCCTTGCTTTCGGAATACTGCTGGGTAACAGTAAAATACTTGCAACCAAATCACAACCGGTGCTTGCAAAACTCAACAGCACGGTCAACATAGCCGACTTTGAAATCGACGAGGTCGTAAAAAAAATCAATGCGGAGTTGACCTTTCTTGTCAGAACCTTCTTTTTCGTATTTATCGGTTTACTTTTTGACTTCACTTTCTTTACCCAGGACGTTCTCCTGATGGCAATGGCCATCCTTGCAATTTTTTTCATCAGCCGCATCGCCACGATCAATCTTGTTCGACCACTTTCCCCTTCTCTCCAAAGCGCGCATGTTTCCTCAACCCTGGGACTCATACCGAGAGGTTTGGCAACTGCGGTTATGGCCTTCACGCTTTTGAACAGCAGTGTGTTCAATTCTAACCTGCTGCTTCCAGTAGTATTCGCCGTCATTCTGGCCAGTAACCTGCTGATGTCAGTGTTTGTCTATTACTATGAAAGCAGACACAGAAACCAATTAACACCTTAGCTGTTTCTATGCCATGCACTGGATATATCTGTTCATTGCAATCATCATGGAAGTTGCCGGAACAACTTCCATGAAACTTTCGGAAGGATTTTCAAAACCGCTTCCGTCAGCCTCAATTTTTATTTTTTACGGCTTTAGCTTTACATTTCTCACGCTGGCCCTGAAAGCTCTTCCCGTAGGGATGACCTACGCAATCTGGGCGGCAGCCGGGACAGCCCTTATAACTCTTGTCGGTATTGTGCTTTTCGGCGAATCATTTAACGTACAGAAAATAGTCTCGCTTGTTTTGATCATCATCGGCGTTGCCGGACTGCATTTCAGCCGGGAATCCATGCCTTAAATTCTATGTCGCAACCGCTCTATCGCAAAGTCGTCGTCAAAGTCGGCACCAATGTCATTACAAACGAGCAGGGGAAACTGGACCTGCAAATACTGGATCAGCTTGTAACGCAGATTGCGGAACTGCGTAACCTGGGGGTTGAGGTTCTGCTTGTTTCTTCCGGCGCAGTAGGTGCCGGACGCTCGATAGTCCGGCTTCCCTCGAACCTTTCCCTGGTTGCCTCACGGCAGGTACTTTCTTCAACCGGACAGATACGGCTTATAAACACCTATGCCGACCTTTTTGAGCAACGTGGGTTGACTATAGCACAAATCCTGGTAACAAAAAGCGATTTTCGGGATCGTCTTCATTATCTCAATATCAGAACCTGCCTCGCATCGCTTTTGCAACAGGAAATTATTCCGGTTATCAATGAAAACGATGCGGTTTCCGTAACGGAGCTTATGTTCACGGACAACGACGAGCTTTCGGGAATGATTGCATCCATGATGCAGGTCGATGCCCATATCACTCTTTCACATGTTGATGGACTTTTTGATATGTCCCATGAAGAAAAGAACCCCGCTGTCATCAGCAACATCGACATTGCCACCGAACATTTTCACCAGTATATCAAACCCGGAAAATCGGAATTCGGCAGAGGCGGCATGCTGACAAAATGCCATATTGCTCACAAGCTGGCTCGTTTCGGAATTACCGTTCATATCGCCAATGGGCAAACCCCCGACATTCTTCTCGATATTCTCGGCGGAAAAGAAGTTGGAACACGATTTATCCCGCAAAAACCCGTCCATGGCCGTAAACGCTGGATCGCTCACAGCGAAGGCCTTGAAAAAGGAGCGGTCACCGTCAATGCAGGCGCTGAAACCGCCCTGCGCTCCCAAAAGCGTGCCAACAGCCTTCTGCCCATAGGCATTGAATCGGTCATCGGAACGTTTTTCAAGGGAGATATTATCAAGATATGCTCCGGGAACGGAGAAGCCATAGGTTACGGCATGGCACAATACAGCTCTGAAAAGACAAAGGAGCTGCTGGGCAAAAAAGGAGAGAAGCCCCTCATTCATTACGACTACCTTTACCTGATGCCTTAAGAAACAGGCATCCGCCTCAATTTCTTTCAGTCGCCTTGATGGTTATGGGCTCTCCCTGAATGCCGGCATAGAAAACAATAATTTCCGCAGTTTCACTTCCATTATTTTTCCCGTAATGCCATGTGTCAACAACTTCCACAATTGAATCCCCAGCCTGAAGATGCAGCACTTGCCCCTCTTTTGTTGTAACGGTCAGCGTCCCTTTTGTTAAAACACCCGCATTGATTACCGGATGTTCATGCATGGGCAGCTGTACTCCTGCAGGA
>JAKSDC010000178.1 GCA_022360275.1 Chlorobiales bacterium
AGAAAAGCCATAATCCGCAGATTGCCGGCGGTTGAAACCCTTGGGTCGGTATCGGTCATCTGCTCGGACAAAACAGGAACGTTGACTCGTAACGAAATGACTGTCAGATCGGTCGCTCTTCCGGGAAAACTTTTCGAAGTGACAGGTTCAGGCTATGACCCTCATGGAACATTTCATCTTGATCAACAAGAAGTCGATCTCCAGAGCCATCCTCAGATGAAGGCTCTTGCGCATATCTCCATGCTGTGCAACGATGCAACCCTTGATTTTCGCGATGAACAATGGGTGTTGTCCGGAGATCCGACAGAAGGAGCCCTCTGTGTCCTTGGGAAAAAAGCAGGCTATGACCCTGATACGGAACAGCAAAACTGGCCAAGAATCGATTTGATCCCGTTTGAATCGGAACACCGTTTTATGGCGACCCTGCACCACGATCATACCGACAAGGCATTTATCTACCTGAAAGGAGCCCCCGAAATAGTCCTTGAACGCTGTACGAATCAACGGCGAGAAGAAACCGATGAACCCCTTGATTATCCCTACTGGGCAAACATCACACAAAAAATGGCTGCCAAGGGCCAGCTGTTGCTTGCCATAGCCTGTAAAAACAACGCCTGAACAAAGAACGCTGGCATTTCAGGACGCAGAATCCGGACTCACGCTGATCGGAATTGTCGGCATGATAGACCCTCCGAGAGACGAAGCTGTCATTGCGGTCAAGCGCTGTCAGCAGGCTGGCATCCGTGTTAAGATGATCACCGGCGATCATGCCGATACTGCCAAGGCCATTGGAAAAATGACCGGTATCGGAGACGGGTTGACATCTCTGACAGGAACTGAAATTGAAGCGATGAGCGATGAGGAACTGCAGCAAAAGGTCAAAAAAATCGACGTTTTTGCACGCAGCAGCCCCGAACATAAAATCAGATTGGTCAAAGCCCTCCAATCCAACGGCTCAGTTGTAGCTATGACAGGAGACGGCGTCAATGACGCCCCGGCACTGAAAAGGGCCGACGTAGGCATTGCAATGGGGCAGAAAGGAACAGAGGTCTCCAGGGAAGCGGCTGAAATGATACTTGCCGACGACAATTTTGCTACAATAGCCAGCGCCGTCGAGCAAGGACGCACGGTATATGACAACCTGAAGAAATCCATCCTTTTTGTCCTGCCGACCAACGGAGGCGAAGCACTCAGTATCCTTTTCGCTGTAGCACTGGGCTATACATTGCCGGTCACAGCCGTACAGATCCTCTGGGTCAACATGGTCACAGCGGTAACGCTCGCACTTACCCTTGCGTTCGAAAAAGCCGAAGACAATGTCAATGTTGATAGAACATTCTCATCCTTTTACAACAAATGTAACAAAATACTCAATAAACACGCACGCTTTAAAACTTTATCTAAAAGAAGATTAAAGCAATTATCCAAACCGTGGATAACTAAAGGGATTCGTACTGCAATTAA
>JAKSDC010000116.1 GCA_022360275.1 Chlorobiales bacterium
AATCGATCCGGCATGGAGAAACGGTTCCCTTGAGCTCGCAACGACGTTTTCTTTCGACGGTAACCAGGAGCTCTACCTGCTGCGCAACAACGGTTCCATTGTCCGCCGTCTGACAAGGCACAGCATGATAGACGTTTCGCCTTCTTTTTCTCCTGACGGAAGTAAAATGGCTTTTGTGTCTTCGCGGCATGGTAATCCTCAGATCTTCATTAAAGATCTGAATTCAGGGGCGGTAACGCGCCTTACTTTCCAGGGAAAATACAATACTCAGCCCGCGTGGTCGCCTTTTGGTAATAAAATTGCATATACTACTATGCAAAAAAACGGGGAAATCAATATATTTACAGTAAATGTGGACGGAACAGGGTTGAAACAACTGACGTACGGAGCCCGGCATAACGAAGCTCCGAGCTGGTCGCCTGACGGAACCATGATTGTGTTCAGTTCTGACAGAAGTGGAATAAAAAAACTTTATGTTATGAATGCAGATGGTCGAAACCAGAGGAGTCTCAATCTGGCAGGCGAGCAAATGCAACCGTGTTGGTCTTCATTTCGTTGAAGGCAGTTTCTACTAACCTAAAACATCAAGCAACATGAAAGCTATCAAAATCTTGCTTAAAGTGCTGGTTGTTCCATCCCTGCTGTTTGTTATCGGTTGTGGGTGTTGTGAAGAAGTGGTTGCACCACCACCACCGCCAGAACCAGCACCCGTGGTAATTCCACCACCACCACCTCCTCAGCCAGCAAGAGGATGACCGATTGGTCTTTCCGTTACTGCCGTAGCATGCCGGTTCTGCATGCTGCGGTATGGCGGTTTGGTGCTCAACAGCAGAACGCAGTCTTCCACTAACCAGGAAAGAGGGGAGGAGATGAAATCTTTCAGAATTGTGTTTAAAAAGCTTCTTATTCCGTCCATGTTGTTTTTTGTTGGTTGTGGTAATAACTGTGTAAAGGTTGTTGTCGATACTCCACCGCCGCCACCGCCAGCGCCAACAGCTGAGCTTGGCGACGTTTTTTATGCCTATGACAGCTCGGTGCTTGATGCGGCATCCCGGAGCCAGCTGGAGGAGAACGTTCAATGGATGATGGAAAACCCGAACGCAAGCATCATCATCGAGGGACATTGTGATGAGAGGGGAACTAGCGAGTACAATATGGCTCTTGGAGAGAGAAGAGCTGAAAGCGTAAAAAGTTATATGGTCAACGCAGGTGTGGATATTTCACGTATGCAGACAGTAAGCTACGGTGAAGAGCGTCCTTTCGATCCCGGTCATGATGAGGCAGCATGGGCTAAAAACAGAAGGGCACATTTTGTTGTTCAGTAACTGTCTTGTGTTATCATTATACATGAAGGGCAAGCAGCTTACGTACTGTTTGCTCTTTCTTTTTGTTTCTCATTACCATTATCAGGAGAAGATTAAACTATGAAAAAGCTATTACTGTTATGCTGGGCTATTGCTGCTGTTTCTGTAGCAGGATGTGCATCGAAATCGAGCGAGACTGCACGTGTTGAGGATACGGTTCAGGAATATGACGCTTCGGCTGCACAGGCAGAGCTTCTTGAAGAGGCCCGAAGAATGGTGAAGGATGTATTTTTCGAGTTTGACAGTGCGGAACTCGACCAAGTGGCGGTAAGCCAGTTGAAAAACAATGCCAGTTGGCTGGTAGAAAATCAGAGCGTTTCGGTAATGATAGAGGGTCACTGTGACGAAAGGGGAACGTATGAGTATAATATGGCGCTTGGTGAAAGGCGTGCTGAGGTGACAAAAAGTTTTCTTGAAAGGGCGGGAGTCGGAGCTGCAAGAATGGAGACGGTAAGTTTTGGAGAGGAAAGGCCGTTTGATCCGGGACACAATGAGGCTGCCTGGGCAAAGAACAGGCGTGCACATTTTGTTGCAAAATAGTATTTTGCTCATAACGGTCGCAGGTGTTTGTTGAAAAGATGCAGACACTTGTGCGTACGAAAAAGTTGGAACTGCGATGAGAATAAACAGTGGAATAGTTGTGTTGTGTTTAGTGGGCGTTGTGGCGACGGGATGTGCTTCCAAGACCGATCTTTATATGCTCCAGGACGATGTCAAGGAACTGAAGACACAAACGCAGAAGTCCGGTGGCGAGACTGCTGAAGTGTATTCCGAAGTTGAAAAACTTCGTGACGAAATTGCCCAATTGCAGGGGACCATTGAGGAACTGCGGTTCAAGTTAGATGGATCCAAAGGGCAGACCGGCGCAGCCGGTACGGATCAAGCGCTTCTTTCGGCTGATACAACGGGTACGTCTCCGGCTCTCGAGAAGGTTACGCTTCCGGAGGGGAGCCAGCAGGGGGCTGAAGGAACAGTGCCTGCTGACGGTTCCGGGGTTCCTTCCGGTGATGCTTCCTCTTCTGTGCCTGCAATAGATGATCAGGGGTTGTATAATGCAGGTGTGCAGTATTTTGAGAGCTATAACTATCCTTCTGCAAGAAAAGAGCTTGGACTGCTTCTCGATAACTATCCTTCTTCTCCACTTGCCGATGATGCACAGTATTACATTGCGGAGACCTATTACAATGAGAAATGGTTTGAGAAAGCTATTCTTGAATATCAACTGGTTATTGAAAAATACCCTGAAGGTGACAAAAGACCGTCGGCATACTTCAAGCAAGGCCTTGCATTTGAGAATATAGGTGACTCCACCAATGCAAAGGTTCGTTACAGGGAACTGGTCCAGCTGTATCCGAATTCAAATGAGGCAAAAATTGTTGGCGGGAAACTTCAGTGACGATGTACGCTGACTGAAGGGCAATCTTTAATATCCTTCCTGGTTGTCATCCTCGGGCCTACCCCGTGAAATCAAATACAAACAAAAAAAGCTGCCTCATAATTGACGACTTATGAGACAGCCTCTTTTTTTGCTGTTCGGCTATCCGGGACATCACGGTTGCTCCGGACATCGACTTCTTGGCTTACTACTACTTGAAGAATTGGTCAAGTGTATAGGTTTCCTTGTCTATTTCCACACAAAGCTGGTCGCGTAGATTGTCGTAGAAGACCGGTATGTCACGCATTGTCCATTTGATGCCGCGTTTATCGAAGTCAATGACATAGCGGTTTTCGTTGTCCAGCACTTTTTGTGGAACGTCGATTGCAATATCTGGCTGGGTTGTAAGAACGAACAACTGAATTTCACCTTCTTTCAACTGCTCGATCAGTTCGTTTGTAGGGGCAAGTTTTCTTCTCCCGGAAGCAGGAGATATGGTAAGCTGCAGCCTTCCGTAAGAGTCTCTTTTCGCAGAGGTTATGAAATACTTGGCAACTTTATGAAGGGCATTGCCGGACCAGACAGCTGATTGCATCATAAAAGTGTTTAAATTGCGGAAAATTAAAACACCAGCATAAGAAAATACATAGCCTAAGTTACTAAAACAGTGGCAAATAAAAAAGGGATTCCGGCTGAATCCCTTTTTCTCCTTGGTATGTTCTAGAACCCGGCTTACTTGTCTTTATCGTCGCCGTCGATAACTTCGTATTCGGCATCGACCTCGCCGTCACCCTTTCCTTTTTTGTCGCTGCCGTTTGTTTCGGCTGCTTCCGGCCCGGGTGCTGGCGGCGTCTCGCTTGATTGCGACTGGTACATCACAGAGGCAATATCGTTCCAGACTTTATTCAGTTCATCCATTGCCGGTTTGATCGAATCGATGTTTCCGGACTTGTGAACTTCCCTGAGTTTTTCAAGAGCAGATTCAATCTCTGCTTTTTTATCGTCGGGAACTTTGTCACCAAGTTCTTTCAGCTGTTTTTCGGTGCTGAAAATAAGCGCATCGGCATTGTTTTTAACATTGATTTCTTCTTTGCGCTTTTCATCTTCGGCTGCATGTTGTTTTGCATCCTCTTTCATTTTTTCGATCTCGGCCTCACTGAGTTTGCCGCTGGCTTCGATGCGGATGCTTTGTTCCTTGCCTGTGGCTTTGTCCTTGGCCGAAACGTGAAGAATGCCGTTTGAGTCGATATCGAACGCCACCTCGATCTGAGGAACTCCACGCGGAGACGGAGGAATATCCCCCAGATGAAAGCGCCCGAGAGTTTTATTGTCCGCAGCCATTGGTCGTTCTCCCTGGAGAACATGTACTTCAACCGAAGTCTGATTGTCCGCAGCCGTGGAGAAAATCTCCTGCTTTTTCGTAGGGATCGTCGTGTTTGCATCAATCAGCTTGGTCATGACTCCTCCAAGAGTTTCAATGCCGAGCGAGAGCGGTGTTACATCGAGAAGCAGTACATCACTGACGTCACCGCTCAACACCCCGCCCTGTATTGCAGCACCTATAGCCACGACTTCGTCGGGGTTCACACTTTTGTTTGGTTCTTTGCCGAAAAGCTCTTTAACGATGGCCTGTACCTTCGGAATTCTGGTAGAGCCACCGACAAGTACCACTTCGTCGATATCACTGGTTTTTACCTTGGAGTTTTTGATTGCCCGTTTACACGGCTCGATCAGACTGTCAAACAGGTCGGAGCACATCGCTTCGAACTTTGATCTTGTCAGGTTGATGACAAGGTGCTTTGGGCCTTCCTGGGTTGCCGTGATGAACGGGAGGTTGATTTCGGTGTCGGTACGTGAAGAAAGTTCGACCTTGGCTTTTTCTGCAGCTTCTTTCAGCCGTTGCAGTGCCATCACATCTTTTCTGAGATCGATCCCTTCCTGTTTTTTGAACTCATCTGCAAGATAGTCGATGATTTTCTGATCAAAATCATCTCCACCAAGATGAGTGTCACCATCGGTTGCTTTTACTTCGAAAACACCATCCCCGAGTTCAAGAATCGAGATATCGAACGTACCGCCGCCAAGGTCGAATACGGCAACTTTTTCGTTTTCTTTTGTGTTGTCCAGCCCGTATGCAAGGGACGCTGCAGTTGGCTCGTTAATAATACGTTTAACCTCGAGCCCGGCAATTTTTCCAGCATCTTTTGTTGCCTGCCGCTGTGCGTCATTGAAGTAGGCCGGTACGGTAATAACCGCCTCAGTAACCTTTTCTCCCAGAAAGTCTTCGGCGGTCTGCTTCATTTTCTGCAGGATCATGGCGGAGATTTCCTGGGGCGAATAGGTTTTATCGCCAATTTCCACCCTGGCCTCCCCATTGGCATTCACCACCTTATAAGGGGCTATTTTTTTTTCATTAGGGACCTCGTCAAATTTCCGCCCCATAAAGCGCTTGATGGAGAAAATGGTGTTCTGCGCGTTGGTTATTGCCTGGCGTTTTGCGGCATGGCCCACAAGACGTTCTCCATTCTTGGTGAATGCCACCATTGACGGGGTCGTCCTGTAGCCTTCAGAGTTTTCAATGACCGTTGGCTGCGTTCCCTGCATTATTGCAACGCAGGAGTTTGTCGTGCCAAGGTCAATTCCAATAATTTTACCCATAATTAATTCCTTGTTTTTTAGGCATGCTGTAAGCAAGGCCCCGTATTATTATGAAGAGGGCCTTGTGAGAGGCCAGCCTGTTGTGATTAATTACTCGATTGTTATTTCTTTGGTTTTTCTGACCTGCTGAGCTTTTGGGAGACTTACATGCAGGACGCCGTTTTCAAAAGAAGCTTCTATATTTTCCTGATCTATCAGCTCCCCGAGATTGAAGCTGCGGGAAAAGCTGCCATAGTTTCTTTCAACGCGATGGTAGTTTTTGCCTTGCTCTTCGGTTTCCTTTTTTCTTTCTCCCTTGATGGTCAGTACATCTTCTTCGACTCCCAGTGAAATATCTTCTTTTTTCAATCCCGGTATTTCAGCTTCTATATAAAAGGCATCTTCGTCTTCGGATATATCTACCTTGAATGCAGATGTTGCAGGTAACTGGGTGCCTTCCCAAATATCATCAAACATTTTCAGTGGGTCTTTTGAGAGTTTAACTAACATAATTTCCTCCTTTCTATGATCACTCATTAAGATTTTTTTGCTGTGCGTGCGCGGCGTACCACACACAATTCTATTTCTATATCCAGCAAACTGCGTGCCAAACGGGTTTTCTTATAGGTTTTCCTGTATAAGGCCGGAATATTGTCAGATTATGGGAAATAATTGCGCCAATGTGTCATACTGTGTGACACGGCTTGCGACAGAAATGAGGTTGAAAAAAGGTGTTATGCGCTGATAGTGATGTGGGGCAGGCGAACATTGGGCGCGTATAAGCAGAAAATGATCTGGCGGCAGGCTTTTTTTTTGGAATTTAATTTTTAACAATTGTTAAGGCGGCGTTTACGGGATTCTTCTGAAAGGAGCGGTTTAGAATCAGAGGTCGTCAGCTTTCGACTTTTTGGAGCCAGCTCAGTCTGTCCTGGAGATTTTCAACGACACTTTTTGAGATAAGGTAGCAGGCGAAAATGATACTGTCATCAGCGATGCTGTAATAGCATTTTAAACCCTCTTTTCTTCGGTTCACAATGCCGTTGTCATGCATGAGAGCGAGATGTTTAGACACATTTGCCTGGCTTGCATTGATCTGGTTGACAATTTCCTGAACTGTTCTTTCGCTTTCGCAGAGGGTTCTGAGGATTTTAAGACGCATAGGTTCTGAAAGCAGCTTGAAGCGATTGGCAACTGCAGTCAGCATCTCATCAGGCACTTTGAGATTCCATTTTTTTACCTCTTCTTCGTCGATTATGATTTTTTCGCCCATCAGTTATGAGTTAGTTCAGTGCTGTCAGGAGCGCTGCATTTATGGGGGGGAATTGATTCTTGTGGTGACTATATAGTTATTTATTTATACAAATCAAAAGCACAGAGAAGATTTTCTTCCCGCTGAAGAAAATTTTCCCGATTTCCTGCCAGGAGAGTAATGTTTCAGTGGGGTCAGAGTGGAGTATCGCTAAGTTTCAGGATGGAGTTAACCAAGGATTGAGGTGCTTTGAACCTGATGATCTTTTCCCTGATGATGCTTTTTGTTTTTTGGGCTTCCTTGAATTCATTGAAACAGAAGGAACAGGTAAGGATGTGTTTTTCAAAACCCTTTTGTTCTTTGAGCGTCAGTTCTCCATCCACTGCTGCGCTCATAAGGGCCTGGGCTTGTGTGCAATTCATTGTACTGATTAATTCGTGTGTTATGTGATTACTCCCGGGTTTCTTCGTCGTCGGTGTTATATCCGTGTTTTTTTGCAAAATCATTCAGCTTGCTGCGTAAAAGCTTTCTTCCTCTGTACAGCCTTGATCTTACCGTTCCTATCGGGCTTTCAACCATGTTTGCAATTTCCTCGTACGTAAAACCTTCTATATCACATAATTGTATAACTTCCTTAAACTCTTCCGGCAAAGAGCTCAATGCCTGGTACACTTCATCATGCATCAGGGATCTGAAATAACCAGCGTTGAGATCCTCATTGTCACTTTGTGTATCCTTGATTGTGTGGTAAAAATCCTTTATCAGATCATAATCAACTTTGCCCGGCTCACGGGCGTTTTTCCTGAATTTGTTGATGTAATTGTTTTTAAGGATTTTAAACAGCCATGCTTTGCAGTTTGTTCCCTTTTCAAAGGAATCGAAAAATTTATATGCTTTGAGGTAGGTTTCCTGCACCAGGTCGTGGGCATCGTCAGGATTCATGGTCAGATGTAATGCATAATTGTACAGTGCATTAATGTGTTCGACCGCCTCTTCCTGGAACTCCTGCTGTTTAATTTTTTCCTTTTCGGAAAGTGTGTTTTCTTGCTCCGGAACGTTTTTTTTATTCGGGGAACTCGGCATGTTCGTAATTCGATAAGTGTTCAGTAACCTGATCGTGCTCTTAACTACTTTTCTTCGGATAATAGGATAATAAACTGAAATATAAGAATATATTTTAATAGAGTTTAGGGCGAGAATAATTGGAGTAAGCTATTACTCATGGCATATTCTGCTGACGTAATCGTTATAGGGGCCGGGATCGGCGGGTTGACTGCTGCGGCGCTGCTGCAGGAAAAGGGGTTTGCTACGCTGACTTTTGAAAAAAACAACTATCCGGGAGGGAGTTGTGCTTCATTTTTCCATCGGGGTTATACGTTTGATGTCGGAGCTTCTGTGTTTTACGGTTTTGCTGAAGCCGAAAGAAGTGGGACGCTCAATCTTCATGCCCGGATATTTGAACGGCTTGGAGTTAGTCTCGCAACCATACCCGATCCTGTGCAGATTCATTATCATCTTCCCGACGGATTTGAAGTGCCTGTTTTTTATGAAAGGGAGCGGTTTCTCAGTGTGCTGATAAGCCGTTTTCCGCATGAGGAGAAAGGTATACGGGCCTTTTACCAGGAGCTGGAGGCAGTCTACGATATTCTCAGTGCGCTTCCGGCCGGTTCCCTCGAGGACTTCGTGCATGTTCTTCAGGTAGGTGTCAAGAATCCCGGTAAAACAATGGCACTTGCCGTCAAAACCTTCAAGTCGATGGGAGAAACGGCAAGGAAATACATCAAGGATGCCGAGTTGCTTAAGTTTGTCGATATAGAATCCTACTCATGGGCTGTTCAAGACGCTGTATCGACGCCGCTCGTCAATGCAGGGATCTGTCTTGCAGATCGTCATCATGGCGGAATCAACTATCCTGTGGGAGGATCAGGTGCAATTCCAGCAGGTTTATGTGAAGGAATAAGGAAATTCGGCGGCGCGGTTGAGCTTGGTTGTGATGTTGAAGAGATTGTTCTGAAAGACGGTAGGGCTGAAGGAGTGAGGCTCAGTAACGGAGAGGTTTTTACGGCCAAAGCGGTTATATCGAACGCTACCGTCTGGGATACGTTTAACCGTCTGATAAAAAAAACGGACTACAATGTTCCTGAAGACAGGTTTCTTCGTGCACCAAGCTGGTTCCAATTGTATCTTGGTGTTGATGCTGGTGCTGTGCCCGAAGATTTTCATGTGCATCATGTACTTGTCGATGACTGGGAGCGGTATCAAGAACTCGGGGGTACAATATACATTTCAGCGCCTTCTCTTCTTGACCCTTCGCTTGCACCGGTCGGCAAACATGTTGTCCATGCATTCGTGACGGACGAGATGGATCGATGGGATAACTACAAAAAGAGGGGGAGTGATTACAAGACAGCAAAAGAAGCTTATGGGGATTCGGTGGTTCAAAGGACTGAAAAAATTCTCCCCGGGCTCGCCGATGCCCTTGAAGTAAAACTCTTTGCAACTCCTCTAACCAGTCAACGCTACCTCAACCGTTACAAGGGTTCGTATGGCCCTCTTCTCTATCCAGGTCAGAATGTCTTGCAGAAACCACAGAATCGTACCTCTGTCAAGGATCTCTACGCTGTCGGAGACAGTACTTTTCCCGGACAGGGCGTCATAGCGGTAACCTACTCAGGAGTTTCCTGTGCATCCTACGTTTCCAGGCAACTGGGCGAACCGTTGGAATATTTATAGAGTTACAGGGGAAGCGTCAGCTGAGACATTGTTATCCTGTTGCCAGCAACATATCGATTTCACGACAGGGGAGTCCGGTGATCTCGGCAAGAGGTTTCTGAGTTACATACCCTTTAAACGTATAGGTTCCTTTACGCAGGCTGTGGCTGTTCCAGAGGATTTCCGTGATGGTTTCATACGCCGTCAGTTTCATCAGAAAAGGGAGTAAAGTATTGGTCAGGGCAAATGAAGCGGTTCTTGCAACAGCCGAAGGGATATTCGGTACGCAATAATGTGTGACGCCATGCTTGACAAATATCGGATTTGTGTGCGTAGTGTGTCTACTGGTTGCAAAACAGGCTCCCTGGTCAATTGATACATCGATAATAACCGAGCCGGGCCGCATGGTTTTAACGACATCTTCGCTGACGATGTACTTGATGACTTTCTGTTTGGGGCTGAGCGCTCCTATCATGACGTCGGATATTCTGGCTACCTCGGAAATGTAGTGATCGTTCGCGATGGCAGTGACAATATGGCGGTTGAAAAACGCCTCGAAACGACGAAGCCGATTGATCTCCTTGTCAATGACCGTAACCTGCGCTCCAAGTCCAAGAGCATCCTGAGCGGCAAACAACCCTACGGTGCCGGCGCCGATAATGGTGATGTGCGCCGGAGGAACGCCGGCAATTCCTCCAAGCAGTATACCGCTTCCTCCATAGCCTGTTTCAAGATATTTGGCGGCAGTCTGGATGGCAAGTGATCCGGCTATTTCGCTCAATGTCCTCACAATAGGGAGTTCGCCATCCCGTGTTTCAATGAACTCGAAACCGAGTGCGGTAATGTTTTTTTCAAGAAATGTGCCGATAAGAGATTTGTTTACCGAACCGAGATGAAGTGCTGAAATCAGCATCTGGTTTTGTTTGAAAAGAACAGCTTCCTCGGGTTGGGGCGGAGAGACTTTTAAAATGACGTTGGCATTCTCATAAAGCGTTTCCGGTGAATCTGTGATATAGCTGCCTGCCTCGGCATACTCCTCGTCGTTGAAATTGCTGGCTGAACCGGCACGTTTTTCTATAAGTACCCGTACACCGTTTTCAGTGAGGATCTTGACTCCTGCGGGGGAAAGCGCCACCCTGCGTTCATCATTGGCCCGTTCTTTAGGAATCCCAAGAGCGATGTTCATTTTTTTATCCGGCTTGATAAGCCATCGTTCCAGGGTTTTGATGCCTAAATCAAACTCGATGCCTTCAAATTCTCCGCTGTATCCCATTGTTTTTACGAGAAAATGTTTCCGGTGTTACACTGTTTCCGCTCAAAAGTCGGCAGGATTTTGCTTAGGTGCCGAGCGAAGCTTTTTTCAGCCGGGTAATGTGCCAGGTAATGTCGATTTCCTTTGGGCAGGCTTCTACACAATTATAGACGGTATAGCATTTCCATATTCCATGATCCGAAGCGATTTTCCGGAGCCGCTCCAGCTTTGCAAGATCACGGGAGTCAAAGATGAACCTGTATGCTTTCAGAAGAGCGGCGGGTCCGAGATAGTGTTCATTTGACCAGGAAGTCGGGCAGGCCTGGGTACAGGCGCCACAGAGAATACATCGGGTGGATTCTTCGATCATCCCATGTTCGGCAGGACTTTGAAGCCGTTCCCGGTCAGGCGGGGGTTCGTCGTTGACAAAATAAGGCATGACTTCCTGATATTTTTTCCAGAAAGGATCCGTGTCGATGATAAGATCTTTCTCGACGAGCGCTCCAGGGAGGGGTTCGACCCTGATACGGTTGCCCTGCAAATCCCGGACCAGCGTGGAGCAGGCCAGACGGTTTTCCCCGTTAATGAGCATTGCATCGCTTCCGCAGACTCCATGGCCGCATGATTTTCTCAATGCAAGTGTACTATCCTGTTCAGACTTGATTTTCAGCAATACGTCAAGCACCCTCTCATATGGAGCAGCATCTACAAAAAACTCCTGATAATAGGGTGAAAGGTCTTTCTCAGGATCAAAGCGCAAAATAACAACCGTATACTCCATCCACTCTTTGTCATTTCATTTGATTTCCGTTTCTGCCCCGACACTCCATGAAACCTGACAAACTCCTTTTCCCTATGAAACCAGCATCTCTGTTTCACCTTGTGAAACATGATCCCGCCTCCCCATGCCCGATTTTCCTATTGGAAACAACCGGCTATTTCTTTGCGAGGCTTGCTTTAATATGAACCCTTTCCACGGCTGGCTCCTCCTCGCAGGATTGGCATGTTGTGCCCGGAAGATGCAACGTGCCGCCTGATATGTTGCAAAGCGTGTTCGATGCACTGTCAATCAACCCTTTTGTACCGGCACCGACCATATTTGCCGGAGCCTGAAGGAACGGTAAGGTTTCGAAAATATTCCGGCTGACCAACTGCGATGCGGGTCCCAGACCTTTGGCGATATTCTGGATCGATGTTACAGGATTAAGTTTGCCTTCCCTGACACGATTGACAATATTGCCTATTCCCGAGGGCAGCTGGTTAATGACGTTGTAACCGATGGTTTGTGCGTAGGTGACAAAACCGGGAACGTTCAGGCCGAGAACTATACGCCGAAACATTTCCGCTCTCGACAATACCCGTATAGTGCCGTCCTTTACGATTTTCGCCTGACAAGCCAGTCTTCCTCCTGCTTCGGTGAGCTTGTCGGAAATAAAAGCCTTTTCAACGTCACTGCGTTCAGATAAACAATCCATCCCTTCCTCTACATAGACAAAACAGCTCTGGCATACACCACTGCCGCCGCAAATATAGCCGATATGGCTTTTGCTTTGCTTGGCTACATCGAGGAGAATATCCCCAGGCTGTGCTTCGCAAGGCATGTCATTGATATACATTCGCATAATCGTACCGTTTTGTTATTTCTTTATTCTTTTCTGCATATAAAACACCTCGCTAATCAAATATAATTATTTTTTCTGCAACGAGGCCGTTTTCTCAATAACAGGGGGTGACAGGCTTTTCTCCCCGTTGCTCCGGCGTCAGTTCACCGGAGCATGTTTGTGCAGTTTCAGGGACTCGTGTATTTCAGGAGAGGTTTTTTTTGCATTTTCGGCTGCCTGTTGCTCCTCACCGTTTTCCTTTTCGGCAGGATTCTCTCCAACATATTCCCTGGTAAAGGTTTTTGTTTTTTCCTGCCAGCCCAGAGAGCCCTGAATCGCCATACCGATCAGTTCAAAGGCTCCGGCTATGGCCCCGGCCACATCGGTAATGAGCTGCCAGGTACTCAAATTGCCTTCGGAAAATCTTTGGGCCTGCATTGCGATGGTTTCAGGGAACTTGATCAGTGACTCCCATCCCATTTTTGCCTGGTAGGGAATGAGGTCGAGCGGTCGTGTCTCGAAGGTTCTTTTGACCTCTTCTACCGTCGTCAGCAGCTTTACCGTCCCAAGTTTCTCAAGGGTGGTCAGGCATGCCACCCTTATTCCTTCATCAATCAGCGTATCCGAGAGCATGGCTTTTTCTCTGTCGCTCAGAGGAGAGAGCAGGTGCATTCCCTCCCACACCTTTACGTAACAGGTCTGGCATATGCCGTTGCCGCCACAGAAATAACCTATATGCGAATGATTGTTACGGGCAATATCTATAAGGCGTTCGCCTGTATGGGCTTCGTATTTTTGATCATTTATATATACAAACATGGCTATATGGTTTATTGTTTATGTATTCACATCCTCAGAAATTGTAACCTTTTTCAGTTCTCTAAAAGTTGCTAAAATAGGACTTTTTATGTCTTGTATTGCTGTTCAAGATGGGCTGCCGGCATTACCTGTGTTTCAGGACTTGCTGAGTTTTTTGAGAAGAGAACGGTACTGTTCCATGAGGTTGGTTGGCTCCGGGTTAGAGTCTGGCGGGTGATGGAGGAGAAGTTTCATTTTTTTGCCCTGCTGAAAGCGGGGATTGTAAACATGCATCCATTCGGACTGAAGCGAGGCTATCAGTTCCTGGAAAAAAGGCTGGTTGTAAAAATCCGCCTGGTTTTCCCCGGGTAGAAAGATGGTAAATGTTCTGGGCTGCATGTCGACCTTTGCCAAACCGATGGATGAGCAGAGGTTTTTGAGTTTTGCGAGGCCGATAAGATGTTCCACGTCTTGAGGGAGAGTCCCGAATCTGTCACGCAGTTCATCCCGTATGGCGTCGATATCCTCATCGGTCGAGCTTTTGGATATTTTTTCATAAAACGAGAAGCGTTCCTGAGTGGCCGATATGTAATAGTCAGGAATAAGGGCATCGAAGTAAAAAACCATATCCGTGTTGCAGGGGATCTGAACAGGCTGTGACTCGTCCTCGGTAAAGAGCCGGCTGAATTCGCCTGTTTTAAGCTCTGTGACAGCTTCTTCAAGCAGTTTCTGGTAGAGGTCGAAACCAAGTTCATGAATCGCTCCCGACTGCTCGGCACCGAGGAGATTTCCGGCTCCCCTGATATCCAGATCCCGTAGTGCGATATTGAAACCGGAACCAAGTTCCGTAAAACTTTCGATGACGGCAAGCCGCTGCATGGCTTCTTTTTTGAGGGTATCGACGGGTGGGATGATAAGGTAGCTGTAAGCCTTTCGTTCACTTCTTCCTACACGGCCTCTAAGCTGGTAAAGGTCGGAGAGGCCGAACATGTCGGCGCGGTTGATGATTATCGTGTTTGCATTGGAAATGTCAAGGCCGGAGCCGATGATCGACGTCGATATGAGGACATCCAGGTCATGGTTGATGAAATGCATCATGACGTTTTCAAGTTCGGCAGTGGGCATCTGACCATGTGCAATACCGGTTTTCGCTTTTGGAACAAGTTCCTGAAGGGTGTTCTGAATCTGGTCGAGACCCGAAACTCGGTTATGCAGGAAGAAAACCTGGCCTCGCCGGTTGATTTCCCGCTCTATGGCAGTGCGAATTGTCTCGGGATCGAACTGTGTAATGACTGTTTCAACAGGTTGACGGTTTCGTGGGGAGGTCGATACGATTGACAAGTCCCTTGCGCCGAGCATCGAAAATTGCAGTGTTCTCGGGATAGGAGTTGCGGAAATGGTAAGCGTATCTACGCCGGGAAACAATTGTCGCAGTTTTTCCTTGACGGCGACACCGAAATGCTGTTCCTCGTCAATTATCAGCAAACCGAGATCCTGAAAAACAACGTCTCTGGAAACAAGCCGGTGCGTGCCGATGACAATATCGACAAGGCCGCGTGATATTTTTTCAACAAGCTCTTTTTGCTTTTTTCTGCCGACAAACCTGCTCAGCACCGCTATATTGACCGGAAAGTTCTCAAATCTGCGTTTGAACGTTTCGGCATGCTGGTGGGCGAGTATTGTTGTTGGGGTAAGAACGGCAACCTGTTTTTTCGACTCGACCGCCTTGAATGCGGCCCGCATGGCAATTTCAGTTTTCCCGAAACCGGCGTCTCCGCAGATCAGGCGGTCCATAGGTGACTGGGACTGCATGTCATGTTTTACATGTTCGATTGTTTTCAACTGATCGGGAGTTTCATCGAAAATGAAGGACGCTTCAAACTCTCTCTGGAATATCGAATCCGAACCGAAAGCAAACCCCGAAGTCATCTTCCGCCTGGCGTAGAGCTTTATAAGCTTCGATGCAATATCCTTGAGGCGTTTTTTTACCTTTTCTTTTTTCGCTTTCCACTTGGGACTCCCGAGTTTCGAAAGGGTCGGCGACGTGCCTTCGGAGGCGGTGTACTTCGAGAGCAGACGGATGTTTTGTACGTTGACATAGAGCTCGTCGCGACCCTGATATTCTATGAGTACGCTTTCCTGCTCGGAATTGCCGACCTCAATGGTTTCAAGGGCTTTGAAGATGCCGATGCCGTAATCTTCATGAACGATGTAGTCTCCTACCTTGAGTTTCTGAAGATCTTTGAGAGATACCCCTTTAAAAGCTCTTTTTTTATGAGATTTATGGGTATGAAGCTTGCCGAAGATGTCTGATTCGGTATAGACGTCGAGGTTGTTGAAGACAAATCCCGAATGCAGGTTCAGGGCAATCCAGCTGATTTCAATCGGCACTTCTTCTTGGATGTCATGCATTTCCTCGGAGATGAATTCGGCAAGCTCCTCGATTTCCTTTTTTGAACTGCCGACAAAAACGGTACGCTGTTTTGCGGATTTTTCCAGGCTGAGTTCCCTTGCAAACAACTTGAAGTTTGCATTCAACCTGGTTTGGGCTTCTGAATGAAAATCGAGAATCTGTTTTTCAAGACGATTGATAGAGAGGCAGAGAAAATTCTCCAGTTTTTTTTCAGCGACAGCACGGCGTTCAAAAGTTTTGAAAGAAGAGATATCATCAATCACAATGAGCGTTTGAGGCGGCAGATAGTCCAGAAGATTCCAGGATGGAACTCCATCACCATTGTTGTTTTCGTGAAAAAAATTGCCCGTAAGAACCACCGAAGCGAGAAGGTTTCCCGAAAGCTGGCTGTTGGTGTCAAATGAGCGCATGGAGGTGACCGTGTCTCCGAAGAACTCCATTCGAACAGGCTGTTTTGAACCGAAAGGAAAAATGTCGACGATCGAACCGCGGGTTGAGAATTGTCCTTCTTCTTCTGCGAATTCCGTCCTGAGATACCTGTTTTGAACAAGAAAATCCGTCAACCTGTCGTAACCGGCATCCTGATCTGTTTCAAGGGAAAAAAGCTTTGCTGTCGAACTGTCAGGATTTTCCAGGGGAATCACCAGATCGTCAAAAGTTGCAAGAAGAACAACTGGATGATTGCCGGAGAGGGCGCCGAGTGCCGGCGAAAGTTGGTCTGAGACGGTGTGAACTTTTTCAGGGTCGAGCAGCTCGGAAAAGTCGTTATCATACACGTCAAAAGTTGCCTGGGAACTTATGATGAGGAGAGGGACTTGCAGGTCGTTGAACAACTGTACGGCAAGCAGGGAACAGAGGGAGCCCTGTATGCCTGAAATATTCAGGAAGGGAGAGGATATCTTCCTGTTTTCGGGAAAATCGATCTTCTGTTTTAACTCGGCATAGGTCGGGTGATTGCTGAGAGCGTTCAGCAAATAAGACGCTTTTCTTCTGGTTACCGATGCGTTGACTGTTTTTTGTTTACCCCTGCCCGGCAGAGTTTCATAAGAATCCTGCATAACCTGTTTTGTTCCTCAGCTGAGTGTAGGGCACCTCTATTAATTTGCTGTGCACCATGATTACTTCGTTGATCGGTGCTCGAAATCCTCATGTACTACGTGTACACTCCGGTTTCTGCGCTCCGTTCGCCTCGTACTCAAGGCGCTCGCGACAATTTATAGAGGTG
>JAKSDC010000130.1 GCA_022360275.1 Chlorobiales bacterium
ATTCTTTTCTCACAGCGACTACTCAGATGTGGGGAGCCATGGAGCTTTATGAGAAGGGCGAGGAGCAGAAAAGACAGTATATAATGGGTATGAAAACAACGCCAATAGAGCCTGAGTTTACCTTTACTTATTTCAATACACTGTTGGATGATCTTACGAATGGGAAGAAGCGAAGTGCTAAATCCTTGTTGACACAAGACCAGATTATCCCGGGATTGGGCAATGCAATTGCTCAAGACATTCTTTTTCGGGCTCATCTTCATCCCAGACATGCGATTGCTGATCTGAACAAAGATCAGCGACACACCTTGTACAGTGCGATTGTCGATACGGTGGGTGAGGTTACAGAGATGGGCGGCCGATATGACGAATATGACTTGTACAACAATCCGGGAGGCTATATTCGCAAAATGGACAAAAATGCCGTTGGGCGTCCTTGTCCTGAGTGCGGGGCTGAGATAGAAAAGATTCAGTATTTGGGTGGAACCTGCTATTTCTGTCCGAACTGTCAACAATGAAGCGCAACATGCAAATGTAAACTATCGAGCACCTTTATTTTTAGTGTTGTTATTTCAAAACATCTTTTCCTCATTACCGGAAGACTTGTCAGATGAAGTCGTTGAAGACCTGGTTCGGTCTTCGAATGTGCGTATTGAGCGTATCGTTTCAGATGGTCATGCTTCACCGGAAACCGGCTGGTATGACCAGGATGAATCGGAGTGGGTGATTGTGCTCGACGGATCGGGATCGATTCTGTTTGAAAACGGGGATGAGGTTGTTTTGCGTGCCGGCGATTATATCAACATCCCGGCGCATACGAAACACAAAGTGCTCTGGACCGAAAAAAACAAGCTGACGATCTGGCTGGCTGTTTTCTATAGATAATCGTACCTATTCATTTTTGATCAGGGGAAGCTGGTTGACTGTGTTGAATCCGGCATCTTCGATGATTTTTTTGACTTCGGGAGCACAGCCGGCAAAGTTGAGTTTGTGCAGGACGCGGGCGATGGTGAATATCTTGCCTTCGATCGGCAGGAACTTGTTGACGACAATAATGTTGTCTTCTCTCAACCGGCAGTCACCGCCCAGAAAGTTTCCTTTTTCATAGCGCAGCTTGTAACCGCTTTGCGTTACAGTCGTCTCAAGGAGCTCCAGTTTCTTTGTTTTCTTCATAACGTATCTCCTCTGATATCCATTATCCTCGCATTCTGGGGTCGAGTGCATCGCGGACACCATCCCCGATCAGGTTGAAGCATACGACGGTTGTGAGTATCGCTATGCCGGGAAATGTTGAAATCCACCAGTGGTTGAGCAGGCTGTCACGGCCTTCGTTGATAATGTTGCCCCAGCTTGGTGTCGGGGGCTGGACGCCGAGGCCGAGGAAAGATAGTCCTGCTTCGGTAAGGATGATACTGCCGATCCGGAGTGTTGCCGCTACGATAACCGGCGTCAGTGTATTAGGCACAAGGTGCCGGAAGATAATTCGCATGTTTGAGAGGCCAAGCGATTTTGCGGCGAGAATAAACTCCTGCTCCTTGAGCGACAGCACCTGACTGCGCACAATACGGGCGACGCCCATCCAGCCCGTGAATGAAAGGGTGATCACAATCAGAAAGATCGAGTTGCCGAACGTCGCGATGATAATGAGAATCAGGAACAGGGCGGGAAACGCTATCAAAACATCGACAATTCGCATGAGTGTGTTGTCGACAATTCCTCCGAAATAGCCTGATGAAACTCCGACGACCGTGCCCAGGGTGACCGAGATCAGAACGACAAGGAATCCGATCGACAGCGAGATTCTCGACCCGTAGATGACCCTGCTCAGGATATCCCGACCGTACTGGTCGGTTCCGAGAAAGAACGAACGCGAAACAATGAAGCCGGGTTTCCCTCCATTGTATTCCTTGTTGCCTGCAAGTGCTTCGACGGATATTGTTTTCTCCCTCGGCCCTTGCTGGTAAATGACTTGTTCACCCTCGATCCGGTAGCTGTCGACAAAGCGCAGCTTGTTGGGTTCGTTTCGGGTTTTCAGCACCTGAAAATCGCCGATAAGGGTATTGGTGAGCTTGTCACTCAGTGCGTCTCCTTTACGCAGCGGGATGGTAACCCCTTTCTTTTCTTCGAGTACAAGCGCATCGACACGGGCCAGGGGCTGCTGGTATGCTGTGACAAGGAAATCCTGTTGTTCATAAGGGCTGAACGGTGAGACAAAAGGAGCGAGAAAAGCGGTCGAATACAGGATGAAGACAATAACCGACGCCTGGAGGGCGATAGTGTGTTTTTTAAAGGATTGCCATCCGATTTCACGGAGGCTCAATTCTCCCTCAGAGTGATTCCGGTTCCCTCCAAGGTTTTTTTTCAACGTCCGTACGGAAAAAACTGCCAGAAGCAGCGGGGCGAGGATGACGTAAAGCGCAGCTACCCAGAACTCGAGAATTTCCAGGGTGAAAACCTGCCGGAAGCTTTCCGGTGAGACGGCAAGGAGCGTGATACCGATAAAGAGAGAATGCAGGCTTATCAATACCAATTCATGACGCCACAGGAGTATGGCAAAAAAGGCGATAAATGAAACAAGAAAGAAAAGTCCTGAACCTCTCTTTTTCAACCGCAGGAGACCCAGTCCCGGTACAATCAGGTCATAGAGTGGAAGCTGTTTTTTTTGAGACGGCTCTTTCACGGATAATGACGGGTTGTCTTTTTTCCATAAAAAAAGCTGCTTTTTGCCCAAAAAGCAGCTTTTCAGTACTCTCTTAAGCAGAGGAAGCTCTTACTCCTCGGTGGTGGTGTCGATTTCTTCTGCAGCTTCTTCAACGTCGGTTTCGGGTTCTTCAGCCTCTACTTTTGGAGCAAGGATGGACACAACGGGAGTATCGGGATCACCCATAATCTCGAACTTTCCATCAAAAGTTTCGGCAGGAATTTCACTGATATGCATTGTTTGGCCGAGTTCCAGTCCCGAAATATCGATGGTAAGATGCTGCGGAATGTTCGATGGTTTGCCTTTTACGGTTAGTGTGTGCTGGATGACCTGCATGTTTCCTCCGGCAACGACACCGGGAGATTCTCCTGTAAAGCTGGTCGGTATCTCCATTTCCAAAACTTCTCCAGCAGAGAAAAACTGAAAATCAGCATGTATCACCTGGTCGGTAACCCGGTCAAACTGGACATCTTTCAGAAAAGAGCGTTTTTTTCCACCGTCAGGAAACTCAAGCTCGACGATGCGTGATGCTGATGAATGCACCAGTTTATCGAGAGAGAGCTCACTGACACAAACATGAACGGTTGCTATCCCTTTCTGGTATACAACTGCAGGAACTTTGCCTTCCTTGCGTAATTTTTTTGCTTCGTTTTTGTTACAAATACGAGGTTCAACGTTGAGTACGATACTTTCCATGCTATTCCTTGATCTCTTTTATCGCTTGAGTATGATTGTTGGTGATTTTTGAAAGATTTTTACTGTCGAACAGGCAGCTCACCGAATCGTCGCCGTAAATTCTCTTGATGGCTTCACCGAAAAGGTTACTTACCGTGACGGTTTCAAGTTTTGGTGACGGGGCGTGTCCGGTCACGACAGAATCGGTGATGATGACCTTTTCAAGCACGGAACCGTTGATGCGGTCAATGGCCGGACCGGAAAGGATGCCGTGTGTTGCTGCAGCGAATACTTTTCTGCCGCCGGCACCCTGTATCGCTTTTGCTGCGTTGACAAGAGTGCCTGCAGTGTCGATCATGTCGTCAACCAGAAGAACGTCTTTGCCTTCCACATCGCCAATGATATTCATGACTTCGGCTACATTTGCCTTTGGACGCCGTTTGTCGACAATGACAAGGTCGGTTCCAAGGGCTTCTGCAAAAGCTCTCGCAAGTTTTACACCGCCGACGTCAGGTGAAGCGACAACGAGATTGCCGTTGAGGTTCATTTTGAGAATGTGATCGATAAGCACCACACTCGAATAAAGATGGTCGAACGGTATGTCGAAAAAACCCTGGATCTGTGCAGCATGCAGGTCCATGGTGAGTATACGGTTCGCGCCTGCTTTGGTAAGCAGGTTTGCAACAAGTTTAGCGGTTATGGCAACCCTTGGGCGATCTTTTCGATCTTGTCGGGCATAACCGTAATATGGGATGACGGCAGTGATTCTTGCGGCTGATGAGCGTCTGGCGGCATCGATCATGATGAGCAGCTCCATCAGATTGTCGGCGGGAGGATTGGTCGACTGAATAATGAACAGGTCGGAGCCTCTTATGGACTCGAAATAGTTGACCGAGATTTCCCCGTCTGAAAAATTTTCTACCTTTGCGTTGCAAAGGGAAGTACCGAGGTAGTCGGCAATTTTTTCGGCTAAAGCGGTATTGCTTCGCCCCGCAAAAATTTTAATCGGATTTGCCATTGCTCCCTGCTTTTTCAAATGAAACGGATTATATTGAGGCAGTGTTTGAATTCCCCTGTACTCAAAGAGCGTGCCGCAGACCTTCACAAAACCTCAATGCCGACGAATATAATAAAAATTGGCAGAAATTTAACAATGAAGATACACGAGATACAAGCGTACCTTGAACGTTATTTTGACAAGGTTGAACTTGTCGGCAGTAGCGACACCACTATTGACGGACCGGCGAAAATAGAAGATGCTACAAAAGGAAAGGTGAGTTTTGTAGCAAATGAAAAATATATCAGGTTTATAGGATCAACCAAAGCCTCACTGCTTATTGTTGGTGAAAAAACACCCACCCCACAATATAGCGACCGCCTGAATTTCCTGAAAGTAAAAGATCCCTATACCGCGTTTGTTTTTGTGCTTCAAAAGTTTTCAGCGCCCCGGGTGATTGCCGCTCCAGGCGTTTGCTCTTCCGCGGTCATAGGTGAAAACGTTACACTGGGGGAAAACGTTTCTATCGGAGAGCATGTGGTGATCGGAGACCATTGTATTATCGGTGATAACACGGTTATTGGCCCCAATACCGTCTTGATGGAGCGTGTGGCTGTAGGTCGGGATTGCATGCTTTTTCCCAACATCGTCTGTTATGACGGAACCGTCTTGGGAGACCGCGTCACCATACACAGCGGCACGGTTGTCGGGGCTGACGGTTTCGGCTTTGCTCCACAGCCGGACGGCGCCTACATCAAGATTCCACAGATGGGTATCGTCGAGATACATGACGATGTCGAGATAGGCTCCAACAACACTATTGACCGGGCGACAATGGGCAGCACGGTTATTGAAAGGGGAGCGAAAATAGATAATCTCGTACAAATCGCCCATAACTGCAGGATAGGGGAGAACACGGTTATTGCTTCACAGGCAGGTATTTCCGGAAGCGTCACCATAGGAAAGCATTGCATGATCGGCGGCCAGGCCGGATTTGCCGGTCATCTTTCGATTCCCGACAGAACCCATGTCGCTGCAAAAACAGGTGTTTCGAAATCGACGCATAAATGCGGCCAGACATTGAGAGGCATCCCTGCCCAGCCTATACGCGATCAGCTTCGCCAGGAAGCGTTACTGAGAAGTCTCGACAAGATGAAGCAGAAGCTCGATGCCCTGGAACGGGAAGTGAGGGAAATGAGGCAAGGGGAGGAAGGCAAAAGTCAAAGGTCAAGAGGTAAAAAAAGTGTCTAACCACAAAGGTTATTCGAGGGTGCTGTTCAGATTCCAGTTATAGGGCAAATATTCAATCTTCAGCTTTGCCCGGTTCGAGGTAAGAAAAGCTTCTGTTTCCTCATCGGCATAGCGGGCAAGGTAATTGAGCAGTTCCGCTTTGTTTTTTCCGAAATCATGCTCATACCATTTAAATATCTCTGAAAGGCGGACGGTGCCGTTTTCTTTGTCTTTTTCAAGTCCGCCCCGGTTGATAAAGCTCCTGGTGGCGATATCGAGCTGGTCGTCGATATATTCCGGATCGTAAAATTCAATGGGCGGGCAGGAACTCGACGCGCAGACAAGGGCGAAATGGATTCGCGAGTCGAATTCCTCGATCATCAAGGGAAGCCTTGAATCGAAGGGTGAAAACGGTCGAAGCCGAAACGCAGGGTGTGGACGGTTTTTGCGGAGTATGCCGTGTTCTATGTCGTCAGGAGTAAAAAACTTGCCGCCGATGGTGTAGCCGATTCTCCCGAAAAAACTGAGAATTTCCAGAACAGAGTTCTGGATATCGAATTCAATGACGCCATGGATAATGAGGATGTTGTAAATGTTTACCCAGAAAGCTTTCTTTTCGTTGTCGCCATTAAGCGACTCGGGATGGAACGACCTGAGGCTTGCAGCAAGCCTCAGGTATTCGCGGAAGCGTTCCGATTGTTTCATCGCCCGGTAATTGACTCTTCCCGTGGAGATGTTGAAAAAGGCTCCCTGCAATCGTCCGAGAAGTTGTTTGAGACGAGCAGCAATTTCGGCATCGGTTGCTTTTATCGTTTCAGGATCATCGTTTAAGGTTGCCTGAAAAGGTATGAGTTTGCGTAGTCTGTCGACGAGCGGTATTCGGGCTTTTTCCTCGAACGAGCGCCCGCGGGCGCTTAAAATAGCCGTTACGGCATTGATATAGCCAATATGGCTGAAAGCCTGGGGGAAATTGCCAAGCATTTCGCCGGTACTGCTGTTGAACTCTTCGGAGAACAACCCGAGATGATTTGCCGAACGAAGGGTTTCTTTCATCAGCTTTTCTGCTTCTGCTATCCTGTTGGAACGTGCAAGGCATTCGGTAAGCCAGAAATTGCAGAGAACGAATTCTCCTTCCTTTCCTTCGAGTCCGTCGTCGGCTTTATAGCGGCTGAGAAACCCGTTTTGCATGAGTTCTCCGGTGCAGGCATTAATCGTGCCCTGTACTCGTTCGTCTTCTATGGGGAGGAAGTTGACCAGTGGGAGAAGGAGAAGGCTGGCGTCGAGCTCCCGGGAGCCGTAGCGCTGGACAAAACTTTGTTTCTCTTTATCGAAGCCTTTTTCAAGGATGTCTTTTTTGATGGCTTCCCTTTCTTCAATCCACTTGGTTACCGGGGCTTCGAAGCCGTATCGTCTTGCAATGATAATGCCTCTGTCAAGGGCAACCCAGCACATGACTTTGGAATACACAAAATGGTGCGGGCCGTTTCTGACTTCCCAGATGCCGTCATCGGGTTTTTGCCAGTTATTGAGTGCCATGTTGCAAATGTCCCGGAAAAAGGGCCATAACTCCTCGTCTATTTTTCCGGCATAATCGGAGAGTCTGAGTGCTGCGTCCATGACCTCTCCGTAGATGTCCCATTGGTTTTGTATATGAGCAAGGTTGCCGATGCGGACCGGCTTTGAGTTTTTATGGCCCTTCAAATGGTCGAGTTCCTTTTCCTGGAGCATCTCTTCCCCACGGATGGAATACATTATCTGCATGTTCTCGCTTTCATGCCGGCGATATGTTGAGTGGAGCCAGCGGATAAAACTGTCGGCTTCCGTGATGTGCCCGAGCGAAAAGAGTGCTTTGAGTGTAAACGAGGCGTCGCGAAGCCATGTAAAGCGGTAGTCCCAGTTTCGTTCCCCGCCGATTGCTTCGGGAAGGGAGGTTGTGGCTGCAGCAGCTATTGCTCCGGTAGGATGAAAGGTGAGGAGCTTGAGGACCAGAAGAGAGCGGTTGATAAAAGCGGTATGCTCTCCGAGAAACGCACAATGTTCACCTAAACAGTTATGCAGCCAGTTCTTCCAGAAATCGATGTCCTTCTGCAGGCTGCAGGAGACGGTGCCTGTATCGGCATGGTCGCCGTATATTAGGATGAAACTGGCTTTCTCTTCAGCAGCAAGGGAAAAGTCAATGATCACGCGGCCGTTGCCGCATTCCTGAACGGTGCTTCTTTGAAGCGAATGAATGAGTGTCAGGGGATGCTCGTGGCTGAAAGCCTTAACCATGTTTTCGTGACAGCTGACCACAGGAAAAGTTCTGGCGTAATTGGGTCTTGGGACGAAAGTAAGCCGGAACTCCATGGTACCCTTTCGCATTTCAAGACAGCGATCTATCCGGTGTTCTTTCGGTGCGGCCAAATGTTCGGTTTCGACAGGCATGAAATCATACAGAGCGGCTTCTCCTTCATCGGCCGTAAAGGTGCAGAGCAGTACGTTGGTATCGTCAACATATGATTGCGAGGAGGTAAAGACACCCTTCGGCTGAATACTGAAATAGCCGCCTTTTTCATCGTCCAGCAGCGAAGCGAATATTGTAGGGGAGTCGAGGAACGGCATGGAACAGTAGTCGATCGAGCCGTTTCCCGAGACAAGTGCAACGGAGTGCATGTCTCCGATGAGTCCGTATTCAGAAATCTCCCGGTACATGTTTTTTTTCGGCTGCTGGGTCTAAAAGATGCATCTCTACCCGGTTGCCTGGTCAAGCGGAGAGTATACCATTATAATACGCAAAAATGTTCAAAGGCCTGAAAGCGCTCTGTTTTAAGCGAATTTTAAGCTTTTGTTCAGGGTGGTTTAAGAGAGCTGTCCGTACCTTTTTACAGATGATCAACAGATGTTCCTATATTTTTAAAAAGGATAAACATGATAAAAACAGGATTGTTAACAGTGTTTTTTTCTCTGGCAATGAATACGGGTTACGCGGAGTATGTCGGCCCGGCAGCCGACTATCCCACGCAGATTACCGTAGTCGATGCCAAACAGCTGGAAAACGATGCCAGACTTTCTCTTAAGGGTTTTATTACGGGCCGTTTGCGGGGAGATCATTATCTCTTTCGCGACGGCTCGGGAGAGATAGGGGTTGAAATTGACGGAGAAGTTTGGAGAGGAGCCAAGATCGGACCTGATACCAACGTCATACTTTATGGTGAGCTGGAACGCGAATCAGGGTCGGTTTATGTAGATGTTCATCGTCTTGAAGTAATCGGAGACGGGCGTTAGTCGTTAGCATAAACATATAATCGAGAGGGGAAACCATTATGACCAAAACACTGAGAAACTTTGCAACCCCTTTGGTTGCCGCAGCCTTTATCGTATCGGCTTCGACAGGGCTTATGATTTTTTTTGATTTTGAGCCCGGCATCGTCGAGCCCGTTCATGAGTGGATGAGCTGGGTTTTGGTGTGCGGAGCTGTTTTACATCTGATAGTGAACTGGAAGGCGTTTACCGGTTACCTGAGCAAAAAAACAGGGATAATGTTTGTGGGGGCAGCTGTTGCGTTTGCATTGTTGTCGCTCTATCCATGGGTGGGAAAGGAGGAAGACGGCAGGAAGAAAGCGGTCAAATTCCTTGAAAATTCTTCGCTTGTAACGGTCTCAAGTGTTGCGGGCACGGGGGTGGATCAGTTGGTAGATAAGCTGTCCAGTAAAGGCATTGCTGTTCGTGACTCCAAGGATACTATTGAAGAAATAGCCGAACAGAACAATTTGCAGAATAAAGCGCTTTTCCAGGTTATTTTTGATTAACAATGCGGCTTATGCGAATTCTCATTATTGAAGATGAGCCGGGGATAGCCGGTTTTCTCAAAGAAGGCCTCGAAGAAGAGTGCTTTGCAGTAGATGTCGCAAATAACGGCCGTGAAGGTCTCTCGATGGCGCTGACCAGCGATTACGATCTGCTTATCGTTGACTGGCTTCTTCCCGGTTTGAGCGGTGTGGAGGTCTGCAGGCAGTTCCGAAAAGAGTCTTCGGAGATTCCTGTTATTTTCCTTACGGCAAAAGACACGTTGGACGATGTGATTTTCGGGCTGGAATCTGGTGCTAACGACTATATAAAAAAGCCTTTTGCATTCGAGGAACTGCTTGCGAGAATTCGGGTACAATTGAGGGGTTCGACTTCGGGGAGTTCGCTGTTGGGGGTCGACGGGGTGGAAATGAATCTCGCCGCTCACAGGGTTACCTGCAATGGGAAAGATGTTTCACTGACGCCGAAAGAGTTTGCATTGCTGGAATACCTGTTGCGTAACAGGGGAAGTGTCTGCACAAGGAGCAGAATAATCGAGCATGTCTGGGACATTCATTTTGATGCCGACACATCGGTGATCGATGTGTATATCAATTTTTTACGGAAAAAGCTCGACGCAGCTGGTTGTAACGATCTTATCGAGACGGTAAGGGGAGTAGGGTATGTTATTCGCGGAGAGTAGGAGGATGCGAAAAAATAAGGGGAGAAAATTTTTTTTCCGGAACGTCGGCCGGGAGATAAGTATTCGTAACAGGGTTACCGGTCTGTTTCTTATGGTGACGGCTTCGCTGATGATTATCGTGTTTGTTCTGATTTACGTGCAGGTTGAGAGTGACGTATACAGTCATGTCGATGAGGAGCTGAACGAGGAGGCCGGAGAGTTTCTTGCGGGTTTGGAGGTAACGGGAAGCGGAGTGTTGTTCAAGGATCAAACCGAGTGGATGGAGCGTTCGCACATTACCGTGGACTTCTATCCCAAATTCGTACAGATTGTCACCGCAGGCTCCACGCCGGAGATTGTGAGGAGATCATTCAATCTCTTCAGCGATACCCTCCGCTATGATCCGTCTCTTGGTGAGATCGCTTTTTATAACTCCAGCATTGCCGGTGCATCAGTACGTCAGGTTCAGGTGCCTGTGTTTCATGGGAAAAATGCCGGAGCAGCAGCATGGGTGCTGGTTGCTGTTCCGCTTGAGGAGTCGCTGTTCGTGCTCTCGGATTTGCGGACTGTATTGCTTTTTTCCCTGCCGGTTATTCTGTTCATTCTTTTTTTCGTGACTCGTTTTATAGCGGGAAGAAGCCTTGCTCCCCTTGAACAGGTAATCGATACGGCCGAGAAGATAACCCAAAAGAATCTTGACGAGCGTATCGGACTTCCGGAAAACAGGGATGAATTGTACCGTTTGTCGTCAACGATAAACAACCTGCTTGACAGGCTGCAGGCAGCCTATACAAGAGAAAAACAGTTTACGGCGGATGCATCCCATGAGTTGAAAACCCCCCTTGCTTCCATTTTGGGCACTCTCGAGGTTCTGATAAGAAAACCAAGAGATCCCGATCATTACAGAAAAAGAATCGGGTGTTGTATCGACGATTTGAAGCGAATGTCCGGTTTGATAGATCAATTGCTGTTGCTTGCAAGATACGATAGCGCGGCTTTCAGGCCGGAAATCGATGCCTTTGATGTAGAACAGGTCATTGCAAAAGTTCTGGAAAGAGTAGACGAGCAGGTGATGGAAAAAGAGATCGATGTAATTGTAAGAAACGATGTGCACGGCGAGGTGCAGGCGGACATATCAATGTTTGAGATAATGCTCGACAACATTGTGTCCAATGCAGTCAAGTATTCCGAAAAGGGAGGAACTGTGACGATTGTTCTTGGAGACAGAGGCGGGCCGGTTGCATGTTCGGTAACCGATACGGGTCCGGGAATTTCACCGGAAAAGATCGATCGGGTTTTCGAGCGTTTCTACCGCGTTGATGAATCAAGGAACTCGCGAACAAGCGGTAGCGGTCTTGGCCTTGCAATAGTGAAAAAGCTGGCGGATGTACAGAATATTACCGTACACGTATCGAGCAACGGGCATAAAGGTACGACCGTTACTCTTGAGATCCCCGCTGCATAGATTGCCTCTGCCCTCAGACCTTATATCCAGGTAAACCGGGGCTCATATATGCTCAAATGGAGACGGAAATGCAGGATTCATTATTGATGCGGCTTGCGTTGCCGCTACTGTTTTCTTTTACCATGCTTGTCGTTCTGGCTCTGTTGTTCGATTATTTCCTCCATGTTACAGGGTTTGTCTGGGTTGGGCGCTACCTCGGGGTAACCGGGACGCTTTTTCTCCTTTTTTCTTTTGTTTATTCAGCCCGCAAGCGAAAACTTGTCCGTTCCGGCCCGATTAAAACGTTTCTCATGCTGCACTGTAGAGGAGGCTGGGTAGGTACCTTGATGCTCCTTGTGCATTCAGGGGTGCATTTCAACGCTTTACTGCCTTGGGCAGCGACGGCGCTGATGGTGATTGTTACCGGCAGCGGCCATGTTGGGCAATACATTTACGGAAAAGCGAGAGAAGAGATGAAACGAGGCGTGGGGAATGAGAAGCTTTACTGGGATACCCTCACCGTCAGGACTCTCGGACAGTGGCGGAAGGTACACATGCCGCTTGTCTCTCTATTTTTGGGGCTTGCTCTCTTGCATATCCTATCGATTTTCTTTTTGTGGAACTGGAGATAGGCAGCCATGAAGCAATTCTACATTTTTTCTCTGGTCTTCAGCCTTTTGCTGGTCGCGGTTATTTTGTGGCCGGGGCTGCTTATCAATCCGGGGAGCCTTTCGGAAGGGCATAAGAAACTTGACGGCGGATGCTTGAGCTGCCATACTCCTTTGTTTGGAACACCTTCAGCGAAGTGCATTGCCTGCCACACATCGGATGAAATCGGTTTGAGCGGTGCTGCGGGAGGAATACTTGCCGAACCAGATTCCGTCACTGCGCTGCTGCACAGGGAGCTTGCAGCCTTGGAGTGCATCGCATGTCATACGGAGCATGCTCTGCCAGGCAAGGGGCCGCTTCTGGCAAGTATGGATCATGGATTCCTGGCATCAGAACTGCAAAAGAACTGCACCGCATGTCATGAACCGGACATACCGGACGATCTGCTGCACAAGGAAGCAGGATCGGGTTGTGGAGAGTGTCACGATACGAAGCGCTGGGAGTCTGTGGAGTTCGATCACGACAAATGGTTGCCAACAGGCCTGGGGAGTGCAGGGAATTGTGTCGGCTGTCACAAACCGGATCGTCCTGACGACATGCTGCACAAAGAGGCGAAAAATGCCTGCAGCGACTGTCATAGTGCGACGGCGTGGGAACCGGCGGAATTCGATCATGAGCAATGGTTCAGGTTTGACCGTTCTCATCCTGCCGAGTGCAGTACCTGCCATGACAACCCGAGAGATTACAGGCAGTATGCCTGCTACGGGTGTCATGAACATTCAAGGCATGGTGTTGCGGCAGAGCACAGGGAAGAAGGAATCAAAGAGTTCAGCAACTGCGTTGAATGTCACCGGAGCAGTGATGAGGATGAGGCTGAACGATTGTGGAGGGAAAAAAGAAAGGGAGAGCGGTGAACGGCTCTCCCTTGTTATCGATTGTGGTGTTTCTGAGAAACTTACATTCTCAATTCACCGGTTTCAGCCTGGTCGATAAGATCGTCGTTTGCATAAATGAGAACTTCAACGCGGCGATTGAGACGACGGCCTGCTGCCGTTTCATTCGAAGCAACAGGACGGGTTTCGCCGTAGCCGACGGTTGAAATACGGCTGGCGCTTACATTGTATGCACGCAGAAGTGAAGCGACAGATTCTGCACGTTTTTCAGAAAGAACCTGATTGGAGTATTCACTGCCCTGTGAGTCGGTGTGTCCTTCGACAACGATATTGGTGTCGTCGTACTTGTTCAGAATGTTGGCAAGCTTCTGGATGTTGTACCTGCTCGTGGACGTAAGCGTTGAAGAGCCGGTTGTAAACAGCAGACCGGTGTCAAACACAACCCTGATTCCTTCACCGACACGCTCGACGGTGGCTCCTTCAACCTGGTTGTCGATCTCTTTAGCCTGGGCGTCCATGTAATCGCCGATAAGAGCGCCTGCGGCTCCGCCAATCACCGCACCGAGAAGAGCTCCTTTCCCCCAACTGCCTGTCTGACTGCCGATAATGCCGCCGATAACCGCACCGGATGCCGCTCCTATACCAGCGCCTCTTCCCGCTCCTGTCGTAGTAGTACAACCCCACGTGACGGTCGTCATGGCAAGAATCAGAACAAGAGCGAGGGGTTTTGTCAATTGTGATACTTGTCTCATCGCTTTTTCGGAATTTAGTGTTAGAGAAAGAAAGGATGGAAGCTGTTATAATACTATAATTAATGTAAATCAGTCTAAAAAATTCCCGGCTTTTTATCGAGGTGCCCTTGACTCCGCTGTTAATTTGCTGTAAGCATCCTGATCACCTCATTGAGTGGAACAGGTGGGAGGAATTTTACACGGTCGGCATGTGTTGATTATTTCAATTCATTTCGTTAGGCAATCTCCTTTATACAACAAGTAATGCAGGGTTCATGCTTCGATCAAAGGAAGAATGGAAGGCTGACGCCGAATCCAGGCTCCCTTCCTGTGAGGAGATAATACCGAGAAATCGCGCTATTACCTCTTACTATGCCCGTTTATATCTTGACCATCATGATATTTTCAAATGGGCCGGAATGGCGGCATTTGCTTCGAGCCAGGTGGGGGTTGCTCTTACCTTCGTTGAAATAATGCTGACCCCGGGCAGGATGATGGAGGATGGGGGATATCAGAAAGCGGGCGATCTGTTTGAAGGAGTCGGAAATTTTGTCGCAGGGGCGGCGAGGACGCTGTTTTCTCTGCCTTTTTCAGTGTATGATTTTGCTTCCAGAAACATTCTTCTTAACGATCTTGAAGAGATCCGCAAAGGGAACAATGCCATATACAATGATATTGCCTGGGCTCACAGGGCATATCTCGAAGGGGGGCTTGCCGAAATCGAGAAAAATATCTCTGAAAGTGAGAGAGCGTTTCTCTTTGCCGGTTTCCGCATGATCGACGAGGGCAGGGCCTTGATGAGGTCGGGCAATGATTTCGAAAAGGCAAAAGCATTGATCCGGGATGGAAACATCAAGCTGCTGAGGCATGAACAGATCAATACGCTCGGTCCCATATTCGGGGCGATAAGCCTGCCGGGTCGTATTGTGGTTTCATTCGGGAGCGAGCTGAATTTTGGAGAAGCAGCTCCAGCGGGTTGTGCTCCGCGATCGTCGTTTGCCGATCATTTCGGTTACCTTGAAACGCTCACCGGCAACAGGAGCGTGATCGATCCCGAACACCGCTGGCAATGGATTGAAGAGAGCGTTCTTCCGGCTTGGTATGCGGTCGATGAAGGATTTCTTACCTGGAAAGGAACGGCAAGACGTTTCAAAAGCATGGCCGAGGGAGAGCCGAACATGTTCCAGCAGCTCTCTCACTTTGCCTCAACGCTGTCTTTTTTGCCTGAACTTGGGCAACCGGAAAGCCGATAGTTTGCCCCTCCTATTTTCCGGATCGCAGTGCCTCAACAGGATCAAGCTTGGCTGCCTTGTATGCAGGGACTATACCGAAAGAAATGCCGATACCTGTACATACGGCAATTGAAATGATGATCCATGCAACGGGAAATATTGGCGGCATGTTGAAAACTATTGCAACAATATTGCCGGCGCTTGCTCCCGCAAGAATTCCGATCAAACCACCGGTCAGGGAGAGAAACAGGGCTTCAAGCAGAAACTGGCGCAGAATGCTTTTTTTCGGCGCGCCAACCGATTTTCTGATACCTATTTCTTTTGTTCGCTCGGTGACACTCACCAGCATGATGTTCATAATGCCGACACCCGCTGTTACAAGAGCCATAAAGCTGATGATGAAAGCTCCTATGCTTATGGTGCGCTGGAATTCACGGAAAGAATCGACCAATGCTTCATTGGTGCGGAGCTCGAAATCATTCGGTTGTTCAATGGTCAGGCCTCTTGCCACCCGCATGGCGCCGATCGCCCGGTCTATGGTTGCCTGGTACTCTTTTTGCGATGAGGCTTCCACGGTAATGCTGATACTCCTTTTAATGTTGATGTGGGCAAGGTAACGGGTGATGGGGATGGCCACCAGATTATCCTGACTCTGGCCGAACGCAGCACCTTTTTTCATGAAGACCCCGACAATACGGTACACTTTTCCGTTGACCTTGAGTGACTTTTCCACAGGGTTTTCCCCACCGGGAAAAAGCGTACCCAAAAGCTCGTGACCGATCACCGCAACATTTCTTGAATACAGGATATCGTTTTCAGTCAGGTTCCTGCCGGTTGCAATATCGAACCCGTTTGCGGACGCAAAATTTTCATCAGCACCGAAAAGTGTGACATCAGGGTTTGTTGTCAGGTTTTCATACGTTGCCAGATTGCCTGATGACGATACTTGCAGGCCGATATTTTTTGCTTTTCTTTCCATCAGCTTTTTGAATGCAAGACTTTCGTTGTAGGTGATATCGGGACGGTTGACAAACCTGCTTCGACCATGTCCCCCGAAAAACGTTGCAGGATATTTCTGGATTTCAAACGTGTTGGCGCCAAGGCTTGACAAGCCGCTGGCTACTGATCGGTCAACCGCCTGCAGTGCGGTCATCACGGCGATTATCGAGAAAACACCGACAGACACTCCCAGGGTTGTAAGCCAGGAGCGGAGCTTGTTTGCCCGCAGAGAGTAGGCGGCCTGTATGACGGTTTCTCGCAGTTGCATGAAGTTGAGTCAATGGTTAAAAAGGCAAAAGTCAAAACAAGAAAGTCCCCGTGCACGATACAATTTCAACAGTCCAACAGATCAACAAATCAACCTTCTCTTTACTCGTATCGCAATGAATCAGCGGGGTCGAGGCGTGATGCTGTAATGGCAGGCGCCAGACCTGAAAAAATTCCCGTCAGAACCGAAACAAAAAGACTGATCAGCACCAGCAGAAAAGAAAACCGGATCGGAAACTCCGGGAGAACTTGTTCTATTCCAAACGTAATGGAAATCGCTGTAACAAGACCGACGATTCCTCCCAGAAGACAGATGGTGACGGATTCTATAAGGAACTGAAGCAGTATTGTTCTCCTTCTTGCGCCAAGTGCTTTTCGCAACCCAATTTCCCTTGTCCGTTCTTTTACGCTCACGAACGTAATGTTCATAATACCGATCGCTCCTACAAAAAGAGACATGCCGGTTATGAAAATGCCTGCGACAGCGATTCCGTTTTTAATCGGGTCAAGCTGGCTTTTAAACGCTTTCTGTTCATTGATGGCAAAGTCATCCTGTTTGTCCGGGGAAAGCCGTCTTATCCTGCGCATAATGCCCCTGATCTCTTCTTTTGCATCCTCGACGTTTACCGTTTCATCTATCTTTATCCTGAGGGTGGCAGACTTGCTGCTTCCATAAACTTTTTTAAAAGCGGTTAGCGGGATGATAATCTGGTTGTCGAAACTGAAAAGGCCGAGAAACTTCCCTTGTTTTTTAAAGACTCCGATAACACGGAATTTCCGATTCTTGAGCTTGATTTCCTTGCCGAGAGCCGATTCGTTCGGAAAAAGCCCTGCGGCGATATCGTCACCGATGATGCAAACCATCGCCCCGCTTTCCGATTCATGGGGAAGGAAGAACCTGCCTTCCGACAAATCGCCTGAAGCGGTTCTCAGGTAATCGGCGTTCGTGCCAAGCGCAAAGACCTGCTGGAGATTCCTGTCTTTGTAACTTGCCGATGCTCTGTAGTTAGACATCTGGGGGATTACCGTTTCAAGTGCGGAATCGGGGTTATCGGCAATGATGCGGTTGATTTGTTCGGCATACTCTGTTTTCAGGTCAGGTCTGTTTCGATATCGCCACCACTGTCCCATAGTACCCCAGGAGCCTTTCTGTACATAGACGACATCATAGCCAAGCATCGAAAGGCTTTTTTCGAAACCTGCATCGATCCCGCTGATTGCCGTCCCCATCATGGTAATGGAGACAATGCCGATAATCACCCCGAGAGCGGTAAGAAACGATCTGGTTTTATTGCTCCTGATTTGATCGACAGCCATCAGGAGACTTTCATATGTTTCCTGGTTAAAGCGTTTCATGGATTGCTAATGGCTTGTATCGCTTTCGATTTTTCCATCGCGAAGCCGGACAATGCGTTGTGTATGGCGTGCGATATCCTCTTCGTGAGTGATGAGAATGATGGTATTACCGGCTTTGGACAGTTCGCTGAATATTTCCATAATGTCCTGGCTTGTTGTGGTGTCGAGATTTCCCGTCGGTTCATCTGCAAGAATCAGGGAGGGGTTGTTGATCAATGCTCTTGCTATTGCCACTCGTTGTATCTGACCTCCGGAAAGTTCCGATGGCTTGTGGGTTATCCTGTCTCCAAGACCTACTTTTTTCAGGGCTTCCAGGGCACGTTCCGACCGTTCTTCCGCATTGATCCCCGCATAGATGAGAGGGAGCTCGACATTTCTTATGCAGTTGAGACGGGGGAGCAGGTTGAAGGTCTGAAAAACAAAGCCGACTTCACGGTTCCGGATTCGGGCAAGTTCATCGTCATCCAGTTCCGCAACATTCTTTCCGTTGAGTTCATACCTGCCTGACGAGGGTGTATCGAGGCAGCCGATAATGTTCATCAGGGTTGACTTCCCGCTGCCCGAGGGTCCCATGATGGCTACATATTCGCTGTGCTGAAATATCAGATTGATATTGTCGAGAGCCCTGACCTGCTGATTGCCCATTTCGTAGAACCGGCAAAGTGCCTGCATGTTGATAACGGTATCAGCCATTGGGCCTTATTCTTTTTTCATATCTACCTTGCTGCCGTGCTGAAGCAGGCGGGTTATTGCCGTGTAACTGCCTGAAACAACATTTTTTCCTTCCTCCAACCCTTTCAGAACAACGATGTGGGTGTTATCGGTGGTTCCGGTTTCAACGGGATGAAACCTGGCGATGCCGTTTTCGATAACAAAAACACCCTGGCGGCTGCTGTTGTTATTCCTTACTGACGGAGTGCCGCTTTTCCGGTTTTCTTCAGTCGAGGATTCTCTCAGGGTAACGCTTTGAATAGGCACTACAAGCGCATCCGGTACGCGAGCCGTTTCTATATCGGCCGTTGCGCTCATGCCGGGTTTGAGCAAGCGGTCATGGTTCAAAATGCGGATCTTGACCGAAAAATTGGTGACTTCCTCCTGGGTTCCCTCGGCCTCGGTTATGGCCGAGTTCGAGATTTCCCGGACCACGCCGTCGAATGTTCTGTTACCGAAAGCATCGACGTTCACAATAACGTTGTCTCCTTGCTTGACGTTGATGATATCGTTTTCGTTTACTTCAACCTCGACCTGCATGCTGTCGAGATTGGCTATTCTAAGAACATCGGTTCCCTGGAACTGCCCTGTGCCGACAACTCTCTCGCCGCTCTTGCTGTTCAGCTCGATGATCGTTCCGTGGATGGGGCTGGTTACGGTTGTCTTTTCAAGCTGTTCGAGCGACTGGTCAAGCAGACTGCTGTTTTGTTTGATGGTAAAAAGTGACGCCTCATAGGTGGCCTTTGCAGCTTCCGCGTTGGTTTTCGCAGTCAGATAATCGGTGTCCGAGATCAAACGGTCTTTGTGGAGAATGGAGGCTTTGCGGAAGTCATCATCGGCTTTGAGCTTTCTGGCTCTTGATTCAAGGCTCTGGGATTTCGAGAGGTTGAGCCGGGCCCGGTTCTGTTCGACCTGGTTTATATAGACGTCGGGTTCGATTTTAAACAGCAACTCTCCTTTTTCAACTGTTTCGCCTTCTCTGACCGGCAACTCTATAATTTCGCCCGACACATCAGGCGAAATGGTTACTTCAAGCTCCGGTTCGATTTTACCGGTTGCGGTGACATAATGAACAACTTCCTTTCTGAATGCCTGCTCGGTAGATACCTCAATCCTCTTCTGCAGGCTGGAAAACCATAGCGTTCCAACAATGCCGGCTGTCAGGACAACGGCTGTTGTGAGGATGGTGATGTTGCGCTTTTTCTTTTTCTGTTCTTTTTTCATCATGAACTAGAAACAATCACTCAACAGGATGGGTTCCTGTTGCAAAATCGAGAATATTTTTTTGCAGGGCAAGATTGTATGTTGCCCGGGAGTATTCGGAACGTGCACGGACAAGAGCAGCTTTTGCAGCATTGGCTTCGACAAAGCTTGCGGCGCCAAGGTCATATTTTTTCTTGACGGTTTCATAGGCTTTCTCGGCAGCCCTGAGTCCATGCTTTGCGGTTTCGATCTGGGTAAAGCCGGCACTGTAATTGTCGACGGCGAGCTGAATGTCGATCGCTATGTCATCTTCAAGGTCGGCAGCATCCAGTCCCTGATTCAGGTAATTGACTTTTGCCTGTTCAACATTGTACCGGGTGAGAAATCCGTCAAAAATGGACCAGTTCACGGTAAGGCTCAGCGAGTATCCCAGAAGGTCGGAAAGCTGGTCGGTAAGAGGCGGGAAGGCATAGCTCGATGGCGGAACATCGGCGGAGGCTGTATAGTAGGGGTATCCCCCGGTATTCAGACTGAACGCAAGATCGAGCTTTGGATAGCGCTGCGCCGAAGCGCCTGTTACGCCCCATTTTGCGGCCTCGGCAGTAAGAACAGCGCTCTGCAGGTCTTTTCTGTTGGCAATGCCAAGCGTGACAAGGCTGTCTCTGTCGACTGAACGAGGGAGTGACGTAAGGGTTGCTTTTTCGATGTCTGCAGCCAGTATCTCCTCTGCCGGGTCGAGACGCAGTTTTCTGAGAAGTTCGAGCCTGCTGGCGCGAAGATTGTTTTCAGCCCTGATGACCGCCAGTTCGCTGTTTGCTGTTTCAGCCTGCTGCTGATAGTAATCGGAGACGGGTTTCAGGCCGACCTCGTACTGCCGTTTTGTAAGCTGCAGCTGATCGTTTGACGAAGACAGGTTTTCTCTTTCTATTTTCAAAAGCTCGGTATCGAGAAGCACCTGATAGTAAGACTGAGTGACATCGTAAGCAATTGTCTGGCGGGCTCGTGACAAAGAAAAGCCCGCCGCCTCACGAAGATTTAGGGCGGACTGCAGTGAAGCGTAATCCTTGAAACCGTTAAACAGGTTGAGTGTTGTTGTCAAACTGAGATCGACACGTTCGGTTCTGGTCGTTGAAACCGATCCGCTTTCAGGGTCGGAATAGGCTCTCGCTACGGAAAGGGGGATATAACCGGCAGAAGCGGATACCTTCGGAAGAAACTGTCCATAGCTTTTCAAGAGGTCGCTTCCCTGCAATCTGAATGCGTTTTCTGCTTTTTTTACCGAGGAGGAGTTCTGGAGAGCGATTTCCACGCACTCTTGCAGGGTGAGTAATCTTTTCTCCCTGTCGGCACTGTATAGAAGAACTGGATGTAAGGTGATCAGGCTGATTGCGGCGATAACAAAAACTCTCAACAATCGGGTCAATAATCGTGTCACAGTTTTCAACGTAGTTAGTGGGAAGTATCGGGAGTAATATAAGGTGAATATCCGGATCACAATATCCTAAGCCGAGTATTTCAAAAAAGCTTGATACTTAATTACAAACCGGAGTGCTCGACAATCGCTCGATTTAGGAATACCATTTCTGCTCAGTCAGAAAGTTTGACGGCAATGAGAATACAACTCTTGCGCAATCATAACAATAATAATGTATGTATTAGCGGCGCCTTTATTGATTGTTGTGACCGACGCTCACTTTTTCCGGCGAGCGAAGTAATCGGGGTACGCAGCAAGTTATAATAAGGGTGCCTTACAGTTTGTCGAGCAGCGAAGAAATAGCCTGCTTGTACGTGTCAGCTTTAGAGGGATTGAGCTGCAGGAGATCGGTGTACACCCGTATTGCCTTTTTATAAGCGTTTTGTTCGGTAAAGAGGGCTGCAAGACTTTCCGTGGGGACGGATATGTGTTCTTCGTCTGAAAAAGGCTCTTTCTGTTCGTTCAAAGAAGTCGGATCGCTTGTTTCAGATGCTTTGGGCGGTTGAAATTCAGCAAGCGCAGCCGAGAGTTCTTCAAGTTCGGCGGTCAGATCGTCACCGGAAGATTGCAGCAGAAGAAAATGAGCTTCGATCAATTCTTTCCAAGCAACTTCATTATGCGGTGCGATCCTGCAGCATGTCTTCAGAGAGGCCAGTGCTTCAGCATACCGCCGGGTTCCTTTCCGTGCCCGTCCCAGAAGGAGGTGAAAGGTGTAGGAGCCCTGAAAGTTGTCACTTTCCGCTTCGAGTTTTTTCATCCCGGCGGCGTATTCGCCTCTTGACAGATCAAGCGAAACTTCTGCAAAGAAAAGATGCGGGTCGGTTACCATAGACAAATTGGTTGTCGAAAAGCAAGATCAAGGGGGAGTTGACGATCGCAAAATTATTTCCAGTTTAGGTTATGCCGCAGATTTTTCCAAAGCAAGCTGCAATAATTTGTCGATAAGTTCTTTGAGGCCGATGCCGGAAAGCTCCATCAACTTTGGATACATACTGATGCCGGTGAATCCGGGGATCGTGTTAATTTCGCTGAATATGATATTGCTGCTTCCATTTTCGATAAAGAAATCCGCACGGGCCATGCCGCTGCAGCCGAGGGCCTTGTAGACTTTTATTGCTGATTCTTTCAGCATTGTTTGAACTTGTTCGTCGATCCTGGCAGGAATATGAAGCATGGCTGTGTCGCTGATGTACTTGTCCGTATAGTCGTAAAAATCACTGCCCGGCTCAATTTCTCCAGCGGGAGAAGCTATGGGGTTCTCGTTGCCTAAAAGGGCCACCTCTACTTCCTGTCCATTGATTGCTTCCTCTACAATGATCTTGCTGTCAAGGCGGCAAGCAGTTTCAAGGGCTTTCGGTAAAGCATTGTAGTCGTGGATTTTTGAAATGCCAATTGAAGAACCAAGATTTGCCGGTTTCACAAAAAACGGAACGGGGAACCGTTCTCTAATCATGGTCAGGACGGGTGATGGATCGATCAGGTAATCACTGCTCGATATGGTGATGTATTCCGCAACAGCCAGTCCGGCTGCCGACGCGCAGAGTTTTGTTGCAGCCTTGTCGATGGCCATCGCTGAAGTCTGAACCCCGCAGCCGGTATAGGGTATGCCGAACACTTCGAGCAGTCCCTGGACTTTTCCGTCTTCGCCATAAGTACCATGCAGCACAGGAAAAGCTATTGCAATATTCTTTTGCTGAAAATCAAATCTGAAGAGGTCGTTTTCACGATTTTCAGTTATTGTCCGCAACTGATCTCGTGTCTCGGCAAAAGGCTGTTTCTTGAGCAGTTCCGACATGTCGAGGTCAAGAACTTCCTGCGCGGTTCTGCCATCAAACCAGCTGCCTTTTCGGGAGACGTAGATCGGGTAAAGGACGTATTTCTTTTCATCGATATTTCGGGCAATAGTGTTTGCCGAGATAATCGAGATTTCGTGCTCCGGGGATTTGCCTCCGAAAAGAAGCGCTACAATGGTACTGGGCATGATCTACTGATTCCTTTGAGATTGACCGTATTCCGAATAATAGTGGAATAGATAAAAAGAAAGGTCAAACTGAAAAGCAAAAATTTAAAAAAGTTGCATCGGAGCCTGATTGTTCATCTGCCGAACAGGCGGTTGTGCTCGACGGCTATGCAGAGGTTTTGTATGACTTCAAGTCCGGCCTCTTGCGCTTTGCGGGAGGCTTCTTCATTGGTGACGCCAAGCTGCATCCAGATGACTTTCGCTCCGATCTCGATTGCTTGATCGACAATCGGCCCGACGTCTTCGGGTTTGCGGAAAATATCGACTATTTCGATCTTGCTTTTTGCATCCGACGGTATGTCCGGCAACGAAGGGTAGCATGTGATGCCAAATATGCTGTCCAGATTGGGGTTGACAGGATAAATGGTGTATCCGGCGTGGATCAGGTATTTTGTGACACTATGGCTGGGCCGTTCCCGTTTTTCGGAAACGCCGACAACCGCGACGTGTTTAAAGGAGTCAAGTATTTCTTTGGTAGTCATGGCTGAACATCTATGCATGAAAAGGGTTTGTGATAAATATAACTATTCACCGGGAGGCAGGAAGTGGCAACCGGGAAAAAAACTGTCTGCAGGGCACCTCTATTTATTGTCATGAGCGGTTCAAGTGCAAGGCGAACGGAGCACAGAAATCCCTTTCTATCCGCTCAACGAAGCAATTGAATCGCGGAATAAATAAAGAGAGGTGCCCTGTAGAACGTTTGGAGAGAGGAAACTTACAGATAACAAGGCGTGTTACAATCGTACAGCCTTCATGCACAAACGTTGAGATGCATTTGAAATTAAAGGGGGGATAAATCATGAAGAAGAGTCTGGTTTTTCTTCAGGTTGTAATGGTGGTTCTTCTTGCAGGATGTTCGGCTTTTTCAGTGATGTCGGACTATGACCCGAAGTATGATTTCAGGACATTTCAAACTTACAGGTGGCCTGCCGAGAACGAGGGTATAAGAAAGGATGATGTTCTGGTTGAACACCCGCTTGTTTACAAAAGAGTTCAGGCAGCCGTCAATCAGCAGCTTCAGGCCAAGGGTTTCAGGCTCGCCGGTTCGAATGCAGATTTTATTGTTTACGCTCATGCAGGTGTCAAAAGGCGGAAAGCCTACTATCAGAGTTTTGGAGTAGATGCGCCGTTTGGCCCTTACATGTGGTACAGGCCATGGTGGGGTCCTTACGGAGGATATACCTACGTCAGCTATTACGATGAAGGCTCACTCGTTATTGATATCATAGATGCACGAACCAAGGATCTTGCCTGGCGCGGCATTGCAACCAGGGTTGTCAAGGATTACCGCACAACCGAGGATATGCAGCGTGATATCAACAAAGCGGTTAGCAAGATCCTTGCAACTTTCCCGCCCGGGGCACAGGCAGCTGCAACTACAAGTAAATGAATGAAGAACAGCTGCCAATGAGTAATGGTGAAAACTTTGCCAATAGAAGCAAATAGTCATTCTTTCAGTTGGGGGAGTGGGCAGATCAGAAAAGGGATGTGATTTCCTTTTCACCGAGCATGTGCACTTCTGTCTCAAGTTTTTTCGACAGCGCAGTGATCATGGTTTGCATAACTGTTGCATAAGCAGGGATGGTGCCGGTCAGTTCATGCACGGAAACGGTCTTGTTATCGAGGTCGTTTGCGATGTGAGCCAAAACCTTTTCATCTTTGCAACTCAGGAGCTCCCTGAGCACTTTATGCTTTCCGGAAAGGAGCAGGGATCCATGCTGCAGAATAACCTTCTCCGACCGCCTTTGTGCAGAACCAACAAGTTTTCGCCCGTTTACGTGCAGCTCATGTCGCGCTGATGCTGTAAAACAGCTTACCGATGCGGCGGAATCATAGCGTTTTCTCATATCCGGAGTTGTTCGGCAGAATTCGGCATTTACGCCCAGCATCAGAAGTGCTTCACGAATAATCTCGTGAACCATTGAATAGATTGCTGCATTGCTGTCACACGTTTCGGCAAGGAGAGAGTAGGTGAATTCATCGATGTGGAGGACCGCTCTGCCGCCTGTCGGTCTTTTGACGATCTCGATGTTTCTCGTTTTGCATGATTCCTCATCGATTTCCCCGTACCGTTGCCCGTATCCGAGAGAGAGAGCTGGAGGATTCCATGCATAAAACCTCCACAACATGCTGCTTTTGCCGAACCGTTTTTGGAATGTACCGGTTCGGAACAGTGCAAAGAGCTGCGTGTCGAAGGTCATGTTCCATGAACCGCCACGGGCTCCTGTTGAGACTGCATAGACTTTGGAATACATGGATGTCATGGTATATGTTTTTTCTTTTATGTATGAAGGCCCTCGGGTACGTTCTTTTTATTATTTTGGGCTTTCAGGAAAACAATTTAAAAGAATTATCAATGAGCAGCAGAGACAGCATGAAAAAACTCCCGCATGTGACAACCCGAAGGCTTTTTGAGATGAAAGAGCAGGATGAAAAGATAGCCATGCTTACGGCATACGATTATACCACGGCGAGAATTCTTGACCGTTCAGGAGTAGATGTCATTCTTGTGGGTGACTCTGCAAGCAATGTTTTTTCGGGGCACAATACCACGTTGCCGATTACCATCGAGGAAATGATATACCATGCAAAAGCTGTTGTTCGTGGAGTACAGGCCGAGACCAGCAGGGCGATGGTCGTGATTGACATGCCTTTCATGAGCTACCAGCTTTCGAGTGAGGAAGCGTTGCGCAATGCTGGGAAAATCATGAAGGATAACGAATGTGACGCTGTGAAAATGGAGGGAGGCAAAGTCATTGTTGATACGGTCAAGCGTATAACCGATGTCGGCATTCCTGTCATGGGTCATCTCGGTCTGACGCCGCAGTCTATTTACAAGTTCGGCAGTTACAAGGTGAGGGCACGCGAAAAAAAGGAAGCCGAAGAACTGCTTCGGGACGCCGTACTGCTTGAGGAGGCAGGAGCCTTTGCGGTGGTGCTTGAAAAAATTCCTGCCGACCTTGCTGCCGAGGTTACCCGTTCGATATCGATACCGACAATCGGGATCGGGGCCGGTCAGGCCTGCGATGGGCAGGTTCTGGTAATCAACGATATGCTCGGTCTCAATACGGAATTTCATCCGCGTTTCGTCAGGAAATATGCTGAGCTCGACCGTGTCATTTACGATGCGGCAAGCCGATATGTAGATGATGTCAGGAGAGAGCGGTTTCCCTCTGAAGAGGAAAGTTATTAGGTGGTTGTGATTGTGAATGATGCCCGGAAGATCGTACTTTATGTCACACTCCATGATGATGCTTTGACATAAGCTATGAGAGACGATAAAAACAAGAACAGCTTCAAGGAACGAAGAACAAGACTGCCGTTGATTTCCCGTTCGTTTATCCCTTCCGCTTTTACGGTGATGAACATGGCTTGCGGGTATGTTGCTATTGTCATGTCCGGGGCCGATCAGTTTGTCTTTGCGGGATGGTTTATCATTCTTGCAGCCTTGTTTGATACCGTTGACGGATTCGTGGCAAGACTGACCAATGCGGCCTCGAAGTTCGGTATTGAGCTGGATTCGCTTTCGGATCTTGTTTCGTTCGGAGCGGCACCTGCTTATCTGGTCTACAAGTTCGGTCTGGAGGATATGGGGGCTGTGAAAGGCATTATTCTGAGTTCGGTGCTTGTTGTTGGTAGCGGTCTGAGGCTTGCAAGATTCAATACAGGAGAGCTTGGTTATCGTAAAGACTCGTTTTCCGGTCTCCCGACCCCTGCTCAGGCTCTTACGGTTGCCGGTTTTGTCCTCTGGATGAATGCAGAAAGTTACCTGAACCAGTATCAGTTGCAGCACGTGCTGTCGCTGCTCACCATTGTGCTGGCGCTTCTTATGATAAGCAGGGTGCATTACTATGCTCTTCCCGAGCCGACGTTTGAAACCGTCAAAGAAAAACCGCTGCAAACAGGTTTTTACCTTACGGTTTTCTTTTGTGTGCTTATCTATCAGGCAAAGGCTTTATTTCTGGCCATGTTATTGTATATTCTGCTGGGTCTTTTGCGGTCTTTGTCGGCGGCTTTCCGGCAGCTCGTATTGCAACGATAGCGATATCTTTGAGAGTTGGCAGATTGTAGAACACCCGCGGTGCCTCGGAAATCGAAGTCGTAACCGGGTATCGGTATCGAACATGATCTGAGTTTCCCGATACCCAGTACCGACCGGACGCCGGGAATGGGGTGAAGCGGGGTTGGCTGAGCCTGATAAAGAGCATGTCGAAATGACGGATTATTTTACTGAACGTTACTGAAAAGGAAAGAAAAGAGTCAAATAACTATGGCATACAAGGCAAAAATCAGGGTTACTCTTCGACCGTCGATCCTGGACGTGCAGGGAAAAGCCGTACAGCATGCACTCGAAAATCTCGGTTATTCCACCATAGATGCGGCAAGAATCGGCAAGTACATTGAGGTAACAATCAACGAGGATCAGGTTGGTGAAGCGGAGCGTATAGGCGATGAAATTTGCCGCAAGCTTCTGGCAAATCCGGTAATGGAGGATTATTCGGTCGAGCTGGAAAAAATCAATTAAGAGAGATTTAAAGAATGGATACTGTTACCATAGGTATTGTTGTTTTTCCCGGTTCCAACTGTGACCATGATACGGAATTTGCCGCCGCTTCTTTTTCGAAAACATCCACCAGAATGCTCTGGCACAAGAGCCACGATCTGCAGGGGAGTGATGTTATCATTTTGCCCGGAGGATTTTCCTACGGGGACTATCTCAGGGCAGGGTCGATAGCGAAGTTTTCTCCTATCATGCAGGAGGTTGTTGCATTTGCACGTCAAGGTCGTCCTGTTCTCGGTATCTGTAACGGATTTCAGGTGCTTCTCGAGTGCGGTCTTCTTGAGGGAGCCCTGTCGAGAAATCGTGACAAGAAGTTTATCTGCCGGCATATGCATGTCAAGGTTGAAAACAACCGCACCATGTTTACCTCGCTCTATGATGACAATGAAGTCCTCAGCCTTCCCGTCGCTCATGGGGAGGGCAATTACTACGCCCCCGAAAATACGATAGAGAGTCTTGAAGAGCATGACCAGATTGTTTTCAGATATTGTGATGCGGCAGGGAACGCCACTGAAGAAGCCAATCTCAACGGTTCGGTTTCAGCTATTGCCGGTATCTCAAACAGAGAAAAGAATGTTCTCGGTCTTATGCCTCACCCCGAAAGAGCAAGCGAAGCGCTGCTTGGGTCGAATGACGGGGCAAGGATGTTCGAGGGGCTTGTCGAGTATGTTCTCGAATAGGTCAGGATCATTGGCTGCCGGGTCCTTTTTGAACAGAAAACCCGCATAAAAATTGTGAATAGAATGTTCCCCTCGAAAAACAGGCTTAGTCGAATCGTTTTCGGCAACAGGTCTTCCCGGGGCGGCAGGTTCACACTGGTTTCATGGTTGCTGTTTGATTTTGCAAATACATCATTCAGTGTCATGATGGTGACGTTTGCATTTCCACTGTATTTCAAGAATGTCATATGCGGGGGCGAGTCGTTCGGTGATGCGCTCTGGGGTATAAGCCTCGGTATTTCTATGCTGATTGTTGCGGTTATCTCTCCGGTACTGGGAGCTGCAGCCGATTTTTCCGGAAGAAGAAAAAGATTCCTTTTTGTTTTTACCCTGCTCTCTGTCGCAGCTACCGCACTTCTCGGTTTTACAGGACCAGGGTCAGTGCTTGTCGCGGTAATCCTTTTCGTCGTGGCAAATGCGGGTTTTGAGGGTGGACTTGTCTTTTATGATGCCTACCTTCCTGAAATTGCTTCCGAACGGCACCTTGGAAGGGTATCGGGATATGGGTTTGCCATGGGATATCTCGGAGCGCTGGCAATTCTTCTTCTTTTGTTTCCACTGCTCAGGGGCGGGATTGTCACTGAGAACATGGAAAATGTTACCTTGAGCTTTTTTCTTGTGGCTCTCTTTTTTGCCTTTTTTGCAGCACCGCTCTTTTTGGTATTACGGGATGAGAAAAAAACAACGGTCAAAAAGCATTTCATAGCCAGCTCCATCCGTGAAGTAAAGCACACCATGCTGCATATCATGAACTACCCCGACCTTGCCCGTTTCTTGCTGGCATTTTTCTTTTACAACGATGCAATTCTTACGGTTATCGGTTTTTCGTCGATCTATGCACAGAATTCGCTTGGTTTTACTTCCGGTGAACTGATTGTTTTTTTTATGGTTGTTCAAACAACGGCCATTATCGGTTCTATTATTTTCGGGATCATTACTGATAAAATAGGTCCGAAAAGGACTATTGTGCTGACACTTGGTATCTGGTGTATAGTCATCATGATGGCAATTGCAACGACGGACAAGCTGTTTTTTTACTATACGGGACTGCTTGCAGGCATGTCGATGGGTTCTTCGAAAGCAGCTTCCCGCTCGATGATGGCGAAGCTTACGCCTCCCAAGCATGTTACAGAGTTTTTCGGTTTTTATGACGGCACATTCGGCAAAGCCTCGGCAGTCGCCGGACCGGTTATTTTTGGGATGATCTCTTCGCTTGCCGGCAACCAGAGAATTGCTCTTGCTTCGCTGCTGCTCTTTTTCGCTACCGGACTCTTTCTCATACTCGGTGTTCGCTCCAGTGCTGCCTATGCTTCAGAACCCTCCACTGCGGAAGAAGGGGATTATGGGTAAAAATAATTAGATTTACACCATACGAAGTATGGTTCCGGGAATATGCCCGGGAATTTTGTGGACTAACAGCATGGTTCTGTCTTCAGGCTTGTCTGAAAGGCTTGCCCAAGGTTTTGTCTGAATCCAGGAGTTCAGCGCATATGCAGGCATCCAATAAAAACATAGGAAGTTTTTTTGCAGAGAAAGCAGGAGAGGCTGTGAGTTTTACTCGTTCTTTTCTCCCGTTTATGTGGAAAAACTTCATGCAGGACCGCATACTGCTGAGTGCGGGTTCTCTTGCGTTTCAGACTCTTCTTTCACTGGTGCCGCTCATGGCCGTTGTTCTTTCTGTTCTGAGTATTTCTCCGGTTTTCGAGAACTTCACGCGGCACGTCGAAGATTTTATTCTGCAGAATTTTGTTCCTGCCTCCGGTGAAATGCTCAAGGAGTATTTCTGGGAGTTTCTCGGCAAGACATCGACCGTGCCGGCTGTCGGTGGTATCTTTCTGTTTGTCATTGCGCTGTTTCTTATCTCGACGGTTGACCACACGATCAACCAGATATGGAATGTGCATGCTCCCAGAAAGATTCTGCAGGGATTTACTCTTTACTGGACAGTCCTTACCCTCGGGCCGATCATTATCGGCAGTGGTCTGGTTGCCGGCTCCTATGTCTGGTATACGGTCTTCACCGAAGGTCCTTTGCTTGAGATGAGGACACGCATTTTGTCCTATTTGCCGCTGGTCAACTCGTTTTTGGCCTTTTTTCTGCTGTACATGCTTGTTCCCAACCACAGGGTGAAGTTTTTTCACGCTGTCTCAGGCGCTTTTCTGGCAACGGTGCTGTTCGAGCTGTCAAAAAAATGGTTCTCATTTTATGTGACGACATTTGCTACGTTCGAGCATATTTACGGTGCACTGTCGGTGATCCCCCTGCTTTTTTTCTGGATATATCTTATCTGGGTCGTAGCGCTTTCCGGGGCCGAATTTGTCTATTGTCTCGGCGCGATACGGCCGGCAGCAAAGGCAAAGTCCCGATTCAGGCCTTTGAAGAGTATTCGGGACGTCATTTCCGTCATGGAGCACGTATGGACGGGTCAGCAGTCCGGTGAGTATGTCAGTCTTAAAAAAGCTGCAGCTGTCGGCGATGGTATTAAAGGCCGCAGGCTGCGGGATATTGTGGATGTTCTTCTGGAAAACAATCTTCTCCATGTTACTGCTGACGGAGGGCTGGCGGTCAGTGGCGATATACATGAGCTTACGCTGTATGATCTTTACCGGGTTATCCCTCAAGAGGGTATCGGCGGTAATGAGGACGACGGTGCCGGGAACGAGTACACGGAATCGCTCGCTCTGCTTGAAGAGCGTATTCTGCAGTGTCTTCAGGAGAACATGAACGAGCCTCTGGCGGTTTTTATGAAAAGTGAAAACGACAAAAGAGATGCCATTGAGACAGCCGCAAACGACGCTGCCGGGAAATAATGGGGAAGAGTGAATAGGGAATAGAGGGATCGGCTGTTATATTGTACTTGCTTGCGTTTTGTCTATGTGCAGTGACGAACAGAAAAATTTATGAGTTATCAGGTCATAGCCCGCAAATACAGACCGAAACGGTTCGCCGATATTACGGCGCAGGAGCATATTACCCGCACCATCCAGAACTCCCTTCGTCTCGGCAGGGTTGGGCACGGCTATATCTTTTCCGGTTTGCGCGGAGTGGGGAAGACAACTGCGGCTCGAGTGTTTGCCAAAGCGGTCAATTGCAGCAGGATGATCGAAGACCCGGTCTATCTCAAGGAAGTAACCGAACCCTGTGGAGAGTGCGAGAGCTGCCGTGACTTCGAGCAGGGCACCAGTCTCAATATTTCAGAGTTCGACGCGGCTTCCAACAACAGTGTCGACGATATCCGGCTGCTCCGGGAAAATGTCCGTTACGGACCGCAGAGAGGCCGTTACAGGGCCTACATTATCGACGAGGTTCATATGCTCTCGACGGCGGCATTCAATGCTTTTCTGAAAACACTAGAAGAGCCCCCGGCACATGCTATTTTTATTTTTGCGACAACCGAATTGCACAAGATTCCCCCGACAATCGCGTCCCGCTGTCAGCGTTTCAATTTCAAGCGGATTCCTCTTGACGAGATAGAAAAGCAGCTGCAGGGTATCTGCGAAGCGGAAAACATCGAGGTTGAGGGTGATGCCTTGCAGCTTATCGGGCGTAAAGCACAGGGGTCGATGCGCGATGCCCAGAGCATTCTCGACCAGGTCATTGCTTTTGCCATCGAACGGGAAAACGAGCGCAGCATTCATTACAACAAAGTTGCTGAACTCCTGAACTATATTGATGACGATCAGTTTTTCGAGATTACCGATGCTGTTGCCGAAGGTGACCCTGCAAAAATGCTTGGTGTTGCACGGTTTGTTATCGACAACGGCTACGATGAACAGGATTTTCTCGAAAAACTCATCGAACATCTGAGAAATTTTCTCATAGTCTACAACCTGCGTTCAACCAGGCTGATTGAGCGGCCTGAACTTGTCAAGGAGCGTTATCAGCGTGACGCCAAACGCTTTACTCCTCCGGCGATCATGCACATGATCGACCTGCTGCTCCAGGCACAAAAAGAGCTCAAGTTTCAGTTTGAATATCAGTTCCGGTTCGAACTCGTTCTGCTCAAGCTCATAGAGGTTTCCCATATTGTCGAGGCAGCATCCCCCGCAGTGCCTTTGGGAGTGGTATCGGAAAAAAAAAAGCCCGTGATCGAACGGTAAAACCGGCAGCACCTTCACAGGAAGGATCCGGGCCTTCACAAGTTTCTTCATTGGAGGTCGAGCCTGCATCGTCAACGTTGACCGATGTTCCGGCATCGGTTGATTTTTCCTCCTGGCAGGACAAGTTTTCGAAATTCGCCAAAAGCAAAAAACGGCGCGTGACCCCGCCTGTCCCGGGAGCTTCTCATGACCGCAAGGATGCCTCACAGCCTTTTGACGGCGTGGCCGAGGTACAGAAGTTCCGGGTTGAATGGAAGCAGTTTCTTGATGTTTTATTGAGGAAAAACTACAAGGTCATTGTTACGCATCTCCGTTCCTGCGAGTTAAGCTCATTCTCGCAAGGTATTCTCCATATGAGCTGTTCCAAGAAGTTCTCCTATGAAGAACTGCTGCATGATGCCGGGCTGCTTGCCCGAGAGCTTGAGGATTTTTACGGTCTGCCGGTAAAACTGCACATCAGCTACAATGAAGAAAAAGACACGGGCAGAGAGCAAACCGTATTTACCCTTTTCAGAGAGCTGTCCGAAAACAATGAAATTGTGAAATTTCTTGTCAGGGAATTTGGAGGTGAGCTTGTCTATTAGGCACCGGAAAGAGGGTTTCCATATTCCTTAAAAATTCATCATATTCAGGTCTTTTCTAACTTGTCAATAACAGTCCAACCAATACCATGAGTGCTGCTGCAGGAACCGCGGATGATTTGCAGAACCGCTTTCGAACGCATTATTGCGGTCGCTTACACACAGAATTCGAGAACGAGACGGTAGCCATTGCCGGATGGATTCACAGGAAACGAGATCACGGCGGTTTGATCTTTATCGATTTGAGGGATCATACCGGTATTTGTCAGCTGATTGTTCAGCCAGAAAAAAAGGAGTTGTTCGAAAAAGCGGAAAAGCTGCACGTCGAGTCGGTTATCTGTGTTGGCGGTATCGTGGTCCGGCGTTCCGAGGAGACGATCAATCCGCGGCTTGCTTCCGGTGAGATAGAGGTGATTGTTGACGGTATCAGTATTGAAAGCAATGCAGTGCCATTGCCTTTTCCGGTTGCGGATGAACTGCAGACATCGGAAGAACTCCGCCTGAAATACCGTTTTCTCGATTTGCGCAGAGAAAAGGTTCATGAGAACATCAAATATCGCAGCGAGCTGATCAGCGAGGTGCGGCGTTATCTCGAAGACCGTTCGTTTCAGGAAATACAAACTCCGATACTTACCTCAAGCTCGCCGGAAGGCGCAAGAGATTTCCTTGTGCCGAGCCGTCTTCATCCCGGAAAGTTCTATGCATTGCCCCAGGCTCCTCAGCAGTTCAAGCAACTGTTGATGGTGTCCGGGTTTCCGAGGTATTTCCAGATAGCGCCGTGTTTCCGTGATGAAGACGCCCGTGCGGACAGGAGTCCGGGCGAGTTCTACCAGATCGATATGGAAATGGCGTTTATCGAGCAGGATGATCTCTTCGAAATTCTCGAGGGAATGTTCAAACACCTGACGGAAACCATGAGCCGGAAACGCATCACACAGTTTCCGTTTCCAAGGATCAGCTACAAAGAGGTCATGAACCGTTACGGTTCCGACAAACCTGATCTCCGGCTCCCGCTCGAGCTGCAGGACGTTACCGATCTTTTCGTCGATTCGTCATTCAAGGTGTTTGCGGGTAATACAAAGGAAGGCAACTGCATCAAGGCCATCGTGCTCAGGGGGCGTGGTAACGAGTCCCGGCAGTTCTACGACAAGGCGGAGAACAGAGCAAAAGAACTTGGATCTGCCGGTCTTGCCTATATTCAGTATAAAAAAGAAGGCCCGAAAGGACCGATTGTCAAGTTTCTTTCTGACAATGAGATGAGCGCGTTGAAAGAGCGCTTGCAGATCGAAACCGGTGATGTGGTGTTTTTCGGTGCCGGTAAGTGGGAGCGCACCTGCAAGATCATGGGGGGCATGAGGGAGTACTTCTCCGATCTTTTCGAAGTCGACCGTGATGAACTTTCTTTCTGCTGGATTGTCGATTTTCCGATGTACGAGTACGATGAGGCAACAAAAAAGATAGAGTTCTCCCACAATCCTTTCTCGATGCCGCAGGGGGAAATGGAGGCGCTGGAGACCGTAAATCCGCTCGATATTCTGGCGTACCAGTACGATATTGTCTGCAACGGCATCGAACTGTCCAGCGGCGCAATCAGAAACCACCGTCCTGATGTCATGTACAAGGCGTTCGAGATTGCCGGGTACGACAAAGACGAAGTAGACAAGCGGTTCGGCCACATGATAGAGGCTTTCAAAATGGGGGCTCCGCCCCACGGCGGCATCGCTCCGGGCCTTGACCGTCTGGTGATGATACTGCGCGACGAGCAGAACATTCGTGAAGTTATCGCTTTTCCGATGAACCAGCAGGCCGAAGATCTCATGATGGCGGCTCCGGCAGAGGTTTCACCGCTCCAACTCCGTGAACTCAGCCTGAAACTCGACCTGCCGAAAGGAGAAAAGAAATAAGAGAAAAGCTGAATCGTTGAATTGTTGATTTGTTTATCAAAAAGCTGCGGGAATATTCCTGCGGCTTTTTTTGTTAAAAGCTTCGAGAAAAAGAAAGGGAACATGAATGAACATGAGGTCATAGGATGGCTGCTTCGGGGAGATGTTTCGGTTCAATACCAGGCCTATCGAGACTTGTTCCACTTGGAGAGAAAAGAGCTGCAAAACAGGATAGCCTTTGAGGGTTGGGGGGCACGTTTCCTTTCTTTCCGAAATGCGGATGGCCGCTGGGGACACGGTTTTTATCAACCGAAATGGACATCGACGCATTACACGCTTCTCGATCTGAAGAATCTCGGCATCTCTCCGTATTGCAAAGAGATACGCGATACGTTATCGAACATAATCCCGGAGCTTAAAGGGCCTGATGGCGGGGTTTATCCCATTGGATCCGACAGGAAAAGTGATATCTGCGTCAACGGCATGTTTTTAAACTATGCGTCGTATTTCGGTACAGATGAGCGTAAGTTATGTTCGATTGTTGATTTCCTCCTTTCGGAACATATGCCCGATGGCGGGTTTAATTGCTATTCCAACACAAGGGGGGCGCTACACAGCTCGATGCACTCGACAATTTCCGTTGCAGAAGGAATTCGGGAGTACGCAAGGAAGGGGTATTCCTACAGGTTTGAAGAGTTATATGGTGCAGAACTGAAGGCAAGAGAGTTTCTGCTTCGGCACAAGCTCTTTCTGTCTGACAGAACCGGTGAAGTGATAGACCGCAAAATGCTGATGCTTTCTTATCCCTCACGATGGAGATACGATATCCTGCGGGCGCTGGATTATTTCCGCCTTGCCGGTGTCGGGTATGATCCCAGGATGGATGATGCAGTGCGGGTGCTGTTTAAAAAACGGAGAGTCGACAACCGGTGGCCGTTGCAGGCAAAACATCCCGGACAAACGCATTTCGACATGGAGAAAACCGGGGAACCGAGCCGCTGGAACACCTTGCGGGCACTGCGAGTACTCCGGCATTTCGGGGTTACAGCGTTAGATGATTGAGTGTATGGTTATTGGATGATTTTTGCTTTTGCCGGTTACCAAATCTCGTTGTTCAATAGTCAATCGTCATTATTCATTTCCTGCCGGGCAGTTTGCCGTAGTAGCACTTCACCTTATCCACTTCGATCATCAATGCGCAATAGTTGCACATGATGCAGCGTGATGCCGTTTGTTTTCCTTGCCGGAATTTCCCGGCTATGTCGGGTTCGATGATGAACGGGCGTGACATGGAAATGTAGTCAGCCGACCCGCTTTCAATGGCTGACGAGATGTCGGAAAGATCATGGAGGCCGCCAACGGTGATGACAGGTATGGACACGGCTTCTTTTATGGCCTTCGCCGCCTTGATATTGTACCCCCGCAGCGGGTTGGGAGAGCGCATGGAAAAACGGATGAAGGGGGAGGAAATTGTTTTTATCAATGGTGACATATCCTTGAAGCGGAAACTGCTGTTGAATAGCGCCCCCACCGGAGGATTCGGTCCCCGCATGATGGCAAGTCCGTCTTCAACAGTTCCGGACGATACCTCGATGGCATCGCAGCCTGCGGCTTCGAGCATCCTTGCTATTTCAACGGCTTCTTCGACACGCATGCCTTTTGGCCTTCCGTCATAGGCGTTGATCTTCGCCAGAACCGGATAGCTGCCGAGCGATTCGCGGGTACGGCGCATGATCTCTGATATGATCCTGAATTTGTTTTCCGTCGATCCTCCCCATTTGTCCCGCCGCCGGTTGGTATGGTTGGAAAGAAACTGCGCCAGCAGGTAGCCGTGTGCCATGTGTAGCTGAACACCGTCGAAACCCGCTTTTTTTGCCCGTTCAGCGGCAGCAACAAAATTATTGATGATGGTTTCGATCTCCCGGTCATCGAGTGCATGCGGGATCTCTTCGTTGAAAATGAAATCTTTCACGGGAGAGGGTGCGACGGTCTGCATACCGGTTACAGCGGATCTGGTCTGCCGTCCGCAATGGGCGATCTGTAGAATTATCGGAACACCCTGTTCGTGGACTCTGTCGGTAAGCTTGCGGTATGCCGGAATCAGTTCATCACAGTCAATCATCAGCATGTTTGACAAGCTGCTTTTTCCATCCTGCTGTACCCCCGCATAACCGGTTATGATTGCTCCTGCACCTCCTTTGGCTATTCTGAGATAGAGTTTTTCAAGTGCTTCCGTCGGTGCACCACGTTCATCAGCCATGCCTTCATGCGTAGCGGAACGGATGAGGCGGTTCGGAAACGTTACTCCGGCAATACAGGAGGATTCAAAAAAAGAGAGTTGCATAAAGGTATTTATTCATGAGACGCCTTGATTGCCAGGATTTGCCGTGCATCATACTGGAAAATCGTTTCAGAATCATTACTGAGCCGTTCGAACTCGGCGGACACTTTTTCAGGTACATCGGGTTCGATCATGTCACGTTCGAGCAGTACCGGTGCGCCGCTCAAAAAGCAGCGTTTCCACATGTGAAGAAAATGTTGGCGTTCAGCGGCATCGGTCATTCGTTTGTCCATCATAACCGAGATCGGAATGAATGAGCGCACGGTCATTCCGGCATCGATACACGCTGACGCGAGGTGAAGGCCTATGTCGGGATTGCCGCCGAGTTCGCGCTGCAAACGGTTAAACGCGGCCCAGTATGCGCTGATGGCCGGACTGTGGGGATGTACATATACTCCCTGATTGACCACTTCCGTACAATAAAACTTTCCGCCGGGTTTGAGCACCCGTTTTATTTCCCGGATAACCGGTACGGGATCGTAAAGATGCTCGAATACAAAGAAGATGTATGCACCATCAAAGGTATTGTCGTTAAATGGCAGGTCGTCGCCTGAAGCGGCAAACAATTCGACCGTTCCCATTTGCACTTCGTCCGGCAGGTTTGCCAGCGCTTTTTCAACTTGTGAGGATTCCCGGTCGGTTCCGGTGATTTTAGAGGGATTGAAACGCCTGAGCATACAGCGAATCTGGGCTCCGACCCCGCATCCAACTTCGAGGATCGAATCTTCGGAGCTAAAAGAAATTGTCGGGTAGAAGTATTTTTCAAGAAACTCGGCCTGTTCGAGCAGCCGTTGTCGTTCTGTCTCGCTGTATGAATGGATGTAGGACATAGGTGGAGAAAAGCGGGAGATGTGAGGCGGATTACAAATACGTCTCCGGCTTCAGCTTTTTCGTAAACCGGTGCATCATGTAATTGACAAACCAGACCCAGTTAAGCGGCTTGCCTTTCATGCGTTTCATGATGGCACGGCCTGTATATACCTCTCTCTGGAGTTTTACAAAGTTTTCCAGCAGCTTTTCACCCGGCATTTTTGTCGGTTCGAACATGTAGTGGTAGGTATCGTACTTGTCCCAGTCGAAATGCCGCAGTCTTGATTTCATCTCGTCGAAATACGGAGTACCGGGGAAAGGGGTGACGAGCGAGAAAACCGGAAACTCGATCTGGTTCTCCATGATGAAATCATAGGTCATCTGGAAACTTTCCTCGCTGTCATTGTCGAAGCCAAACATGAAGTAGCCCTGTATCGCAACACCGTTCTTGTGCAGGTTGCCGACAACCTTTTCGTAGTTATCGAGCCGGTTGGAACCTTTGTGGACGCTTTTCAAGGTCTCCGGGTTCAGTGATTCAAAACCGATGCTCATCAGATCGCAACCCGAACGTCCGGCAAGTTCCGCAATTTCCGGTTTATGCAGAAAGTTCATGGAGATATTGGCATTCCACCGAACACCGATTTTAGCCATCTCTTCAAGTAGCTCGATAAAAAACTTCGGCTTGAAACTGATGTTGTCGTCCATGAAAGAGAAGCTGACGCTTTTTTTGCCCAGCCTTTCCTGATGGTAACGCATCTCATCAAGTACGAGCCCGATTTCCCTTGAACGATGGCTTTTGCCATAGATGGTTGGAGTTGTACAGAAATTGCATCCTACCGGGCAGCCTTTGGTTGCAAGTATCGGAATCAGTGCGCTGTATTTTTTTGCGTATTTCGATCCAAGAGCATGAGAAAAATCGGGGCGCAGCATTGCTGTCATCGGCTTCAGTGTTTCCGCACGGTAGACATCCTTCATCTTTCCCAGTATCACATCGGTTGCAAGTTCCGTCCATACGGACTCGATCTCCCCGTAGACAACGCTTGTGCAGTGTTCGCAGGCTTCTTCATGAAGCATGGTAGGGTGTACGCCGCCCAGTATAACGGTTTTGTTCTGTGCAAGTGCAGCGTCGCCTATCGCATAGGCTTTAGAAGCATTGAGGGTGCGTGAGGTTATGGCTATGACATCGTATCCCGAGAGATCCTGGGGCACCTTGTCGCCGATTCTTTCATCGATGAAAGTAACATCGAACAGTTCCCCGGCAAGAGTGGAGACCATGATGAGGTTGAGCGGCATGCTGACCGTGCCGGAGTCAACCATCATACTCGTGCTGCTGGTGGGTTGAACGAGCAGCCATTTTTTACGGTATTTCTGTTCCGAGGCAAGCTGCTTGAGATGTTCTTTCGAGTATGTGGCGGATTCAGGTGAAAGAGTAGTCTCAAGCTGATCGATCTGCATAACTACTGACGTGATAGTGTGAATTACAGCGAATTATGAACCACTAAGTTATGAAAAAAATTGGGAAAACCATGTGCTCTACAATTGGGCAAATGCCCGTTATCCTATACCCTTTTTTTCAGCACTGCCGCCGTAAACCTGCTCACACAGACCAACTTGCCTTCGTCGTTGGTTATTCTGATATCCCAGACATGCGAACTCCTGCCAAGATGCAGCGGGGTTGCTTTTGCATGAACAAACCCTTCTCTGACGGAGCGAATGTGGTTTGCATTGATTTCCTGTCCGACAATGAAGAAGTTTTCCTGGTCTATGCAGTAAGAAGCTGCAATACTTCCGACTGTTTCTGCAAGAGCGAGCGATGCACCGCCGTGCATGATGCCGATACGCTGAATCGTGCGATGGTCGACCGGCATTTTCGCTGCCATGTAGTCAGGTCCTATTTCGGTTATTTCAATGCCGAGATGTTTTGCCATCTGGCCGTCGATGATCTGTGTGGTGTTGATATCCTCAACCGTTGCCGTGACAGTGAAAATAGAAGAATCGTTCATAAAAGAAGAAATTAGCCGGAAAAATGTTCCGGGATGCGGGAATTGCGGTTGAGCGGGTGACGAGACTCGAACTCGCGACATTTTGCTTGGGAAGCAAACACTCTACCAACTGAGTTACACCCGCGAGGGAATGATGTTGATGTGTTTAGTTGTTTATTTGTTGAGTTGCTGTCATCTTAAATACCGCAAATGTTTCGGCAGTTTTCTTCTCCATTTCAACGATTCAACAGGTAAACAAATCAACATAATAAGTGGTGAGGGAGGGAGTTGAACCCTCGACCTCAGGGTTATGAATCCTGCGCTCTTACCTACTGAGCTACCTCACCATTCAGGTGCCTTGAAAAAAGGCCTTTTTGTCCGATCTCATCGTCTTTTCTTTTTCACACTTCCGATGCTCATGTATTCTTACATACATTCCGCTTCGGTTTGTGAAAAATCCTTGATCTTGACCAAAAAATCTCTTTTTTCAAAGCACCTGTGTCTAAGTGAATGTGTTCAAAAACACAGGGGTGCTAATATACAAACAGTTGCCCTGTATCGCAATGCTTTTTTGCCGTTTCAGCTTTTTTCGGTTGATAACAGTTCTTGCTGCGATTGCAGTTTTCCGTGTATTGCTTCCGCAAGATGAATATCTTCAGGGGTAGTGATTTTGATGTTATGATACCCCATTTCGTAAATCTTGATGTTCTGTTCAGGGAAGAATTTTTCCACAAGAGCCGCATCGTCGGTTGCATAGCACTGCTCGAGCCTGGCATGTGTGTGTGCCTGGATCAGGGTTTTCGAAACAAAGCCCTGGGGTGTCTGAACCTGGAGCAGCCGGCTTCGTTCAAGCGTTTCGCCGAAGAAGTCGGGGTTTTCCGCAATGTACTTGATCGTGTCTTTTGGTTTTGTTGCCGGTACACAGGCCCCGTGTTTCGTAGACAGAGAAACAATATCGTTGATCTCCGAGGGTTGAATGAACGGTCTGGCACCGTCATGAACCAGAATGGCGTCAGGCGGCACACCGGTTGCAGCAATATGTTTCTCTATAACTTCGATACAGTTGTATACCGAGTCCTGACGTTCTTTTCCACCGGGAATTATGGATTGAATCTTGGTGAAACCGTACCGTTCTCTCATGTTTTCCAGCACTTCGATGCTGTCGCTTTTTGTGGCGATAAAAACAGCGTCGATTGAGTCGGCCTGCTCAAATGCGAGAAGAGTGTGATAAATGACGGGAAACCCGCCGATCTCGAGTAGCTGCTTGCTGAGCCCTCCTTTCAGCTTCATGCGTTTTCCAACGCCGCTCGCAGCGATAATGGCATATGAACTCATGTTAACGGTTATAATGTGAAACGCTGAACAGGTGCCTTGAGTTGAGCGGTTGTTCAAGCATGGCGTATCGGTGGCAAGTTTATAATTGACATTAGGGCACCTCTATTAATTTGCTGTGCACCATGATTACTTCGTTGATCGGTGCTCGAAATCCTCATGTACTACGTGTACACTCCGGTTTCTGCGCTCCGTTCGCCTCGTACTCAAGGCGCTCGCGACAATTTATAGAGGTG
>JAKSDC010000105.1 GCA_022360275.1 Chlorobiales bacterium
CCCTTCAAAATAGAGTTCATGCAGACGATCATGTTTATCCTCGTGATCGCCTCTCTCGTTCAGCTTGTTGAAATCGTTTTGAAAAAAGTGAGCAAATCGCTCTACAACTCGCTTGGGATTTTCCTGCCGCTCATTACCACCAACTGTGCTATCCTCGGTGTTGCCTTGATTGCCATACAGGAAGATTACTCGTTTGTCACCTCCGTGGTATTCGCCTTTTTCTCGGCAATGGGCTTTATCCTGGCAATTCTCCTGTTTGCAGGTATCAGGGAAAAACTCGAAGAAGCCGACGTACCGAAACCGTTCAAAAACGTCCCGATCGGATTCATTTCAGCAGCGATCCTCTCCCTTGCTTTCATGGGTTTCTCAGGCTTGGTGAAATAGAAATCAAAGAAAAAAAGAACAAAGGCCGACTCCCGGCATTCAGGAAGCGGCCTTTTAGTGTTTACTGTCCGGCATTCGACACCATTGTCGTAGAACCGCTAAAACCCAGTAACCAGCGCAAACAGGGAAACCTTTCTGTTCTTTCAACAACTTTCCGCCCGGCAGCGTTTTCTTTTGAATATCACCTTCAATCAACACCCTTTCAATCAGACTCGCGGATGTACTATAACTGCTTGTGTTTTGAAAAGATGTTGCCTATATTTAACGATAGTTAAAGACCTTCCTCCACAAGATTACCACGCATTTTCCCGAGAAACCATCACTAAAAGGAGACCTACAGATCATGTCAAAAAAGATAGTTGTCCTGGGTGCCGGGACGGGTGGAACGATCGTATCCAACAATCTCAGAAGACATCTTCCTGACGACTGGGAAATCACGGTGATTGATCGTGACGACAAGCATATTTATCAGCCCGGGATGCTCTTCGTACCGTTTGATATTCAGAAATCCGGCACGCTGACACGGTCCAGGAAAAAGTATATTCTTCCCGGCGTCAATTTTGTCATCGATGAGATTACCCATATTGACCCGGAAAAGAGAGAGGTAAAAACAAAAAACCGCAGTTTTTCCTATGACTTTCTGGTAATCAGTACAGGCTGCAAGATTGTTCCCGAAGAAAATGATGGTCTGATGGATGCGTGGGGTAAAAATGCTTTTACTTTTTACTCAATAGAGGGAGCTGATCTTTTGCGTCAAAAACTCAAGGAGTTCGATGGCGGCAAGCTCGTGCTCAACATCGCCGAAGTTCCGTTCAAGTGCCCTGTTGCACCTATCGAGTTCGTTTTTCTGGCCGATTGGTACTTTAAGAAAAAAGGCATCAGGAACAAGGTTGAAATCGAACTGGTCACCCCTTTGACCGGAGCCTTCACCAAGCCCAAAGCCTCGGCTGTTTTCGGGGAATCCGCCAAAGAGAAAAACATCAAAATAACTCCGGCTTTCGAGCTGAATGAGGTCAACGGAAAGGAAAAGTATATTGAATCCATACAGGGCGACAAAATACCTTACGACATGCTGGTGATTATTCCCACAACAATCGGCGATGACGTTATCAGCGACTCCGGACTGGACGACGGCATAGGCTATGTTCCGACGCATCTCAACACTCTTCAGGCACTCAAGCACGAAAGAATCTATGTGATCGGCGACGCCACCAATGTCCCGACATCAAAGGCCGGGTCGGTAGCCCATTATGAAGCTGATGTGGTTGTGTTCAATATTATGGCGGAAATTCACGGCATAAAACCTGAAGAAATCTACGACGGCCATTCAACATGCTTCATTGTCTATTCCAAAGGAACTTCGTCACTTATCGACTTCAACTACAAGATCGAGCCGCTTCCCGGGAAGTTCCCGCTTCCTCATATGGGTCCTTTCTCGCTTCTCAAGGAAACCAAGGCTAACTGGTACGGAAAACTTGGCTTCGAATGGCTCTACTGGAATGTCCTGCTTGCAGGCAGGCACCTGGGCATGCCTCCCACCCTTGTTATGGCTGGTAAAGAAATAGGATAGTTTGGTTTTTCAAGGAACGTTCGGCAGGCGGGAACCGGAAAAGCCTGCTGAACGTTTCATTACTCAGCAAAAGTAGTTACACTCGCTGTTCCTCAGCGCAGCAATCCAGCAGGGACGGCTTTTGCCATCACCAATCTGAAAGAAATTCACACGTTCGCAGAATGTGTCAGCAAATGCGAGCGGTTGTTTTTCCGTTTTGCAAAAAAGAGAATTTGCAAGCAGGAAAGAAATCCGTAAACTTAGTGTCCTCTTTGCAGGAGGACTCAAAATGAATCATGGTTTTTTGAGATGATAACGATTACTTTGAATGGCGAACAACACAAGATTCGCGATGGATCGACCGTTGACGACATACTTGACATTATCGGAGCCGAAAAGCAACGAGTAGCGGTCGTTGTCAATGAAAACATAGTATATCCCGAAAAGCACAGCAGTATGGTGCTGCAGGAAAATGATCAGGTCGAGGTACTTGCCTTCGTAGAAGGCGGTTGACGGGCCTGTATGGTTAATAAGTACGTTATGAATGAATTGCAGATAGGAACTTATAGATTCTCTTCCCGCCTTATTCTAGGCACAGGAAAATTCGGCAACGTCCAGTCGATGCTCGATGCCATTCGTGCATCTGGAACAGAGCTGGTAACCGTGGCTATTCGCAGGTTCAACCGCGAGCAGATCGAACATGATCTTTTTGCAGCTCTTTCAACTATCGACGGCTTGACGCTGATGCCGAACACTTCAGGGGCTTCGAATGCAAGAGAAGCCGTCAGGGCAGCACATATATCCCGTGAACTTTCAGGCAGTCCGTTCATCAAGGTTGAGATTCATCCCAACCCACAGCACCTCATGCCGGATCCGATTGAAACATACGAGGCATCGAGAATTCTCGCATCTGAAGGTTTTTTGGTCATGCCTTACATTTCGGCTGATCCGGTCTTGGCAAAAAGACTCGAAGACGCCGGATGCGCATCCGTTATGCCGCTCGGCTCTGCAATCGGGAGCGGGCAAGGTTTGACAACGGCCGAAATGATCAAGCTTATTATCCGTGAAAGCAGCATCCCGGTGATTGTCGATGCAGGTCTGCGTTCCCCATCCGAAGCCTGTGCGGCAATTGAAATGGGATGCGAAGCTGTTCTGGTTAACAGCGCAATTGCAGTTGCAGAAAACCCTGAGGAAATGGCTACAGCATTTGCCGGTGCCGTTAAAGCAGGCTACAAGGCAAGGAAAGCAGGGATCATGCCCAGATCGGGATCAGCAGTAGCAACCAGTCCGTTAACCTCTTTTCTAGGTAAAGCAACATGAACGGATTACCGGATTGGCTGACAAATGAAAAAGGGTCCGACGACATTGCTCCGCTTCTCATCAATGGCTCGTCATTTCCACTTGAATTTCTGGCCGCCGAAGCCAGAGCGATAACCTTGCGCCGTTTCGGACGAACCATGTCGCTCTACGCACCGCTGTATCTCTCGAACGTTTGTTCAAGCGGCTGCGCATACTGCGGTTATGCCTCTGACAGAAAAACCATTCGCCGGCACCTTGATTTCACGGAAGTAGAGCGTGAACTTTCAGGCATGAAAGCCATGGGCATCAGCGATGTCCTGCTCTTGACCGGAGAGCGGACTGCTGAAGTAAATTTTGACTATTTGAGACGTTGCGTGGACATTGCAGCCGCCATGATGCCAAGAGTCTCAGTGGAAGCATTTCCCATGAGTGTCAATGAATACGCCGCGCTTGCCGACTGCGGCTGTACGGGCATCACCATCTACCAGGAAACATACGACCCGGAACAGTATCGCATTCTGCATCGCTGGGGGGCCAAACAGAACTTCCTCGATCGCCTGGAAATACCTGAACGCGCTCTTCAGGCGGGTATTAAAACTATCGGAATAGGTGCTCTTCTCGGCCTTTCCGACCCTGTAGAGGAAGCGTTGAAACTGTTACGCCATGTCCGGCACCTTGGCAAAACATACTGGAAAGCCGGGTTGTCGGTCTCGTTTCCCCGTATACGCCCGCAGACAGGAGGGTTTCAACCGGCATTTCACGTAACGGATCATTTTCTTGCACGGATGATTTTTGCGTTCCGTATCGGCATGCCTGATGTCGAATTGGTGCTTTCAACTCGTGAAAGTCCTGCACTCCGGGACGGCATGGCAGGGCTTGCGATCACACGCATGAGTATTGCAAGCAGAACGACGGTCGGCGGATATGTAGAGCCGGAGAACAGCCAGCAAGGACAGTTTGAAGTGTATGATGACCGCAGTGCCGAAGAATTCTGCTCCGCCCTGCAGGCGAAAAACATCGAGCCTGTTTTCAAGAACTGGGAGCCTGTCTACAATGGTCCCAGCACGGAAAATAACATCAGCTAAAAAGCCGAAATTGATAACGGCCGGGAGATTACCGGCCGTTAGAACAAAAACACACTTGACGGGGCATACCCCCCTTATTTACTTTTCGGTCCAAACAGGAGCCAGAGCAGAAGCCCGATAAGAGGCAGGACTAAAACCAGTACAATCCAGAGCACTTTGGAACCGGTAGAGGCTGAGCTCTGGAAAATACTGACAATTGCCCAGACATCGAGCACGAGCACAATAAGACCGAACAATCCGCCGAATTCTATCCCGAACATAGCATCTTCCTTGTTGAGTTGTTATTTATTTACATGATACGACTGCACTATCCTTAATGTAACTAAAATCACTCAAACCGGTTACAATGCCACCAAACATCTCTCTTTTGCCTTTTTGGCCAACCATTGCTACTTTCATACTCCCCTTTTGCCTAAAACCATATACTCCCTCGCTACAATTAACGTAACTTCAGCCAACAAAATACCCGTGCAGAGTCATTCTCGCAATCCAGCCGCCGAGTCCAATGCCTGCGAGCATCCCCCCTCTTTGTCAACACTTCGAGAATCCTATCTTAACATACTCTCCATCGGGAGCTCCGGGCAGCTGGTCCATGCAACTTTTTGTCCGAACATTTTTTTGATCGTTCACCATTTGCATCTTTGGTTTCAAATTGTTAATGAGCGAACCTTATTTCAAAATCTTTTGTAACCTCCTGCCTTGAAGCCACAAAAAGAGCTCTTGCCGTATAGATCCCTTCGGATACAATGTCATCGGGATTGATTTTCCATATCTCGGCAAATTCATGAAACTCCGAACCGCCAGGAATGGAAACGGGTGTAATAACCTCGGCAAACACCTTGCCATCACTCCATCTCCACATGGGTATCCCACTGTATTCAACCCAGAAATCATAGATCTGTGTAGTAGGACACTGCCCCCTCCAAATGCTCCGAAAAGGCCACTGTACCAACATGGCAAGATCCATGCACTCTGATGGTTTAGCCTCCCCGGGCATTTTGTTTATCCAAAGGATATCCGTTCCGGTCTTCAGTACAATCTCAAGCTTACTCTCCCCTGTGAACTCTCTTCTCGGCTTGTATTCGCTGATTTTGTCATAAAAGATGCCACTGGAGCTCAATTTACCTTCGATCGTAACTTTTCGATTCAGAAAGCGGTGCAGGTCCGGATCTTCTTCCCAAAGATGGACCTGCTTCATAACCACATCCTCCTTGTAATCAAAATACTGGAGAAAGTACTTCGGCCCTTCTGACTTACTCCCTATACAATCCAGCTTTGAAAACAGGTAACCATCAAATATTTCCATTGTAAACCTCCTATTTTAGCGAACGGGTTGAAATTTCCTTTCACGTAGTGAAAACACTGAAATCACTGAGGTACTGAAAAATGATAGCCTGAACTTCCGGGAAATGACTTGGGGATTACAGATGAAATGTAACCATAACAAAACGAAACCAAAAAAAATGCGTATTATTTATCTGACAAACCGCAGCACGAGACATTGTGCCTTCCGCTGTTCCAGAATCGGATTCAGAGCCGTAAACTTAAAGAATATCCTCTACTTCAACGTCCCATACTCCCCGCCTCGTAGAAGCTCTTTGCCGCATTAAGTTTTTTTTAATGGCTGTTACGTCAGCCATTGCGCCAGCTCCATCGTGACCCCGCCCGGGCCGTAAAAAAAGACCAGTTTCCGCTGGTTGAAAATCATGATTTCGTTTCTGAATTTAACGCCCGCTTGGGTAAGGCGCTCGACCTCTTTTTCGATGTCGTCCACCGCAAGGCAGAGGTGGTTGTATCCTAATTTATCTAACCGCCTGATCAGGGGGGCAGCGGCTGGCTCCGGCGTGTGATAATGGAGCAGCTGGATTGATTTAGAGTACCACCTTTAGGGACTACATCGAACCAACCGCTGTTTCCCGGTCACGAGGAAGAGATGTGCTTATATCCCAAACCACATAGTGTAGATGAAGAGTAGAACGAACTTGGTTTTTATCGCGATTCTTCGACAAGACCCAAAGCTCACTTTGCCCGGCAGAAAATTCAGCAATAGGTAATTGAATTGCCATTTTCGTCTTTTAGGCCCAACGCTAATCAAAATTCAATTATTAGAGGTGCCCTTAAGTATACACATTATAGGATATTTTCTATTTACATTTATAAACGGTTGCTTTGGAGCGCAACGGAAAAGCAATCCGACTTAATGCAATTGTTGGCTTTTAATCATATCTCACAGCTCTTTCCAGGGAATACCATTCTGTAAAATTCATTGCGTTTTATTTTGGAATTCAAGGTAATATTTTGCGGCTAATTCTGGATTTTCTATCATAGGTATATGCCCTATATTATTCATCACTATCGCTCTTGCCTTGGGCATTAACGATTCAAGGATTGACGCGCCCGATACATGTGTGATACGATCCTGGTCACCCCATAATATAAGCGTTGGGATTGTTGACTTATGTAATGCGCTCTCTAATGGTGCAGGATGATTTGACAAATCATTATGTATCTTTTCAAGCAGTTCACTCCCTGCTGCAGTTTTTTCAGAAAGATATTTCTTGACAAATCCAGGCATTTTGGGAGGATGTACGAAACAAAAATCATAAGTACGCTCAAATTCTTCGGGATTTTTTGCAACCAAAATATCTTCACCTTTTTCCATCAAAATATCTCCTTCACTCGCTTGTGCCGATTCAACACCGCCAGGATCCAAAAGCCATAGTGATATTGTTGCTTCAGGATAACAAGCTGCGAACACGCCTGCGATATTACCACCCATAGAATTTCCACCGATATGAAATAATTTAAGACCCAGAGCTTGGGAAAAGGCGTAAACGCGATTGACTTGCTCTTCTACAGTATAGTTCAGATTTACATTGCTGGTACTTGAACCGAACCCTGGTAGGTCCGGTGCAATGATACGGAAATATTTCCCAAGATATTTTGCGACCCAAATCCAATGCTCCTTTCCGCCTGCGAAACCGTGCAACAGCAATAAAGGATCACCCTTACCTCCCGTAAGATAGGATATATGAAGCCCATTAAAATCAATGTTTTTTTCCGTAAGACCCGACCGTGTCCATTCAATTCTTTTAGCCCAATTAAAAGCTTGACCAGGAAACAACCAAACTACAATCATCATCAATGCAACCATAGACACTAAAGCTATCACGAAAAATAAAATCAATTTTTCCATCAGTTTTGTTTCATAGAGTTTAAGCGACCGCATACGACTCAACACCAGATGTAAAATACAGCTCCAATCAATACTTATTATAAAAAAGAAAGGATACAAATGCATGGGACCTCCTATTTCCTCGCAGCCAGAGAAAGACAGGAGCAATTTCTTATCTTGACATTCAGAATCTGAACCACTATCGCACAACCGGAGAATGAGGGAAAGTAAAACGATACGGATACAGTGGTGGCGAACGGCTGCGGTGCTGCTCCTCTGCGGCGCTTGCTCATTGCTCCCGGCAAGTAATAGAGCGCACGCTTCGACGAAAAGGCTTTGCTTGCCGGTCGAGGCACTCTCGGCGACTGGACAGGCAGATTATCTGAGTGCGGTTGAAAAAGAGGTCGTCCTTCACCTGAACATGGCACGAACCGATCCCGGAAAATACGCGCGGAAGTACATTTCACCGAGGAGGCACTACTTCGCAGGAAAAGTTTATCATGATCCCCGAAGTCCTCATTTCGAACACGGGTACTGGACCCGCGAAGGACAAAGAGCCGTTCGGGAATGTGTAAAAGTCATGAAGAACGCAAAACCCGCAAAAGCCCTGCGCCCGTCTGAAAGCATATCAATTGCCGCACAAGCGCATGCCCGCTACCAGTCCCGAACCGGCAAGGTCGGACACAGAGGGCCGAACGGATCGAAACCCGGCACCCGCCTCCGGCAGTTCGGCCGTTGGAGAATCACCGGAGAAAACATCTCCTACGGCTTTAACACAGCCAGTGAAATCGTCGCCTGCCTGCTCGTCGATGACGGAGTCCGCAACCGAGGCCACAGAAGCATCATCCTGGACCCGCAATTCAGCATCGTCGGCGTCGCCATCGAACCCCACCCTGTCTATAAATATGTCTGCGTAATCAACTTCGTAGGCGGATAGGAAGGAGAAAAGCCTAATGCGTGACAATTTGAGCTCTTACTCGAATCCTGGAATCTGGATACAAGGTACTCGGGTATCTGGGGTACTTCAATTTCGTACCCCTCTCGAGGCATTATTTGCTCTTCCCTCGGACGGCTAACAAGACGAACGACTGAGACACAAACTAATAGCATGCAGGGCCTCTGACCTGATTGTTTGTGGTGAGGGTTGTCTTCGTAAGCGGACCGCTTTAGCGGGTAGGCTTGATCCTTTTGCTTGGCATTCCTTTATCCTAACTCCTTGGTCATTCGATAGAACTTCAATGCTCGTATGGGCAAACGCTTGGGCCACCGTGATTCGACGTTCATTCCACGGTTTGAGTAGAATCTACGGGCATTTTCGTTTTTGGCGGAAACATCCAGGGCCAGCCGAGTCGATCCGCTCGCTTTAGCCTGTTCCTCTATAAAGTCCATCAGGGTTGAACCGACACCTCCGCCTTGCAGTTCCCTGCTAACTGCGATGGATTGTATATAGAAATCCTCATCGCCTGTTGAGTCGATGATTCGCATGATAGGAGCAAAGAGAACCGACACTATCCTCATCCGCAAATTGCGTCTGCCCGCTGCTTCCTTTAAAGGTCGACGTGATGAAGCCCGATGCTGCTTGGCGGTATAACCTGAAACCATTCCAACTATAGCACCTTCTTGCTCCGCGAAAGTCACATTCTGGTAGGACAGATCATGGTCCGGCTTAAGAAATGCTGTCGCGATTACATGCTCGACGCGACGGCCGATCATAAAACGGAAGAATCCCTCAGCCGCCTCGTCGAGATAGCGGGCAAAGGTCAGGCCTTCATCCAAGGTGGGTTTGGCGGCCCGCAAGACTATTGAATCCCGGCCCATACTAATTACGCGTTTATTTACGTTGTTTATTAGCGATAAAGATTATCCGGTCAACGAGCCATATGGCTGACAGCTGTTGTTGTCACCCATAACTGCCTTGCCGCCTCTGCAAAAATCATCGTTGAGCGCTTTTTATTCCCTGCTTCCGCATTGACTGCACTTTCGACCACCCTCCATGAAATCGAAACAGTCCACCGCCTGATAGCTCTTTCTCCCGATTTTTTCCAATTTCTTCTTCCAGATACGCCAAGTATACTCGTCGTGCTCCTCTTTCTTTTTTACCGAAAAACTGCAAAACGTAATCACAATCAAACCATTTATAATGTACCTTTTTCATCATGACAGCATGACCGCACCAAGGATACGTTGACAGTTCTTCAATAGAATTTACAAGTCCTGCACGAAGTGGATTGAGATGGATGTAGGCAACCAGCTTATCGAAATAAGCATCTTCTTCACAGATAATCGACTTGTATCTGTTTTGAAAGAGATGGCCAACTCGCTTATGACGGCGATTGTAATATTGCGCGTAACCGGAAAGCAGACGGCGCATGAAGGTCGATAGACCCTGCCCTCCGCTTTTCAACAGTATATGGGCGTGGTTTGTCATCAAAGCAAACGCATAGATGCTTGTGCCCGTCCCTTGGACCAACTCA
>JAKSDC010000072.1 GCA_022360275.1 Chlorobiales bacterium
AACAAGACATGATGAACCACGAATAATTGTTTACCCGGAAACCTGAAAGAATTTACGTAATTTACCACTTACCCAATCATCCCGAAAATCGATTCATCAATCACCGCAATGTGTTACCATGCTTTAACATCAAGGCCAATACATGGAATAGCAGCTACATACCCGGATTTAACCGGGATATACGCGATTCAGAACACTTGCCAACTGCCAACTGACTCACCTGGATTCCGATCCCGACAAGTCGGGACAACGCGGCAACTGGATTGGAAAGCAGAGTATACAAGGCCGGTGTTTCGAATAGCCATCGCGGGCGGTTCGAGTGCAAGGCGGACGGAACGCAGGAACCGGAGTGTACATCGAGTACATGAGGATTCAGAGCATTGCCCAACACGGCAATCGGGACAAAAAGCAGGGCATTCGGAACACCGCTAATGGGCTGGCTCTACAATCAAATAGCCCTCCCCGAAACGATCTATCGGGCGTGGAACCGGGTTGCGGCAAATGACGGCCGATCCGGCTATGACGGTCAATCGATAGAGGATTACTCGTTTCGGCTGGAGGAAAACTTGCGCTCACTATCGGAGGCATTGCTCACCGGCATCTATGAACCCGGCCCCTTGCTCAAGCTCGTCATGCTCAAACCCAATGGCAAGGAACGTGTACTGCTTATTCCCGGAGTCATGGACCGGGTCGCGCAAACCGCTACATCAATCGTGCTTTACCCGATCATCGATTCGGAACTGGAAACCTGCACGTTCGGTTACCGTCACGGCATATCGCGAAAAAACGCTGCTCTTGAAATAGAGAGATTGCGCACCCAGGGGTATCGGTGGGTTGTCGATGCCGATATCCGCAACTTTTTCGACAGTGTTGACCACGACCTGCTTTTCGAACGGCTGCGCGAACTCATCGACGATGAAGAACTGCTGGCGTTGCTCCGCACATGGATCACGGCTGAAATCGTCGATGGGAACAACCCCCGCATTCGCAACGTCAAGGGACTGCCGCAGGGCTGCCCGATCTCCCCGGTTCTGGCGAACCTCTTCCTCGACAAGTTCGATGAACGGATTGAAAAAGAAGGCTACAAGCTCATCCGGTTTGCCGATGACTTTCTGATCCTCTGCAAGACAAAACCGAAAGCCGAATCGGCAATGAAGCTCTCGGAAAACATTCTCGAAGAACTCAAACTCGAACTCAATAACGAGAAAACCCGTATCACGACCTTTGCCGAAGGCTTCAAATATCTCGGTTACCTGTTCGTCAAGTCCCTCATCATTCCGACAAAGATGCACCCGGAAGAGTGGTACGACAAGCTTGGCAAGTTCAAGCTGCGCAAGAAACCGACAAAACCGGTCGTCCATGACCCGGCCGTTGAAGATGCCCTTGCAACCTATGAGCTTGAAACCGATGAAGGAGAAAAAATAGAGATCACGAAAGAAGCCCTTGAAAAGACCGAGTTCGGGCGCAAGCTTCTTGAGGGAATCGGTAAAAAGAAGCTGAGCATCGACACCTTTCTCGAAAACATCGCAAAACAGGACGCCGAACGGCGAAAGGAAAGGCGCGAAGCCCTCAGAAAGTTGTATTCCCCTATACTCAACACACTTTATTTGCAGGATCAGGGCTGCCTGGTTCGCAAGGAGGGCGAGCGACTCAGCGTTCAGAAAGACGGCAAGGAGCTTACCGATGTCATCACGCGCAGGATCGACCAGCTCATTGTTTTCGGCAACATCTCCCTGACCACGCCCGTGATGCAGTTCTGCCTACGGAAGGAAATACCGGTCACGTTCCTCTCGCAGCACGGGAAATTCTTCGGGCGGCTCGAAGCGACAACTGCCGACCATACCGAAATGCACCGTATCCAGTTCCTGCGCTCGCTCGACGAACCTTTCGCCCTCGACATTGCCAGAAACATCGTCGCCTCAAAAATCCATAACAGCCGGATCATGATTCAGCGGCGAAAAGCCATGGTGCACGACCGCGACGGTTCGATCAAAAAGAAAATCCGCGACCATCTCGAGCTGATGAGTTCGCTGGAAAAAAACGCGAAACGCTGCACTGAAATCGAAAAGCTCAGGGGACTCGAAGGAAAAGCCGCCGCACTCTACTTCGAGCTTTACGGCCTGCTTTTTAAAAAGAACCTCCCATTTTATTCAGAAAAATTCCGGCGCGTGAAACGCCCACCGAAAGATCCGGTCAACAGCCTGCTCAGTTTCGGTTACACGCTGCTGCACGCCAACATTTTCTCGATGGTTCGCTCAAAAGCCCTGAACCCCTATCTCGGCTACCTCCATGCTGAAGACAAGGGCAACCCGGCACTCGTTAACGACCTCATAGAAGAGTTTCGTGTGGTTATCGATTCGATGGTGCTCTATACGCTCAACCGGGGACTTTTCACACAGGATGATTTTTATTATCATAAAGACAAGACTGGCTGCTTTCTGACCAACGAGGGGCGAAAGAAATATCTCAAGATGTTCGAAACACGGATGTGGCAGGAATCGAAAGACGGCTATACCGGGAGAACGCTCAACGTCAGGCGGCATATCGAAAAGCAGGTTGGTTTATTGAAAGACGCAATGACGGGAAAGACTGAGGAGTATGAGCCGCACAAGATAATCTGGTAAAAAACCGCACCTCGTTTTTCAGCCAAGCCAAAATACAGCTAAACCATTATTAAGCCGTTATATTATATGCGTTTCCGGTAAACACCAATAGAATTTTGCTCAGGTAGTTGGATAAGTCCATATAATTGTATACGATGCAGATGAGACCCTTCAGTAAGAACAGCAGATTGTCCCTTGGCATAGCAGAAAATTGCATCTGCTCCGGTTTTTGCCTTGGGAGCCCTTGCCAGACAAGGGTTTCCAGAGGTAGGGATTTGATATAATCGCACTCGCAGAGTATTGCGACCTACTCCCGTAGCATACCCGATGCTACTTTCCCCGGAGATTTGATATAATCGCACTCGCAGAGTAT
>JAKSDC010000070.1 GCA_022360275.1 Chlorobiales bacterium
AGGAGGCTGCATTGACTGAAGGTTTTATTCCGCCGCATGGGGGCTACAAGGAACTGCTTTCTTATAGGAAAGCACAAATTGTTTATGACGCTACGGTTCGTTTCTGCGAACGGTATATTAGGAAAGGCGATCGTACCTATGACCAGATGGTTCAGGCTGCACGGTCAGGAAAGCAAAACATTATCGAGGGGAGCCAGGCTTCAGGAACTTCGAAGAAAATGGAAATAAAGCTGACCAGCGTGGCAAGAGCAAGTCTCGAAAAGCTGCTTGAAGATTATCGTGATTATTTGCGGTTAAGAGGGCTGGAAGAGTGGCCGCTTGACCATCCTTACACAAAAAGACTGAGAGAACTGAACAGACAATCGGATGCAGACTTATGGTACCTTCAGCAAAGGTATTGAGCATCGTGATCCGGCTATTGCAGCCAATGTCATTATAGGATTGATTAAAGTAACAACATACTTACTCGATCGTCAGTTAAGGCAACTCGAAAAAGCATTTGTTGAGGAAGGAGAATTGAGTGAACGTATGACCAGCGCCCGCCTTAAAAAGCGTTCCAAAAGGAGAGAGCATGAATCGTGAACTCTGCGAGGCTTTGCGGATTTCTTCAATAGTAATGCATTGGTGCATGGTATAGCAAAGTTGAGTATTCGCAGTGTCCTCAGTGTTTGTTAAGCTGAAAAAACTTCCCGAAACCAAACTCCTTCTCAAACAATCCGGCTTTTTTTTTATTTTTAGACCTTACTATTCGAAGCTGATTCAGTTGTAAAATGTTTAATCCAAATCCTAAACAGTGTCATGGGTTTTTTATCAAAATTGTTCGGAAAAAAGGAAGAGGAGCTGAAACGTCCCCAGGTCAGGGAGGATGAAGCGCTGATCAAGACGCTTGAAGGGCACGAAGACCGGGTATTGGGTGTCCGGTTCAGTCCTGACGGCAAGAAGCTGGTAAGCGGCAGTTTTGATGAAAAGGTCATGCTGTGGGATGTTGAAACCGGCAAGGCACTGCATACGATGTCAGGGCATACGACCTGGGTCAAATGCGTCGATTACAGCCCGAACGGGGACAAGGTCGCAAGCGGAAGCATCGACAGTACGGTGAGAATCTGGGATGCTGAAACCGGAGCGTGCCTTCATGAGTGCAAGGGACACGATACAGAGGTGCGTATGGTTGCCTTCAGTCCCGACGGCAAAACCCTTGCGAGCTGCTCACGCGATACGCCGATCAAGCTCTGGGATGTCGAGTCGGGCAAGGAGCTGAAAACGTTGACCGGTCATACCTCTTACATAGAGTGTGTCGCTTTCAGCCACGACGGAAAAAAACTGGTCAGCTGCGGTGAGGAGCCGGTGGTTCGGCTCTGGGATGTCGCAAGCGGGAAAAATACGGCGAGTTACAAAACGCGCGACAGGCACTCCTATTCCGTCAGTTTCAGCCCGGACGATTCATTGATCATCCTGTGCGGCAGGGACGCGGCAGTCAAGATTCTCGATGCAGCTACCGGAGAGATAAAGCATATTATGGAAGGACATGAGGATGGTGTTCGCAGCGTCTGTTTCAGTCCGGACGGCAAAAAAGCAGCAAGTGTTGCCAATGATGAGTCGGTTCGTCTTTGGGACGTGGAAACCGGAAAACTGTTGCACACGTATCGAGGCCATGTGCTTGAAGTCCAGTCCGTGGATATTTCTCCCGACGGCCAAATGATCGTCAGCGGCAGCGACGACCGCAAGATCAAATTATGGGGAATGAAGTAGCTCGATCCAAGCATTGATGCAAAATCGGCTATTCTATCGGAACCGGGAAGGTGCTTGGCGGCTACATTTTGCCAAAAGCTGACGACAGCTTATCCGGATCAAGAGACACTGAAAACAGGAGCTGCAAAAGGATTGCCCGGTTGAAGGAGTTTCATCGTGTACGGAGCATGAGTGATGCCGATCCGTCCATGGTTACTGTCCTTTTGAACGGATTTCCCGTCCTGCGGGCTATGGTGCGTTTCTATCGTCCCTATGAACACGGTTTCCTGAAAAACTCTCCCGAAGCTTTTTTCCATGTTATGTGCACGTCTGGCCTCAGGCCTGACCAACTCCTGTTGATCGACGATAAACCTGATAACTGTAACGCCTGTTGCAGAGCAAGGATCGATAGCATATTGTTTACAGGATGAGGCTGATATATGTCCGGCGGAGAACAGATGAAAGATTGGTGACAATGAGAGTTTCAGATACCATAACGATCCAGGATGCGGAGATCGATATCCAGGCTGTGCGATCACAAGGGGCCGGCGGGCAGAACGTCAACAAGGTTGCAACAGCGGTTCATCTGCGATTCGATATTCGTGCCTCCTCTCTGCCGGATTTCTGCAAGACAAGGCTTCTCAAGCTTCATGACAGGCGGATCACGAAAGATGGTGTTATCGTCATCAAGGCCCAGCAGCATCGTTCTCAGGAGAAGAACCGACAGGAGGCTCTGAATCGTCTGCAAGCGATTGTTCAGGATGCGGTGAGAGTGCGAAAAGCAAGAAGAGCAACACGTCCCACCGCCGTTTCTCGACAGAAACGGCTCGAAGACAAGGCTCGGAGGAGTCGAATAAAAAGTTTGCGGAGAAAGGTGGATGAATAAAAGAAAAGGCTATCTCAGCTTTAATTCTGAGACAGCCTCTTTCTTTTCCGGTGGCTTCGGCAGAGCTGTCAGATGGTCTTTGCTGTGATCTTGTAAAGCCCGCCGGTGTGTTCGCCTGAACGGGTTGTTTTCATGAAATCGAGATCCATGATAACGCCGCCTGTTGTGGCCCGGCTTTTTGCGATTCCGTTCAAATCTACTTTGATTGATTTGCCGGATTTTTTCCCTTCGGTTACTTTAGAGTTCGACATCTCTATAACAGATTTTCCCCTTTTCAGTGTTTTACCGTTGTTCGGTATCTCTATGCTTATTTCCGCTTTGCCGTTAGGGGAAAAGCCTCGTACAGCCCAGATGTCTGGAAGAGAAACGGTAACCAGATCGTTGTCAAGCTCGAGCTTTGCATCCCTGAGATTCTTGGGTTTGAGTTCATCGTTATCATTGACAATGCCCGACCACGCAACATTCATGGAATTGTCTCCTTCATCGATTGTTTCCGAAGAGGGTTTCTCGAAATTCAGCTCAAGCGCTGAATAGTAATGTAAAATGATAAACTCGGGCAGGGTTGCTGATACTTTGGCTTCACCGCTTGAAGATGATTTTTTAGCGGCCAATGCTTCTGTTCCGTTCATCGGCAAGGCTGCTGCTGTAAGAAGTGCAGCACTTACAAGCATTGATTTGAACATGTGGAAGGTTTTCATGACTATCTCCCGTTTGAGGTTGTGAAAGAGAGTGTTGCTTTTTTGGGTAACGCTAACCATGTGGGGGCAAAAGGTATGCCACAATGTTGTTCACGATGATTTTTTATCGCGGATCCCTTTTTTAGTAAGGTCTTATGGCTGTTACGTATATCCGGAGGGAGTTGTTTTAGGGAGATATGTTTTGTGTGGTGTGGCAGAATTGCAACAGTTGTGTCAGAAAAGACGGGCGGTTCGTCTCATTTTATGCGTTCCTGCCGCTGTGTTTTGCATGGGAATTTGTTGTCAGGGGCTGGGGGAAGGCTCAAGACGAAGCAGTCTGCCGTTTTTGCTGTCCGTTAAGAGGTAAAGATATCCGTCAGGACCTGTGCGGACATCCCGGATTCGTTCTCCCAAATCTTTCAACAGGATTTCCTGTCCGATAACCTGTTCATCCTGAAGAACCACTCGTCTAAGATGTCTCTGCACCAGTGCTCCGATAAAGATATTGTTTTTCCATTCGGGAAAGGCGGAGCCGTTATAAAACGTCATTCCTGAAGGAGCAATAGAGGGAACCCAGTAAACAACCGGCTGTTCCATGCCGGGAGCAGCTGTTTTTTCAGAAATGATAGCTCCGTTGTAATCAACGCCGTAGGTTATGACGGGCCAGCCGTAATTTGCGCCTGGTTTGAGTATGTTGAGCTCGTCACCGCCTTTAGGGCCGTGCTCGTGGAACCAGATCTTTCCTGTTTCCGGATGAAGGGCGATACCCTGTACATTGCGATTGCCGTAAGTGTACAGGGCAGGCTGGTATCCTTTACGGCTGACATACGGGTTGTCTTGCGGGATGGAGCCGTCAGGGTTGATGCGGATAGTCGTGCCGAGGTGGTTTGAGGTATTCTGCGCCTCATGCATCAGGCCCTTTTCGCCCAGCGTGATGATGAGGGTGCCATCTGGAGCCATAAGCAGGCGGGAGCCAAAGTGGATGCCGGAAGAGGTCTTGGGCATTGCCTTGAAAATAACCTGCACATTCCTCAGTGACGTGCCGTCCAGAACTGCACGGGCAACCTCGGTACCGTACCCTCCCGGTCCTTCGGCGACAAAAGAGAAATAAATGGTCCGGTTTGTCTCGAAATCCGGGTCCGGGATGACATCGAGCAGCCCGCCCTGGCCGACGGGATAAATCTCGGGCAGGCCGTTTACAACGTGAGGTGTATCGTCGTCATTTTTAAACAAGAGTAATCTTCCCCCTCTTTCGGTAATCAAAAAATCACCACCGGGAAGAAACGCTACAGACCAGGGAAACTCAAGGTCGCGAACCACGGTTGTAATCCTGAAGCCCTGCGATGCGGCAGTCTGTTCGGATTGTTCTGCTGCACATGCTGTTACATGAAAACTGATAAGCAGGCAGAAAAGCGCGATATACGGAAACATCTGTCTAAAAGATTTCAAGGTTGTTCCGGTTATACAAGAACAACGGGATAGGAAAGAAAAAGGTTGCCGACAATTATCAGGGCAATAAAAAAGCGGCCTTTGCTCAGCCGCCTTTTTTATTGCACTCAGGACAATCAGTTCAATGCAGAGGCGTTATTGACAGATGATTTTGAAAGTCCCGCAACAAGAATGTCACGATTTTCAAGCTGCATGCGGAAAACCGATATCTGGGCAAGAAAATTGTCCATTTCCGCCTTCGACAGTCCTTTTGTGTTACAGGCAGACTTGAGGGCTACAAGGGGGTTTTTAAGCTTTCCATGGTGAACGACCCGGAAATCCAGATGCGGGCCTGTAGATCGACCGGTTGAACCAACGTAACCGATAACCTGGCCCTGTTTTACTCTGCTTCCATGCCGTGCGTTGGCACTGAAACGGCTCAGGTGGAGGTATTTGGTATGATAACCGTTTGCATGAGCAATAGTCACCATATTGCCTGCTGCGCCCTTCCTGCCGCGGAAAACGATTTTTCCTTCAGCCACTGCATAAACCGGGGTGCCTCTTGGAGCGGCGAAGTCAACACCGCCATGAAAGTGGCGCCTTCTCAGTATAGGGTGTGTCCTGTAACCGAAACGGCTTGAAACCCTGGAATAGTGGCAGGGGTTAATAAAGAAAGAACTGATCAACGAATTGCCTTTTTCATCATAATAGCCGGTGTTTCCTTTTGAGTCTGTAAACCGGTATGCCGTGGAGGGGGTGTTGTCGATAAGGATCTCGGCGGCAAGTATGTTGCCGGTGCCGACAAATTCATCACCGACCCATTTCTCTTCAAACAAAATGTTATATGTCGTTCCCGGCTGAATGTCACGCTTGAAGTTGACCTTATAGGCAAAGAGCTTCTGAAGCTGACTGATCAAGGCGTACCGGTTGCTTTTCTGGAGCTCAGCTGAAATTGATGATGATATTGTGCCTGAAAGAGCGGAAACCCTGTTCTGGGATTCAAAAGTTTCCTGCCAGATGTTGAATTGTTCCGATTCCGCTTCTTTCTGTACATGCAGAATGCTCGAGGGAGATTGCTGATAGGTAAAACAGAGAAAATTACCCGAGGGATCTTTTTCGATAAGGTACGACTTGCCGGGGCGAAAATTTCTAATGGAAAAGCTTCCTTTGAGCTGCGTTGTTATCTCGTGTACTTGAGTCGGAGAAAGGCCTTCTCCGGTAAGAATGCTATACAGTGATTGTCCTTTTTGAATGGTTGCTTCGAAAATGGTGTTGGAAAACTTTGAAGCTTCATCTTCTATAGTGACCTGTTCCGATTCTTCTGTTACACCGAGTTCATCGTCATACAAGTAAAAAAGTGAGGAAGCCGACAGAATCACGCCGGAGATGGTGAATACCGCAATAACAGCTGCTGCAGTAATTATTCCCATACGCTGTTTCTTGCTGATTTTTGCGAAAAACCATTCCCAGCTTTCTGTAAGCGTTTTTTTAACATTCATCGTAGTCGATCCTTTGTTGTTTGTTCAATCACAAAACATGCATGTGTAGACTCGCAGCTTATCTATTTTTTTGCCCACAAGCCGGTCGTGAGCACTCTTGAGTATGACAGGATGATTCCTTATTACACAACTCTCTATGGCGGGATTTTTCAAATTTAAAAGTAAAATGAGCAAATCGCAAAAAAATCGGAGACTTACACACCCTTTTCTGAAGAAAAATACGTTGAAACAACAACTTTTCGCGTCTTTTTAAGTCAGGAACATTGTCAGTACATTAAAAAAGATTCTGTAGCAGCTTTTTTGCCGTTCAGGATTGTTGATGTAACAAGAACGGCCGGCTACATCGAAGTGTTGATGATGAAATGATTATGGAGCTTGAAGTCTGGAAAATACTCGGTATTTCACTTGGGATGGGGCTTCTCGTAGGTCTGCAGCGAGAATGGTCGAAGGCTGAAGGAGCAGGGATCCGTACCTATCCGATGATCACAGTTTTTGGTACTGTCTGTGGAATTTTGGCCGAACGGTATGGCGGCGGTATCCTGTTTGCAGGAATACTTGCGGTAGGTGCGATGATGGTTGTCGTGAAAATCATGATGAACGTTAACCTGCCTGTTTCCAAACATCCGCATGCCGGTCTGACAACGGGTATAGCGGCATTGCTTATGTTTGCCGTCGGAGCAATGCTTACAATGGACATGGTTGTGCCTGCAGTAGCAATAGGCGGCGCTGTGGCCTTACTGCTTCAGTGGAAGCAGCCGCTGCACGGTTTTGTGAAGCGGATCGGAAAACAGGATATACAGGCGATATTCAGACTTGTGCTCATAGCCATGGTTGTGCTGCCGGTTTTGCCTGATAAAGATTTCGGACCGTTCGGGGTATTAAACCCTTCGCACATCTGGCTCATGGTTGTGTTTATTGTCGGTATCAGTATCGGAAGTTATCTCGTTGCAAAATTTCTGGGTGCAAAAACAGGTTTACTGCTCGGCGGGATCTTTGGAGGTTTTATATCGAGCACTGCGACTACCATCAGTTATGCACGCAGATCAAAAACTGCTCCAGGCACCTCTTCCGCGGTGGCGGCAATGGTAATCATGATCGCTTCAACTATTGTCTTTGTTCGTGTCGGATTTGAAGTTGCTGTTGTGGCACCAAGCATCCTGCCGTATGTACTGCCTCAGTTTACGGTCATGTGCACTTCAATGGCAGTTATTACAGCTGCGGCCTGGTTTTTTGTCAAGGATGGCCTGGAGGAGGAGTCTCCGGAAGTAAAAAACCCTTCTGAGCTTGGTGCAGCCGTTGCATTCGGGGCATTGTACGCTTTCGTGCTTGTCTCTGTTGCGGCAGCTAACAAATTTTTCGGTGATCAGGGGCTTTATATAGTAGCTGCTTTTTCGGGGCTTACGGATCTGAATGCCATAACGCTTTCGACCTCGCAGTTGGTTGTGGCCGAGAAAGTGGGCATAGATACCGGCTGGCGGATGATGATGCTCGGTGCGATGTCGAATATCCTGTTTAAAATCATCGTTGTTGCGGTACTGGGTAATCGCCGGCTTTTTTCCCGTATGGCAGTGCTTTTCGGGATTTCGCTTGCAGCGGGGGCAGCTCTTTTGTTATTCTGGCCGGAAGTAGGGTAGCTTATTGACTAATGACTATTGAATAATGAATAATAAAAGGGGCTGGTGAATAGTGGAGAGGTGATGATAAGAGCCATCTGAATTGTTATGATGTTTTTTTACTTTTTCCTTTTGAATTTTGACTTAAAAGAAGAGAGCTATGTTGAAAACCAATGAAAAAAATCTCGTGGAATTTTTGCTGCAGTGTCAACCTGGGCCGCCCAAGACAAGGGGGAGCTGGAGCGTTGATCACCAGGGGGAACCTTTTCTTCTGCCTTCTATAGGAGGTATTACTCTG
>JAKSDC010000175.1 GCA_022360275.1 Chlorobiales bacterium
TATGTAGGGAAAGCCTTGCCCCCCTGGTTGTTTATTTCTCGGACAGGCCGCAGCGGATAGCGGGGCATATGAGAAAAGGAGATACGGCGAACCGGTTTATGAAACCGTAAACCCTGAATTGTCGAGAAATCCGGTATCGAAATCTCCGCTTTTGAAAGCTTCGGTCTGGAGAAGCTGTTTATGGAAAGGAATTGTTGTCTTAATGCCGACGACAATGAATTCATCCAGGGCACGCAGCATTCTCTCAATGGCTTCTTCTCTTGTATCCGCGTGGACTACGAGCTTGGCAATCAGCGAGTCATAGTTTGGCGGAACCTTGTAGCTTGCATAAACGTGGGAATCGACGCGTACCCCATGGCCGCCCGGTGTGTGAAACACCTGCAGCTCTCCCGGCGAGGGACGAAAACCGTGTTTGGGATCCTCGGCGTTGATGCGGCACTCGATGGCATGCCCTTTTGGAGTAAACGTACGGCCGGCAATGTTTTCACCTGCGGCAACAAGAATCTGTTCTTTTACCAGATCGACATCGTATCGCTCTTCGGTAACGGGATGCTCAACCTGAATGCGGGTGTTCATTTCCATGAAGTAGAATTTCCCATCACCGTCAAGCAGGAACTCGACGGTACCGGCACCCTCATAGTTGATGGCGGCAGCGGCAGCTACAGCCGCGTTGCCCATTCTTGCTCGAAGTTCTTCATCGACAACCGGCGAGGGTGTTTCTTCGATAAGCTTCTGATGGCGCCGCTGTATGGTACAGTCACGCTCGCCAAGATGCAGGGTGCTGCCATGCTGGTCGGCAAGTACCTGTATCTCCACATGACGGGGGGCTTCAATGAACTTCTCAATATACACGCCACTGTTGCCGAAAGCTTGCTGTGCTTCGTTCTGGGCGGTAGCCAGAGACATCTCGAGCTGAGACGCTTCACTGACGACTCTCATGCCTTTTCCGCCGCCGCCGGCAGTCGGCTTGATAATGACAGGGTAGCCTATAGCTTCTGCGATGTCAAGTGCTTCCTGCACATTGGAAATCAGCCCATCGCTTCCCGGAACAACCGGCACACCCGCAGCAACAACAGTTTCTCTGGCGGTGTTTTTGTCACCCATTTTACGGATCATTTCTGCCTGAGGACCGACGAACTTGATTTCCGAGGAACTGCACACTTCCGCAAAATCAGCGTTTTCTGCGAGAAAGCCGTACCCGGGGTGGATTGCATCGGCATTTGTTATTTCCGCTGCCGCCAGGATACGGGGAATATTCAGGTAGCTCTCTTTTCCAAGGGCTGGGCCGATGCATACGGCTTCATCTGCATATCTGACGTGCAGCGAATCCCTGTCTGCTGTGGAATAGACCCCAACGGTACTGATTCCCAGTTCGCGACAGGTTTGCATGATGCGTAACGCGATTTCGCCGCGGTTTGCAATAAGTATTTTTTTAAACAATGTTCTGATGTATTTATACCTGAATTGAGCGATTGTTCAAGCGTTCCGTAACAGGAGAGTACAGAAGCAAGAAGCCAGAATGAAAATGACTAAGGAATATTTACTAATGAAATAATGGCGAAAGTCATCGTTTTCTTCTTTTTTGACTTCTCTCATCTCTTGTCACTATTTTTCAGGGCAATTTGAAGCGCTCAACATGGGTTGTGTTATGGTTTGAGAAGAAACAGAACCTGGTCATATTCCACAGCCTGGCCGTTTTCAACCAGGATTTCAGCAATGGAGCCGGCAAAATCGGATTCGATTTCGTTCATGAGTTTCATGGCCTCGATAATACAAAGAACCTGACCGCTCTCGATGCGGTCATTGACGTTAACGAAAGGGTCGGTTTCCGGAGAGGGTGCGCGGTAAAAGGTTCCGACAATAGGAGAGCGGATTTCTATCAATCCTTCGGCGGCAGGTGTTGACGGCTCGGGATTTTCTTCCTGGGGTTTTGCTGCAGGAGCTTGAATGACCTCCTGCGTTGAAGGTTGCTGGCTGTTATGAGATACAGGTGTTGCAGATGATCTTTTGAGGGTGATCCTGAAATCACCTTCTTCAATAGTAGCTTCATCGAGATCGGAGTTGTTGATCATATCGATAAGCTGCTGAATTTCTTTGAGATTCATAATATCTACGTTAGGTTTGATGCGGGTCGTTCAGAATGTTTATTTTTTAACTCTTTCCATATATTCCCCGCTACGTGTATCGACACGGATAATACTGCCGGCCTGGATGAACATGGGTACGTTAACTTCCGCACCGGTTTCAAGAGTTGCGGGTTTTGTCCCGCTTGTTGCACGGTCGTCTTTTGTCGCAGGGCTTGTTTCGGTAACCTCCAGTTCTGCAAATATAGGCAACTCGGCCTCAAGAATTGAGCCGTCATCTGCAAAAACGATACCCGCGAGCATTCCTTCCGTCAGGAAACGTGCGGGGGCACCAATGATTTCTTTTGCAATATGTATCTGGTCAAAAGTCTCGGAATCCATCATCACATAGTCGTCACCGTCCCGGTAGAGGTACTGATACTGTTTCCGTTCGGTCAGAATAACATCAACGGATTCGCTCGCGCTGAAACGATGTTCGACATTTCGCCCTGTATTGAGGTTTTTCATACCTGCCTGATAAAACGCCCTCAGGTTCCCGGGGGTTCGGTGGACAAGGCTCTCGATACGATGCGGTTCGCCCCGAAAACGGATAATCGAACCTTTCGATACATTACTGATTGATGTCATATGAAAGCGAAAATAAACAAAAGTTCTGTGCTGTACTGCTTGCTGTTCGGCGAAGAGTTTAATATAATACAGCGCATTGTGATTAACAATCGCCTGGTTTGAGCGTTTCTTCAAAAAACCGGTCAGATCAGGGATCAGCGAAAACAGATGTTCAAGCGTCGGCAGAAAAACCGATTGCATGTTTGTAACAGACTGGTTACATTAGTTTTAATGTAGTTTACAGTTAATCTGGTGGTTATTGATCCTAACAATAAAAAAATTATCCTATGTCTAAAGCCGAGTTAGTTGAAAAGATTGCATCCCAGGCAGGGTTAACCAAAGCCGACGCGGAAAGGGCTGTGAACGCTTTTGTCAATGTTGTGGCCGCTGGTTTGAAAGCAGGTGATGATGTCACCCTTGTGGGTTTCGGGACTTTTTCAACAGGTGAAAGAGCAGCGCGACAGGGCAGAAATCCCCAGACAGGCGAAACAATTTCCATTGCAGCAAAGAAAGTCGTTAAATTCAAGCCTGGCAAAGCACTGAGAGAAGAAGTGGCCTGAACGGTCCGTTTTTTCTGTGCACACCTTTTTTTAAGTCCATCCGGCAGAAGCCCGATGGGCTTTTTTTATAAAAAATGCGTCTGATTTTATGGCAACAAAAGTAGTCCTTGATTTTGAAAAGCCGCTGTTCGAGCTTGAGGAAAAGCTTCACGAGATGCGAGTGTGTTTGAAAAAAAGCTCGGGTGAGCATAATCTGGTTGAAACTGAAGGGTTGAACCGGGAGATAGAGGTTCTTGAATCAAAAGTCGATGCTCTCAGGCATTCGATCTACCAGAATCTTACGAGGTGGCAAAAGGTACAACTTGCCCGTCACCCTGAAAGACCCTATACCTTGGATTACGTCTATATGATGATGCAGGATTTTGTGGAGCTTGCCGGTGACAGGCATTACCGGGATGACAAGGCGATAGTTGGAGGTTTTGCCAGGATAGAAGACCAGGAATCCGGTTTTGAACAGACCGTTATGGTCATCGGCCACCAGAAAGGCAGGGACACCAAGTCCAACCTGTACAGGAATTTCGGAATGGCTCAGCCTGAAGGTTACCGCAAGGCGCTCCGGCTCATGAAGCTTGCGGAAAAATTCAATAAGCCGGTTGTTACCCTGATCGATACTCCCGGAGCGTATCCGGGCATTGAAGCCGAAGAGCACGGACAGGCAGAGGCGATAGCTCGTAATCTCTTCGAGATGGCAGGCCTTCGCGTGCCGGTTATCTGCGTTATTATAGGTGAAGGTGCAAGTGGCGGGGCTATAGGTATTGGTTTGGGTGATCGTATACTGATGGCTGAGAACGCCTGGTATTCGGTTATCTCTCCGGAAAGCTGCTCATCCATTCTCTGGCGGAGCTGGAAGTTCAAGGAGCAGGCAGCCGAAGCGCTGAAGCTGACAGCCGACGACCTTCTCGAACAGCAAATTATTGACAGGATCATACCCGAGCCGCTTGGCGGTGCACACCATGATCCCGAAAAAATGGCAGCTACGGTAAAAACGATGCTTGTTGAAGAGTTACAGGGGCTGCTGGACAAAGATCCCGCTGAGCTTGTCAATAAGAGAGTAGACAAGTTTGCGAAAATGGGAGTATGGAATGAGGAGAAGCAGGAATAAAGTCAAAAGGTAAAATTCAAAAGTCAAAGAAGGGAAGAGAAACCGGAAGGTATACGGCGGTGTGAAGACGAATAAGATTGTGAAGACGAATAAGATAGGTAGTCTTCAGTAGACAATTGGCAGAGCGCAAATAAAGCAGAAAGCCGGCATGATGCCGGCTTTCTTTTTTCTGTGCTTCCCTGAAGCGGCATTACTTGATCGTCCAGGTGCTTGGGCCCTCGAGAAGTTCCTCGAGGGTGCCTTCGCCGCCAGCCTGTGCGTGTGCTATTTGTGCATCGAGAGCATCTTCGTAGGTGAAGCGGTCCTCAACATAAAAGATGCCGATCGGCCTGGGAAGATAGTCTTCCTTGGTATCAGGATCGTCAAAGAAGTCGGCGAGAATATTTGCTTTCAGCTTGTCTTTCTCGTCGTGGATCCAGAGATCGTCTTTGGAAACCGAAGAGTCACTGAGGTCAACGACAAGTGGTGTGAAGCCGTCAAGCTTGATTCCCTTGTTCCCGTCTTTTCCGAACACAAGCGGTTTGCCCTGCTCGAGGTAGACGGTCGTATCAGCTTTTCTTTCACGGTCGGTAAAGACAGCAAAAGCACCATCGTTGTAGATCGGGCAGTTCTGGTAGATCTCGACAACGGAAGTTCCGCTGTGTTGTGCGGCACGTTTGAATA
>JAKSDC010000059.1 GCA_022360275.1 Chlorobiales bacterium
CAGAGATTCCCCGAGAGGTTATACTGCATGCTTACAGGGGCGATTTGCATAAACTGACCCGGTCTGATTTGGATGAATTGTTAATCGAATTGGAAAGGTTAGAAGCAGCGGTGGAACAGATCGATATCTCCAACGGATCCGATAACCTGGTGAAACAAGAGCTATACTGCACCATGGCATTTCTGAAACATGCCTGTTTGCGCTGGGAGTGGGTGTTAAACCACAGGCAGGGTGAGGTTGATAATCAGCAAACGGAAGCGTTGATTGAAGATATAGATAAGCTGACAGCATCCCTTTCGCAGGTATGGAGCCGTCGAAACAGAATTGGCGGACTCAGGGAGAGTGTGGGGCGACTCGAAAAACTCAGGGTTGAGTATCTTAATCCGTCGATATCCGAAGGCTAACCATGTCAGAACCAAAAAGAGCTCTTGTTATCGGGGCAGGTGACAGGGGAACAACCTACGCATCATATGCCCTTAAACACCCGGAACGACTCAGAATTGTTGCCGTGGCTGAACCGAATGAGCGCCGCAGGGAACGATTTGCCCTGGAGCACAGTCTTGAGCCTGAAAATGTCTTTAACTCCTGGGAAGAAATGAGAGATGTTCAATTGTCGGCAGAGGGTGCGATAATCGCTACACAGGATGCGATGCATGTCGATCCGGCAGTTATGTGCCTGCAGAAAGGCTATGACGTCTTGTTGGAAAAGCCGATGGCCCTGACCGAATCCGACTGCTTGAAACTGATCGATGTCTCCCGGGAATACGGGAAATCGCTCAATGTTTGTCATGTACTGCGGTATACGGATTTCTTCACAAAAGTAAAAACAGTCGTTTCCGAAGGGATCATCGGCGATATCATATCCGTCTATCATTCGGAAAATGTCAGCTATCACCATATGGCGCACTCATTTGTCCGGGGAAACTGGGGAAACAGCCGGACTTCCTCTCCGATGATTCTTGCCAAATGCTGTCATGACCTGGATCTTATTGCATGGATAGTGGGGGATTTGCCCGTGAGGATCAGCTCATTCGGTACGCTTCACCATTTTAAACCCGAACTTGCACCGGAAGGTTCAACCGAGCGTTGCACCGAAGGCTGCCCCGAAGCGGGTAAATGCCAGTATGATGCAGTCGACACTTACCTGCATGGAAAACACATGAAACTAGGTATAGCCAAGGCTGACGTTTGGCTCTTTTCCCGTCTGGCCAGATTGATGTTGCGGTATCCGCGAATCATGGGGACTATTCCCGGATTATCCCAATACAGAGTCTGGAAACACTGGCCCACCAGTGCCATTACGGAGGACTTCAGCAGGGATGGCATAATGGATGCCTTGAGAAAAGGACCTTATGGACGCTGTGTTTATCATTGCGAAAACGATCAGGTCGACCATCAGGAAACCCTGATCGAATTTTCAAATGGGGCTACGGCAATATTGAATATGCATGGTCATTCTGAATCGGAAGGTCGAACCTTGAGGATTAATGGCAGCCTGGGGACTCTCCACGGGAAATTCGGAGGGGGTGGCGATCTGGAAGTCCATCTTCATGGCAACGGACATAAAATCCGATATCCCATTAAAACAGATCTCTTTGGTCACAGTGAAGGAGATTACAAGATTATGGAGAATTTTGTGCGGGTTTTAACAGGTGAAAGAGGCAAAACAACAGCCAGTGAGGCTCTGATGAGTCACCAGCTCGCTTTTGCAGCACATGAAGCACGGGTATCGGGTGATGTCGTCCGGTTTGATCAGAGTCGTCAGGAGGTTTGAACCGGTATAATTGAGAACAGGAGTTGATCATGAACCAATCGTTTCAAAAAGGAAAAGAGACTTTTGAGTCCGGATTTTACTGCGCTGAAAGCGTTTTAAAAGTGATTGCCGAGGAGGAGGGGATCGATTCTCCCTTGGTGCCTGCTATTGCAACGGGTTTTTCCAGCGGCACGGCCCGGACCGGATTTTTATGTGGTGCGGTTGCCGGAGGGATTTTATCCATGGGTCTGGTATTCGGAAGAAGCAGCCCTGACCAGTCGGAAAATCAAACCTATAGAGCGGTCCGTCAATTGCTTTCCGAGTTTGGCA
>JAKSDC010000179.1 GCA_022360275.1 Chlorobiales bacterium
GGCCAAACATTTATTTAAAATTTTCAGCTTTGATCCACAATACGGCGCCTATTTCAACAGATTTATGTTCGCCGTCCTGCAGGACGGTTCTGCTGTCCGTAGAAAGGGCGGCAAAGCCCCACCACCCGGCTTTCGGTAAAGCATAGGTAAAAACGCCGTTTTTATCGGCTTTGACGACCTGTGTGACAAATGGTGCTTTGGAGGCAGAGCTTGTGCCGTCCCTGTTGAAGTATTCGACTTCGACCTTGGCAAACGGCCTGGGTTCACCGTCGACCTTGACGATGCCTTGGAAGACATTGCCTGTATAGAGCCCATAGGGCCTGGTGAGCGGGATTATTTCCGTTTTCAGGCCTATTTCCGCATCCCAGCCGTCTTCCTTGCCAAAAGCGTTTACAATCACTTTGGTGTAATGAACGATATAACTGTCCTCAGCCGGTTCCCAGTATGGTTTTGGTTGCATGAAGAAGATGTGGTCGCCCGGTCTTTTTATCGTATGATAGACTTGCCATGACCTTGTGAACGTTGTATCGGCATACATCTTGAGCCTCAACGCCCTGAGCGAAGGAGTAAGAAGGTTTTTTTTGCCATTGCTGAAAACACCGACTACTTCCGGTTTTTCCATGTTCATCAATTGTCCCTCGAAGGGGTGAGCGAACATGATGTTCACCGAAAGCAAAGTATCCTGCTGTTTTTCCACGATGTCATTCGACGGAACAAGCATGCCGAAATGCGCGTAAGCATTTACCGGAATGATGAAGAGGGCGAAGAGAAATGCCACGATGCCGGAAGGTCGTAATCTCATGTTTATTAACTGCTTGTCGAGTTTCGTTTTTAAATTTCTTACTTGATGACGCTCATGACGAGTTCACCGTGGATAATGCCCTTGACTGCAATCAGCTTGTCCGCAAGTTCCTGCAACTTTGCCGCTTGTCCTTTGAGCGTTATGGTTTCGATACAATTACTATGATCGAGGTGAACATGTTGGCTGCAGAGTACAAGATGATGAAAGTCATGCTGTATAGTGGTCAGTCTGTTTTGAAGGTCGGACTTGTGATGGTCATAGACCAGGACAAGGCAACCGCTGACTTCCCGGTTGCACTTCCACTGTTCTTCTTTAAGATGCTTCCTGATAAGAAAGCGTATTGCTTGGGATCTGTTCGGGAATGCATGAGCCGCAACCAGCCCGTCGAGCTTTGCCAGCAGCTCATCTTCAAGTGAGACACCAAACCGTTTCATAGGTCACATGGGTATGGAGCTGTTGTCCTCCATCAGCACGTCTTCATTTTTTTTCCTTGCCGACTACAGGATAAGGTAGCACTTTTTTTGAAAAGGTGCCATTTTATTAACAATCGTTATATGGTTATGCAAGAAAAGAGGCTGTCTCTGTTTTGCTTCTGAGACAGCCTCTCCCTTGTAAGGAAATTCTGCCTGCCGGGAGCGAACACTATTGTTAATGCAGCATAAACGGAGAAAACTGTACTCGCGGCAGACAGTAGCTTCCGGTTTTTAAGGTTCCAGGGTGACGCCGAAAACAACCCAGGAGGTTTCCTGTTCCGGGTTGACGATGTAGGATACCGAGAAGATATCTTTCGAAGCCTTGATTCCCACATTGACAAGATCGAAGTCGGCATCGGTAGTATATATCCCGTCACCGGCACCGGCAAAGAGAGATGCTGAATAGTCGTCTTTGTCGTAGAAATTGTAATCAGCCTCGAAATACTTGGAGTTATCGTCATCGTTGGTGACGAAAACGCCTGCCAAAAGGCTCAGGTTTTCATACTCGAAGCCTGCGCTCAGCTCTACAAAATGGGCGCTACCATCATCGTAGTTGAAGAAATCGGTGTCAGCACCTGGCAATGTTGGGAAATAATAATCTGTTACAGTAAAACTGAAGTATTCTCCAAGCGGTACGGTCAGGTAAAGATCGACTTCATTAGCACTATCGTCATTGAGATCGTATGATCCCCATGCTCCCACCTCAACTCCAATGCCAGGGAAGGTGTAGCTCAGCGAGGGCTGAACAGCAATACCTTCGCCGAACTGGGAGCCTCTCCAGATATATCTGCTCACAACATCGGCGCCGACACTGAACCCTTCGGCTTTAGCGACTCCTGAGAACATCATTACGAGACCGACAAGGAGGGTAAAGAATTTGGATGTTTTTTTCATGATTGAACTTCCTTTTTCAAATGTTGATTGAGTGTTGCTGTGACTGGTCCCCCGGAAGACCTTCTTGTTGGAGATATTCCGGGGTTCCTTTTGATTAACCGATTGCGTCATTGCCCGTTTCCTCGGTACGTATCCTGATGCATTTCGGCAGATCGAAGACGAAAATTTTCCCATCTCCGATTTCCTCTGTTTTGGCTCCCTTGATGATGGCGTCTATGGTTTTCTGTTCGAAGTCATCATTGACGCCGATTTCGAGTTTTACTTTTTTCAGAAGGTTTATCTCGCTGGGAACCCCGCGGTAGACCTCCGTGTAGCCGCCCTGAGCTCCGCAGCCCAGAACATTTGTTACCGTCATTTTATAGATCCCTGCATCAGCAAGTGCGGCTTTCACATCCGGCAGCTTGTGAGGCTGGATCATTGCTATGATGTATTTCATGATGTTCGCTCCTGTTTAGGCGTTACTGGTTTGAAAATATCTGGAAACCGTGATAGGCTTCTTCTTCGTGCTCGGAAATGTCGAGGCCTTTCATCTCGTCTTCCCTGGATACTCTCAAAATACCGGCAGCCTTGAGAATCAGGAAGAGTGCCAGCATCGTTGCGAATCCCCAAAGCGGAATGGCGATAGAGCCGATAATCTGCGCCACGATCGGGTGTCCGCCGAAAATACCGGTTGCGATTCCACCCCAGACCCCATTGAGGCCGTGGACGGGCCATGCACCGACAGGGTCGTCGATTTTAAGCATGTCGAGCAGCTTGACACCGACAACAACCAGAATACCGGCAACCGCACCGATAATAAGTGCCTCATTGAACGTTACGGAGTCGCAGTTTGCGGTGATACCTACAAGGCCTCCAAGCAGGCCGTTCAGGGCCATGGTAAGATCCGGCTTTTTAAAGAACAGCCATGCAAAGATCATTGCAAACACAGCACCGGCTGCAGCAGCAAGCAAGGTGTTTGTTGCGATTATCATAACGATGCTCGTGTTATCGGCGCCGGCAATTGCAAGCTGACTGCCGGGGTTGAAACCAAACCATCCGATAAGCAGGATGAAGACGCCCAATGTGCTCATGGCAAGGTTGTGGCCCGGAAGTGCGTTTGGCGAACCGTCAGGATTAAAGCGGCCTATCCTTGGCCCGAGAACGATTGCCGCAGCAAGGCCGGCAAAGCCACCGAGCGCATGAACAACCAGCGAACCTGCAAAATCATAGAAGCCAAGCTCATTCAGCCAGCCGCCCCCCCATTTCCAGAATCCGCTGATAGGATATATGATCGCGGTGATGACAGCCGAATAGATCAGGTAGGCCTCAAATTTCATTCGTCCTGCAACAGCTCCCGAAACAATGGTTGCAGCAGTTGCGGCAAACGCTACCTGAAAGAGAAAGTCAACGGCAGGATGGAGGTTGCCGCCGACTGCTTCCGGCGCTTCCATGCTGACACCGAAACCGCCGAATCCGAACCATCCTCCTGTAAATGTATCGCCCGGATACATCATCCCGTATCCTATGAAATAGAAGAGAATGACGCCGAGTGAAAGATCCATCAGGTTTTTAAACAGAATGTTGACCGTGTTTTTGGCGGAATTCAATCCGGACTCGACCATGGAAAATCCGGCTTGCATGAAGAGAACCAGGACCGCGGCGATGAAAAGGAACATGTTGTCGATGGCGTAGGCATTGATGCTCCCGGCATCAGCGCTCTCTGCGGCGAGCAAAGGTGGTCCGGGAATGACTCCCGCCACCAGCAGGCCGCATGAGACCAGGCCCAGTGTTTTTACTAATGATTTCATTCGTGTTTGTTTTAGTGTTGTTTAAATGATTCAGGTTATTTGTTCGCTTCTCATAAATTTCTTAGAAGAAATTCCGTTCATAATATAATTTTTTAATAAAAGAATACAAATGTGTAAGAATTTTTTATAAACAACCATCTTTTTGCTTTAAAAAATAAGGGGACTATAGGGTTTTCAGGATTTGCCGGTTGCGTTCGAGCCTCTTTCGTTGTAACTTTTCTGCCGCAGAGTACCCGGAAGAAAAGAAGAAAGATCTATGCTTCTCTTTTATGGCCGCATACAATCTGCTGCTTTCAAGCAGCTATGACGAGTGCCGGAAGCTTCAGGATTTTCTTGAAGTGATGGCTGAGCGTGAAGGTTTCAGCGAAGCGTTCCTTCGAGAGCTTGGGTTTGTGGTGAAGGAGGCTTTTGTCAATGCCGTGAGACACGGTAACTCCGGAAAAAAAGCGGCTACCGTCAATCTGGGATTCGAGTCTCTTCTCGATAACGGAGGCAGAACTTTAATTATAGAAATTGCCGATTCCGGCAGTGGCTTTGCCATGCATGAAATTGCTGATCCGACATGTTCCTCGTTGCTTATGAAATCATCGGGAAGGGGAGTGTTTCTCATGCAAGCGTTTGCCGAGATAATAGGGCAGGAGTGTGAGGAAAATGGTTGGAGGTTAAGGTTGAGGATGAAGCCATATTAAATTATAGAAGTAGGAGCCGGAATTCAGTCAGGGAAATGAATTAATGACACGGGAATCCATACAGTTATTTTCCCCCTGTTTCCTGAATAAACTCGCCTGTATTCGGGCTTTTAAGGATCCTATCCTTTTGGTCAATAAGGATAAAGGCAAGCGAAGGGTTCTGTTCGGCAATGTGCAGGGCCTTTTCGTATCCCAGCGTGAACAATGCCGTGGCGTAGGCATCGGCTTCTGTCGGGTCTTCCGAAAACACGGTTACGCTTTGCGGGCCCTGTTTAGGATAGCCGGTGTTGAGATCGATGATGTGGTGGTAGTGTGTGCCTTCGTGAATAAAGTAGTGGGTATAGTTGCCGCTCGTTGCAATGCCGCAGGGCTTGATGACGCTGAAAGTAATCAGGGGTTTGTCCTTTTCCGTGTCCGGATTTTTTATTCCTGATGTCCAGTACTGCTCGCCTTTTTTTCCTTTAACATAGAGATCGCCCCCGACATTGATGATGTAGTTTGCGATACCGTACTGTTCGAGCACTTTGCCAGCATGGTAGGCTGCATAGCCTTTCGCGATGCCGCCAAGCCCCCTATTGCCATACCCGCCTTTCTCAGGAAGAGGGTGCTGTCCGGCTTGTCGAGCTCTATATTTTTGTAATCGGCAAGATTCAGGGTTGCCTGGATGCTGTCGGCTGGAGGCGGGGAAGTTCGCTCTTTGACGTTCCATAACCGGCCGACCGGCTTGAACGTTACATCGAATGCGCCGCCCGTTATTTCGGCGATTTCCAAGGCTTTCTCAGTCACTTTCACAACGGCCTCGGGTACTTGAACACGTTCTATCCCTGCATTCCGGTTGACTTCAGAAACCGGACTTGACGGCTGCCACTCGCTCAGCTCCGACTCCAGCTTTGCAATCTCGTGAAACGCCGCATCGAAGGCTTTCCGTGTGTTTTTCTCCTCATCACCCTCCGCCACTGCTTTGATCTTCATGACCGTTCCCATCATCACCTTTTCCTGTTCGTAGGTTTGCAGGGTGTCGGCTTGCTGAGTGCAGCAGATAAAAAAGAGGGAAAGAAAGAATTTTGTCAGGAGCAATGTATAGGGTGTATGCATAATGTTTGCTTGGATGGAGGTTCTTGTTTAGGGGTATGCAGTACAGCCTTAATGCAAGTATATGGTTTTTTTCAAAGAAAATGAAGTGATAAAAAGAAAAAAAAGATGTACTATAAGGAGTATTTCTATTAATTGTCGTGAATGCCTTGAGTTACAGGTGGACGGAGCGCAGATGAAGATTTCGGTCCCGGCGGGTCGGGACCAACGAAGCAATTGGATCGCAGAATAAATAAAGGGAGATGCCCTAAAGAGGAGGGGAACAGTAACATCCTGTATTGAGTGCTCCAGCAGCAGAGTGAATTTGAGGCTTAAGCAATAATGCAGTATATTTTGTTTGGTGAGAGAACAAATGTGTCTGTAATACCGGTTATGAGTAGTGTCAGATCCGAAAAAGCTGAAAAATATTCTACAGGAGGAAAATTAAATGATTAAAAAACTACCGGAAAGCAAAGGTCCTTTTTTAGGATTTGAAGTTACAGGAAAAGTCTCATTAGAGGAGGAGAAGGAGTGGATAGAAAAGGTTCAAAGTGTTGTCGATAAACATGATAAAGTAAGTTTTCTGGTTATTTTGGATGAAAAAGCAGCTTGGGGAGTAAAGGCAGGCATCGAGGACTTGAAATGGGCGATGACACACATGAAACATCTCAATAAACTTGCTATTGTTTCAGAAAGCAACATTTGGAAATGGCTGGTAAGCTTGGATAGCCCCTTTGCAAAAATGGTTGGTATAGGTGAAAAACATTTTGAGCCCTCAAAGATAAAAGACGCTTGGGCGTGGATAAAAGAGTAGGAGCATCCTGACCTTACAAAATCCTTATTGCCGGATAAACTCCTCTATATTGGGGCTTTTAAGCGTCATGTTTTTGTTGTCGATCAGAACGAAGGCAATTGAAGGGTCCTTTTGAGCAATCCTGAGGGCATTGTCGTATCCCAGTATAAAAAACACCGTGGCGTAGGCATCAGCTTTCGCAGGATCTTCCGAGAACACCGTGACGCTTTTCACTCCTTGTGCAGGGTAACCGGTGTTGAGGTCGATAATGTGGTGGTAACGGGTGCCGTTATGTATGAAATAGCTCTCATAACTGCCGCTTGTTGCAATGCCGCAAGTTTTGATGACGCTGAAGGCAAGCAGCGGTTTCCTTTGTTTCGTATCCGGGTCTTTTATGCCCGATGTCCATCGCCGGTTACCTTTTTTTCCCTTGACGTAGAGATCACCGCCCGCATTGATGATATAATTATTGATTCCGTACTTTTGCAGAACTTCGCCTGCACGGTATGCCGCATATCCTTTTGCAATTCCTCCGAAGCCGATTTCCATCCCCTGCTTTTTCAGGAACAGGGTTTTATTCAGCGTATCGAGCTCGATCTGCTTGTAATCAACCAGGCTCAACGCTGTACGGATGCTGTCGGCAGGAGGTGGAGAGGTCCTTTCTTTTACGTTCCATAACCTGCCGATCGGTTTGAACGTCACATCAAATTTCCCATCCGTTATCCGGGCTATTTCCAGCGCCTTTTCCGTGACCGTCACAACCGCATCAGGAACCTTGACACGCTTTATCCCTGCATTCTGGTTGACTTCAGAAACCGGACTTGCAGGCTGCCACTCACTCAACTCCGACTCAAGCTCCGAAATCTCCCGAAACGCCGCATCGAAGGCTTCCTGCGTTTTCTCCTCCTCATCACCTTCCGCCACCGCCTTGATCTTCATCACTGTCCCCATCATCATCTTTTCCTGCTCGTATATACGGAGTGTGTCTCCCTGCTGTGCGCAGGAGAAAAAGGTCAAACATAACAGGAAAAAAGGAATAAGATAGGTAAGGTGAGTATGCATATGATTTGTTTTTGAAAAATTCTTTTGTGTTTTTGATGTGATTGTAAATCTAAGAAAAAAAGAGGATTAGCGTCGTTTATGGTGATCAAAGTGCAGGTTGTTTCAGAGGACATCCTATAGTGAAACCACCAAACACAAACTTCTCTTGTTCGAAAATAATCCCGCCAAGAGCTTCGAAAAGCATAGTATAGAACGGCGGGTTTGCTCACAGTTGCAGAATCTCGTACCTTATCGTTATCGGGTATGCGACATGCTGATGAACGGCTGTCAAGCATCCTTTATCCAGATTCCGGGATTCGAGTGAGAGGCCCAAATTGTCCCACACGAGGTTAGTGTCTCAACGTTGTTCCATGGGCTCCTCCCGCCGAATCGCTTCTCACACAGCCGTTTGTCAGCAGTTGTTCAGTCGCTCACAGGCAAACATCTCTTTGTTCTTCATCACCGTCCAGGTGATCACAAGTGGCTTGACGGCCGGTTTGACATTCAGGATGAGCTGTCATTGGCAATTCAAAAGCAGGACAATCTTTTACAGATCATCAGGACATTGAAGTTGATTGTGTGACTTAGTTGTAGTATAGTAAGAGCACCAGTCGGTCAAGTTTATTGTAAACAACCAAACCTCAAAGAGTAAAAGCATGCATGCCCTCATAGTTATTGCTCATCCAAATCCAAAATCACTGACTCATAGTATTGCATCGCAGATCGTTAAAGGGGTTTCTGTCGCTGACAAAGATAACACTTTAGAAATTGCTGATCTTGCTGCCGAAGGGTTTAATCCCTGTTTTACAGCGCAAGATATTTCCATTCTGCATAGAGAAGCTGATCCCACCCCCGATATTATTGCCGAACAGGAAAGAATCAGCCGCGCTGACGCACTTGTGCTGGTTCACCCTATTTATTGGTGGTCGTTTCCTGCCTTGTTAAAGGGATGGATTGATCGTGTTTTCACAAACGGTTGGGCTTATGATGACACTTCCAGTGACAGACTTGTTAAAAAGATGCAACATTTGCCTGTTCATATTGTCTCCATTGCAGGAGCGGATATGCGCACTTACGCGAGACATGGATATTACGGTGCTATGAAAACACAGATTAATCACGGTATTTTCGATTATTGCGGCGCACCGGTTTTAACATCTGAACTACTCTTTCAATCAGACCCGGATGCTTGTCTAAAATCTGGAGAAATTATAGGTCAAAGACTGTGTGCCTCTTCGTGTTCAAAAAAATAAAGGGTGATGGAGGAAATAGGGGATAGAGGATGCATGCAGCAAAGCTGGGGTTACACTGGCAGCATTACGTTCGGGCAGCAGAAAAGGAACGTTGCCGGTAGTAAGGAAACAGCTTGCTGAGAAGTTTGTCAATGAGTATGGTTTATCTTTGGCTGAGGCGGCAAGGCAGTTATGGGTGACAACAACTGCTGTCAGCCATATGGCTCGTTGATTGGAGAGTCTTTATTGCTAATAAACAACGTTAAACACTTACGCAGGGTGAGTGACTCAAAGTGCTTCTCTGTTCAGATCGACAACTCAACGGATTTACTTTATGTCTTTACAAAACAGTCCGGCATGGAAAGCGTTGGCGTCGCATAAGCAGGAAATTGAAGGACTGCATATGCGGGAACTCTTTGCCGCAGATGCAGAGAGATTTGAGAGGTTTTCTGTCCGAACAGGCGACATGTTGCTTGATTATTCTAAAAACAGGGCCACCGAAAAAACCATCGAGCTGTTGACCGCTCTTGCGAAGGATGCCGGTGTGGCCGAGTATCGGGAAAAAATGTTTGCCGGAGACAAAATCAACTTTACCGAACAGAGGGCGGTACTTCATACCGCGCTTCGCCAGCCGGAAAGTTTTCGGATGCAGCTTGACGGACAGACTGTCGGTTGCGATATACGGGAGGTGCTGGCCCAGATGAAACATTTCTGCGAACGTATTCTTTCAGGAGAGTGGAAGGGATACAGCGGAAAAGCGATCACCGATGTGGTCAATATCGGTATCGGCGGATCGGATCTCGGGCCTTATATGGTTACCGAAGCTCTCAGACCGTTTGCTCACGGTAAGGTTAACGTTCATTTCGTCTCCAACATCGACGGGACGCACATTGTGGAAGCCCTGCGCCCGCTCAATGCAGACACCACCCTGTTCATCATAGCATCAAAAACATTTACCACCCAGGAAACTCTTACCAACGCCCATACCGCAAGACGCTGGTTTCTTGATAAAGCGGTCGATGAATCGTTCATCGCCCGGCATTTCGTCGCGGTATCGACCAACCGGGAAAAAGTGGAAGACTTCGGTATCGATTCCCGGAATATGTTCCGTTTCTGGGACTGGGTAGGAGGACGTTATTCATTATGGTCCTCTATCGGCCTTTCGATAGCTTTGTATATTGGCTTTGAAAAATTTGCCGGATTGCTTGCCGGAGCCCATGCGATGGACGAGCATTTTCTTTCGGCTCCCTACGAAAAGAGCATTCCGGTTCTGCTTGCCCTTTTCGGTATCTGGTACAACAACTTTTTCGACGCGCATTCCCATGCGGTGATTCCCTACGATCAGTATCTTCACCGTCTCCCGGCCTACCTTCAGCAGCTCGATATGGAAAGCAACGGAAAGCGGATCGACCGTGACGGTAACCGGGTGGGTTATGCGACCGGTCCGGTGATCTGGGGAGAGCCCGGCACCAATTCGCAGCATGCCTTCTTTCAGCTTTTACATCAGGGGCCGAACTTCATTCCGGCAGACTTTATCGTGTCTCTGAAGAGCCAAAACCCGGCTGGAGAGCATCATGACATCCTGCTTGCCAACTGTTTTGCGCAGACCGAAGCGTTGATGTGCGGCAAGACAGCTGAAGAGGCGGAAAAAGAGCTTCGTGAAGCAGGCATGCCGGAAGAGAGGATCGCCGAATTGCTTCCTCACAAGCTTTTCCCCGGCAACCGACCGACCAATACAATCGTTTTTTCTGAAATCAACCCGTTCAACCTCGGTAGCTTGATAGCGATGTACGAGCACAAGGTATTCGTGCAGGGAGTAATCTGGGGTATCAACTCCTTTGACCAGTGGGGTGTCGAACTCGGCAAGCAGCTTGCAAAAGCCATTCTGCCGGAAATTCAGGGCGGGCAAGATGCCGTGTCGCACGACTCGTCGACGAATGGGTTGGTTAACTTGTATAGAAGCGCAAGAGGGTAAGGCGGTTTTAAAGTTCCTCGATGAATTCGTCGATATTCGGGCTTTTGTGGATGGTGTCCTTATCGTCGATCAGAATGAAGGCAAGTGACGGGTTCTGCTCGACAATGCGCAGGGCATGCTCATGTCCGAGAATGAAGAATGCCGTGGCGTAGGCATCGGCTTTTGACGGATCTTCGGAAAACACCGTCACGCTTTTGGCTCCTCGGGCAGGGTAGCCGGTTGAAAGGTCGATGATGTGGTGGTATCTGGTGCCTTCGTGCACGAAAAAGCTTTCATAATCGCCGCTCGTCGCAATGCCGCAGGCTTTGATGACACTGAAAGCAAGCAGCGGTTTCTTTTGTTTTGAATCGGGATCCTTGATCTCCGATGTCCAGCGCCGGTCGCCCTTTTTCCCCTTGACATAGAGATCACCGCCAGCATTGATGATATAATCAGCAATACCATACTTTTCCAGCACCTCTCCCGCACGGAACGCCGCATACCCTTTCGCAATACCGCCAAACCCGATTTCCATACCCTGCTTTTTGAGGAACAGGGTATTCTGCAGCGTATCGAGCTCGATCTGTGTGTAATCAACATGCTTCAATGTAGCGCGAATGCTGTCAGGCGGCGGCGGGGAAGTCCGTTCTTTCACATTCCACAGCCTGCCGATCGGCTTGAACGTCACATCGAACGCCCCCCCGTGACCTCAGCAATGTCCAGCGCCTTTTGTGTCACCGTAACAACCGCTTCAGGAACCTCAACCCGTTCTATCCCCGCCTTCCTGTTAACCTCCGAAACCGGACTCGCCGGCTGCTGCCACTCACTCAACTCCGACTCCAATGCCGAAATCTTACGAAATGCCGCATCAAATGATTCCTCTGTTTTCTCCTCCGAATCACCTTTCGCCACCGCCTTGATCTTCATCACCGTCCCCATCATCACCTTCTCCTGCTCGTATATGCGGAGGGTCTTTTCTGCCGGTTGCGTGCAGGAGAGGAGAGTCAAAGAAAGCAGCAACAATGGAAGGATTTGGGTAAAGCTTTTGTGCATTCGATGTCTATTTGAAGGAATATTTTCGATTTTTTAAGTAACTATAACGTAAAATAATAAAAAGAATTAACGTTACATCTTGCGATCAAGATGCAGATTATTCTCCAAGTGGTGAAACTTTTTTTGCTTTTTTTTACGTTGGATTGTTAACGATTGTTATTACCGTATTAA
>JAKSDC010000080.1 GCA_022360275.1 Chlorobiales bacterium
ATCTCAGCAAAAAAGGTAAAATCAGGAAAACAGACCTCCGGCAGTGCGTGGCATCCATGGCCTTCCAGGAGGACGGCTCCCTGGCAATGCACATGCTGCCATACAACAAACGGCATATCAGGCCCACTGCCATTTTAAACGCCTGTTTCAACCTGACGGAAGAAGATATCACCCTGGCCCGGATCAAAAAAATGAAACAAGGATAATCCCATGCTAAAAGAGCTTGTTGTGAATTCCGCCCCCCACGAGACCCGGGTGGCGCTCCTGGAAAACGGCACCATTGTGGAAGTGTTCATTGAACGGGAAGATGAGACCAGCATTGCCGGCAACATCTACAAGGGCCGGGTCCAGCGGGTTCTGCCCGGCATGCAGGCCGCATTCGTGGATATCGGATTTGACCAGGCCGCTTTTATCTATGTGGACGATGTCCTGGACACGGAAAGCCACAAGATGTTCCAGAAATTTGAACAGGACCAGGATGTTGAGGCAGAGGCCGATTCAGAGGAAACCGAAGAGACACCAATGGAAAAGCCGTCCTGGAAACCCGCCTCCCACCCGGACGACAGCATCGAAGACCTGCTCACCGAAGGCCAGGAGATCCTGGTGCAGGTGGCCAAATCCTCCATCGGCACCAAAGGCCCCCGGGTCACCACCCACATCTCCCTGGCCGGCAGGTACATGGTGCTCATGCCCACGGTGGACCACATCGGTATTTCCAAGCGTATCGAAGATGAAACCGAACGGACCCGGCTGCGGGAGATGCTGCTGGCCATGCGGGAAAACAATTTCGGCTACATTTTCAGGACCCAGTCCCAGGGCATGGACGAGGGCAGCATCAAGAAAGAGATCGACTTCCTGAACAAAACCTGGGAAGACATCCAGGACCGGAACCGCACCGCATCCGCCCCCTCACTTGTGTACAAGGATCTCACCGTCACGTTCAGGGCGGTCCGGGACCTGCTGGCCAATGAGGCGGACAAGCTCATTATCGACTCCCGCACCGAATACCAGAACGTCCAGGACTTCCTGAAAAAATTCATGCCCGACGTGAACCTGCACGTGGAGCTGTACCAGGGCCGGGAGTCCGTGTTTGACGCCTACAACATAGAAGGGGACATTGCCCGGGCCCTGAAAAAAAAGGTGTGGCTCAAGTCCGGGGGATACATCGTCATCGAGATGACAGAGGCCCTGGTGGCCATTGATGTGAACACCGGCCGGTACGTGGGCAAAC
>JAKSDC010000150.1 GCA_022360275.1 Chlorobiales bacterium
AATGAAAAACGCCTAAAATTGTCACCTGGGGAATGGTGTCCCCAATACTATTTTCTCTTTTAGTATCTATTGTCTGAGCCTTACTTGGGATCGCAAAATGTATCGTAATTGATAAAACAAGAATGAATTTTAAACTGTTTTTCATAGTAATATTTAGAGTATTTAGTTTTAGTTTTGACGCATGAAGCTTTTGCTGGTTACAGTGAGCCCGGATATTTTAAGATGTTAAGATAATTATTCAGCCTTTTACTCAGGGGCTCCTAAATTATACTCTTTTATTTGTATATTCGTATGACCGAATTTAAAATTTAGCCATGGAAAGCGAAACCATTATTCGCCTCGCTGAGGTTCCCGTATATCAGAAAAATGTATTGGTGTTGTCGGATGTTAGATTGGAAGTCAATAGGGGAGAGTTTGTTTACCTGATTGGAAAAACCGGCAGTGGAAAGAGCAGTTTGTTAAAAATGTTGTATGCCGATTTGCCGGTGCTGGATGGTGGTGCCGAAGTGGCGGGCTATGATTTGCGTAGATTAAAAAGCAAAGAAATTCCTTATCTCAGACGCAAATTGGGGGTTGTTTTCCAGGATTTTCAATTACTCACCGATCGTAGCGTACGGGAAAACCTGTTTTTTGTAATGAAAGCTACCGGCTGGAAGGATAAAGAAGCCATGACCGACCGTATGGAAGATGTTCTGCTAAAAGTAGGATTGGTGACTAAAGCTAATAAAATGCCGAATCAATTATCAGGCGGAGAGCAACAACGCATCGCCATTGCCCGTGCATTGGTTAATGAACCTGAGATTATCCTAGCCGATGAGCCCACCGGTAATCTTGACCCGGATACTTCTGCGGGTATTATCCGTTTGTTAAAAGAGATTAGCAACTCGGGTTGTGCCGTATTGATGGCTACCCATAATTACCAGTTATTCGAGCAATATCCTGGCAGGATTTTAAAATGTGAACACGGCAGGGTAAAACCCCTAGAAGTCGAGGCAGGCGAGTAATTTTTGCTCTTCAGCTTCCCAGTTTAGTTCTTCTTTGGCTTTTTGAGTGTTTTGTTTCCACACAGACCGTTGTGACTCGTTTGCAAAAATATGATTGATGGTTCTTGCAATGTTTTCCGGAGAATGATCATTAATACATATTCCTACGTCATATTCTTCAATGATCTTACGTATTTCAATCATGTCGGAAGCCAGAACCGGAACGCCT
>JAKSDC010000083.1 GCA_022360275.1 Chlorobiales bacterium
CAAGTTCAGGATGACATATATGACACTTTACACCTAACATAACACTAGTATTCATTTTTAGTACTTTACAAAAATGTGTACACACCTTATCTGCCGGACGGGCAGAAATGATGAAGTAAGTAATAATGTAGAATTATGAAAATTGGAAAGTTTCGAAATAAATGTTCCTTGTTCAGTGTTATCCTGCTCAGAGGCCCAAACGATCCATATGTTTTTTTCTAAAATCTTCTATAAAGTCGGTAGACATATAATAAATATTTGTCTCTCCGTTATCAGAAGATCTAAACTTTTGGTGAACTTTTCGTATATCATCCAATGGATTTATTTTAACTTTTTTGTCGATTCTGCTACTGGCAAATATGAATATTTTTCCATCGGTCGTAACATAAGGACACATTTCATTAGCCTTAGAATTAATAGGCTCTCCCAGATTTTCGGGTTCGGTCCACTGACCATTTATTTTAAAGCATATATAAAGATCTCCTCTTCCATAGCTATCATTCCGGTAACCTCTAAAGATCAGATAATCTTCATCCGGAGAAATAAAGGGATCTCCTTTGTCATAATTCCCGTTTACAATTTCCGGTAGCAGCTCTACTTTATAGCTCGAATCTGTCTTTTGTGCTTTAAAAATATTTCCCGTAGACCAAATATTAAAATAGATATCACCTTTACGGGTTAAAGAGCTATAGTATTCCCTGTTTTCCGAACCCGTTAAAGTTACCGGTTCAGGCTCGCTCCATCCGCCATTGATACGCTCAACAAACCAAATTTTACTATCCATATTGTCCGCAGCAGGACGGCTGGAGCTAAAAAACAATTTCTCTCCATCCGGAGAAAAAAGCGGGTCATAATCAGAATATACTCCTGAAAAGGAGGCTACTTTGGGTTCACTCCAGCTATTGTCTTCTTGTAATTCGGTAAAGGTTATGAATGCATTTTCAGGGATATCAGTGGTGTAGTAAAATTCAGTTCCATCGGGTGAAAATGTTCCATTGTATTCTTCAGCCGGTGAAGCAATCAGTTCCGGGACCAACAATTGAGGAAATGCGGTCGGAACTACACCAAAAAAAGGATTTGTTATCTCAATCTTACTGTTTGTCCTATTACAAGAAGCTACTGACAGCAATACAGCCACCAGTAGCAATTGGATTAAAATTTTCATAAATAAATATCAGGTATAATCTTATTTAA
>JAKSDC010000066.1 GCA_022360275.1 Chlorobiales bacterium
CAGGAGTTGAAGGAGGCCGTTCTCGATACCATCATGGCAAACAAACACAACTCCTGTTATATCAGGCCGTTGGTCTATCGGGGACAGGGCGCACTCGGCGTCAATCCGCACCTTGCTGCCATCGAGGTTGCAATCGCCACCTGGGAATGGGGCTCCTATCTCGGGGAAGACGTTCTTGAAACCGGAGTCGATGTCCGGGTTTCTTCCTGGAACCGGCTTGCACCGAACACTCTTCCCACCTGGGCAAAAGCCGGGGGGAATTACCTGAATTCGCAGTTGATCAAAATGGAAGCCATTATGGACAACTACGCTGAAGGTATCGGTCTGGATGTCAACGGTTATGTTTCGGAAGGAAGCGGTGAAAACATCTTTATTGTCCGCGACGGCCTCATCTACACCCCCATGTCGGGACAGTCTGTTTTGGCCGGACTGACACGTCAGGCGGTTATTCATATTGCAAAAGAGCTTGGCTACGAAGTCCATGAAACCATGATTCCAAGAGAGGCGCTCTACATTGCCGATGAGGTTTTCCTTACCGGTACGGCCGCTGAAATAACCCCGGTCCGCAGCATCGACAAATACCCGATAGGCAATGAAATAAGAGGTCCTGTTACGGAAACCCTTCAGTCTCATTATCTGAAAATCATCCAGACAGGCGAAGATCCGTATAACTGGCTGACATTTATCTGAGGCTTGTTGAACTGTTGATTTGTTGAATCGTTGAATTGCAAAAGGCGGACAATCGGGAGCCGCCCTTTTCTTTTAGGGCATCTCTATTAATTGTCGTGAGCGGCCCGAGTACAAGGCGGACGGAGTCCCGACTTGCCGGGACAACGAAGTAATCAGGTCGCGTAATAAATTTATAGAGGTACCCTTCAGTATGCCAGATTACGCGGATATATTGTTTCGGGTTTCTATTTCAATGCTTGATTCCGGTTCCTTGCTTCACCTTATTTTGTAACTTGCTGTTTTATCCCGCAGATATATGAGGCACGCCACGTCAATAACTTTTATGAGGCTGAATACATGAGCTGGCAGGATATTATCGGTCAAAAACTGCAAGTAAGTATTCTGCAAAAAGCTGTCTCATCAGACCGGCTTGCTCATGCGTACTTGTTCGCCGGCCCTGAAGGCACCGGTAAAGAATCGGTCGCTTTCGAGCTTGCCAAGGTGCTCAATTGCGAAAACGGTTTTGCCGCCGCCCAAACCGGCTCATGCGGAATTTGCAGAAGCTGTAGAGACATCGACAACTTCATGCATACTGACATAGAATATGTCTTTCCTATCGAGTCAGCTCTCCTTGAAAAAAACGATCCGGCAAAAGCCGAAAACAAGCGCACAACCGATGCAAGAGAGCGATATGACTCATTGATCGAACAGAAAAAGCGGAATCCGTACCTGACCCCTTCGATGGACCGTTCGATGGGCATCCTTACCGAACAGGTTATCGCTCTTCAACAGAAAGCTTCGTTTATGCCGGCTGAAAACGGAAAAAAAGTGTTCATTCTGTCACAGCCGGAAAAACTGCACCCCTCGGCAGCCAACAAGCTGCTGAAGCTGCTTGAAGAACCCCCTGAACATGTCCTTTTCATTCTGGTATCCTCACGGCCTGAAAGCGTCCTGCCCACGATTCGTTCACGTTGCCAGACTTTGAAATTTTCGAGAATAAAACCCTCCGACCTCGACAACTGGCTGAACAAGGCATACCCTGATCTCCAGGATGAGATGCAGCGATTTATCATCAATTTTTCAAGAGGCAATCTCAGTGTCGCTGTTGATATGGTCAACAGCTGTCAGGAAGGGGGCGCGGAAACGTTCGAAGGTATCGCAATCCGTGACAGCGCGGTTGACTTCCTCCGAAAAGTGCTTTCTCCGAACAAGCTTGCCGAAGCCGTTTCAGGAACGGAGGAACTGTCGAGAAACCACGGAAAACAGGAAATTATTGCTTTATTGGCCTCTCTGCTGCTTTTTTTTCAGGATATACACCACAGAACCATCGACCAGGACTGGAACTCGTTCAACAATCCTGACCTTACCGGAACAATAGACCGTTTCGTTCGTAATTTTCCCAATCCAGACTTTTACGCTCTTTCGACGGCAACCGAAGAGGCAATCCGCTGCATCCAACGCAACGTCAATCCGGCACTGACTCTTTCAGCTTACGCCATCCGCCTGAAAAATCTACTGGGACGTTCCTGAGCTTGTTGTGGCCGCAACCCATTGCAGATACCCCGGCAGACCTCCGGTAACGGGAACCTTGATGATTTCAGGAAGATCGTAGGGATGATGCTTGAGAATATATGCCTCGATACTGTCGTAGTGCTTGTCAAGCGTCTTGATCCACAACACGGTCTCTTCATCCCGGCAGAGCTTTTTTTCCCAGACATAACAGCTGTTGACATCCTGCATATGAACACATGCCGCAAGACGCTCGTTCAACAGCCCTTCCGCAAGCTTCCCGGCTATCTCTTTATCCGGTGCAGTCGTTACGATCAGGCAGTATCCTTTCATTGAAGTCAAAATTCAAAAGTTAAAAGGCAAAAAAAGAAAACAGAAAAAGCCGACCCTCTTTCGATTACGAGTACGATTACCGCTACGCTGAGTACGAGAGCAAACCGAATCAAAAGCTCAACAATTCAACAGTTAAACAGATCAACAAATCAACAGCTTCCCCTTACAACTCAATCAGTTCCTTAGTAAAACGCTGGAAAGGCTCGACCCCATGGTCTCCCATTACCACGGTATCCTCGATGCGAACCCCGAATTTCCCCGGCAGGTAGATTCCCGGTTCGATCGTAAACACCGAGTGCAAGAGCAAATGGTCTTCGGATGTTTTCCCGAGTCTTGGCTTTTCATGCACCTCAATTCCAACACCATGACCGAGGCCGTGACCGAAATATTCAGCGTAGCCGTGTTTCCCGATGTAGTCGCGCACCAGACTGTCGAGATCCTTTGCGGACACACCCGGTCGGGCCCAATCGATTCCAAGTTGTTGTGCGTCCCGTGTTATTTCGTAGATTTTCCGCGCTTCTTCCGGCACCCTGCCGAAAGCAAACGTCCTTGTCTGGTCTGACGCATAGCCTTTATAAACACACCCCATATCGATCACGATCAGCGTCCCCGGCCTGAACTGTTCCGTTCCGGGCCGTGCATGGGGCAACGCTGAGCGGGCACCTGACGCAACGACAGGATCGAAGGAGTCTCTTTCTGCCCCGAGCCGTTTCTGACGATAGGAAATTTCAGCCGCAATTTCGGCCTCCGTCACCTCGGGAGAGATCAGCGGTAATATCTCTTCGAGCACCTGCTCGCTGATTGCCGCGGCTTTTTTCATCCAGGTAATTTCCTGATCGTTTTTGATCGCCCGAAACTCATCAAAAAAGCCGTTTACCGGCACAATCTCCACACCCTCCAGTTTTTCTTCGAGTTTCCCGGCGTCATGTACCGTCACCTGTTCAGCCTGAATACCCAGGCGCTTTCCCTGTAGATATCCTCCTTCGACAAACGATTCACTGAAACCGTTTTGCATGATGACGGACTCCATCGAGTCGACTTCCTGTTTCACCTGTTCCCCGTAACGAAAATCGGTAAACAGAAGGTTTTTCTCCGGGCTGAGCAACACTCTGGCGTTGGAACCGCTGAACCCTGTCAACCATCGTATGACATGCAGATCGGACACCATAAAGGTATCAATGTCCATCCGGGACATTTTTTTCAGAAGCGGTTCAAGCCTATGCAACATAGTGTTCCGATCCTGTTTTACTGTTTTTGTTATTCATTGTTATCGTTGCCATTCTTATTTTAATTTATACTTTAAAGTGTTTTTCTTGTCAACACTTTCTTTTTCTATGCAGTACAAGAAGTTACTTCACAAGCTGCTTGCCGACTGTGATCTTTCACGCAAGGAGATGGAAAATTGCATATCGGGAATCATGCAGGGCGAACTCACCGACAGCTTCATAGCGGCAATTCTCACGTTGCTCCAGAAAAAGGGAGTAGCTGCCGAAGAGGTTATCGGCGCCTACAACTCGCTCATTTCCAGAGCGCTCCCCGTTTATCTTGGCGACAATGCCGTTGACACCTGCGGCACTGGCGGAGACCAGGCCGGAACCTTCAACCTCTCAACTGCCGCAGCCATTATCGCGAACGGTGCCGGCGCCTCTATTGCCAAGCACGGTAACCGGTCGGTGACAAGCCATTGCGGTAGTGCCGATGTCCTCGAAGCTCTCGGGTATCGTATAGATCTGCCGCCGGAAGGCACCGAAGAGCTTTTCCGTGAAACCGGTTTTGCTTTTCTTTTCGCCCCGCTCTATCATCCCTCGATGAAAGCCGTGGCACAGGTACGAAAGGATCTGGGCATAAAAACCATCTTCAACGTGCTCGGGCCTCTGGTTAATCCCGCCAGGGTCAAACGACAGGTTGTAGGCGTTTTCGATACGACTGTCATGGACATTTACGTACAGACCCTTAAAGAAACCGGCTGCACTCACGCAATGGTTGTTCACGGAGAAACCGAAGCAGGTACCGGACTCGACGAACCTAGCGTATGCGGCCCTACACGCATTACCGAGCTTCATAACGGTGAAATAACCCGTCACGAAGCCCTACCTGAAACGTTCGGCCTGTCCCGCTGGAAAATTGACGATCTCAAAGGAGGAGACAGCAGCCGCAATGCAGAGATCATCCTGAAAATTCTTGACGGAAGCGCTACACAGGCTCAAACGGAAGCTGCGCTTTACAGCGCGGCAATGGCATGCTATGTTTCAGGCTGCGCCACCTGCATTGACGATGGTCTGAGCAAAACCAAAGACTGCCTTGAGAGCGGAAAAGCTGCCTCGCAGTTCAAACGGGTTCTGTCTCTTAATGGAGAAATTGCCGATAAATACCGCAGTTCGGTTAAGTAAATGCTTACATTTCTGCAAAAAAACTTGTATTATTGTTGCTTTGTTTCATGAACCAGTAAACCATGAACGGACGTAACTCCGGCACTACCGAGCTTGAGCAGAATCTGCAGGCCCATCTGCTCTCTTCAGGAGTTGGCGCTGCAAGGGAAAAAGCAATTCGCCAGGCTCTTGACAATGTCAATAAGCCGGGCTTCAAACTGGAGCCCTCTGCGATATTGCCCCTGATGAAACCGGTCACATGGTTTCCGCCCATGTGGGCTTTTGCCTGCGGTGTTGTATCTACCGGCGAAGACATCGCATCCAACTGGTCCGTCCTGCTGCGCGGCATTATCCTTGCCGGCCCCCTGATGTGTGCCATGTCGCAGACAATGAACGATTACTTCGATCGTGAAGTCGATGCAATCAATGAACCCGACCGTCCAATTCCGGCAGGCAAGATTTCGAAACAGGCAAGCTGGATCATCACGTTCACGCTTATTATAACGGGCTTCCTGGTTGCCTGGTCTATCCATCCTTACGTCATGGTGATCGCTTTTGTCGGGGTACTCATGTCTCATGCCTACTCAGGTCCGCCGATACGAGCCAAGAGAAACGGTTGGTTCGGCAACCTTATCGTCGGTTTCGCTTACGAAGGTGTTGCGTGGCTGACGGGAAGTTTCGCCATCACCCAGGGTGTCCCTTCTTCCGAATCGATTGCCCTTGCCATCATCTTTTCCATCGGCGCTCATGGCATCATGACACTTAATGACTTCAAATCTGTCGTTGGCGATAATATCAGAAATGTGGCCTCGATCCCCGTGCAGCTCGGCGAGAAAAAAGCCGCCGTACTGGCTTCAGTGATTATGGACCTTGCACAGCTTGTCGCCATAGGAATCCTGCTTGCGAAATCGGCTTACCCCACCGCAGCCATAGCCATACTTCTGCTTGCCCTCCAGATTCCCATGCAGAAAATACTGATCGACAACCCCAAAGAAAAAGCTGTATGGTACAACGCTTTCGGTACCCTGTTGTATGTGCTTTCCATGATGGTTTGCGCAATAGGTATCAGGCCGTGATTTCCTTTCCTGCTTTTTTTACTTTGAAAAAGAATTGCTATATTCGCAGTCACTTTCACAACGAGAAAAGATGCAATCATGTCCAAAGTTTGTAAACTGACCGGGAAACGGCCCAAATACGGTAATACAGTATCGCATGCCAACAACCATCGCCGGAAGCGTTTCGAGCCGAACCTTCACACCAAGAGAATCTGGCTCGAAGAAGAAAAGCGATGGGTGAAAGTTCGCCTTTCCGCAAAAGCAATGAAAATCATGTCGAAAACCGGAACCGCCGAGCTTGCAAAGCTTCTCAAGTAAGGCCTCCGGAAGAGAGCGAATTTCACAGTGTCACAAGGGGCTCAATCATGAAAAGGTTGAGCCTTTTTTGTCTGCTGGAAAAAAGAATGCATAAAAAAGTCACTATTTACACTGACGGCGCGTGTAGCGGCAATCCTGGAAAAGGCGGTTGGGGAGCTTTGCTCATGTTCGGCAATACCCGGCGGGAAATTTCCGGGTACTCCCCCTCTACAACAAACAACCGGATGGAGCTTATGGCTGCCATTAAGGCTCTTGAAGCCCTCAAGGAGCCCTGTGACGTCGATCTCTACAGCGATTCAAGTTACCTTGTCAACGCAATCAATCAGCACTGGCTGAAAAAATGGACGATAAACAACTGGAGAACGTCGGCTAAAAAACCGGTGGAAAACATCGACCTCTGGAAAAAAATTCTCGAGTTGATTAGATTGCATAACGTTACCTTTCACAAGGTTAAAGGGCACAGCAACAACGAGTACAACAACCGCTGTGATTTCCTTGCCAGACAAGCGATCCTGAACAACAGTTAGAGTTCCTAATGGAAAACCAGACAGAACAGTCAGCAGAGCAGACCGGCGGCAAAAAAACGAGAAAAAAACCGAGCCTTCTCCTGATCACCGTGATTTTAGGCACCATCGGTTTTGTCGTCCAGCTCCTCTGGGTCAACTGGCCGAAGCCAGTAGCCGAGCCCGAACCGCTGAACGCTGAGCTGGCCGCCGTGATCGACCGCCTGCCAGGAACCTCCGATGCGCTGTTTTACGCAGGCTTGAAGGATATCAAAGAAAGCTCTTTCTGGAAGGAAGTAATGCCCGATTCCCTGAAAGAGATGAGCTGGTTGCCGTTAGATAAAACCATGAAGGAAATAGTCAGCGAAACCGGTTTTGTTCCCGCCCGCGATCTCGACACCCTGCTTATTGCTTTTCAACAACAGAACACAAAAAGACAGAAATACCTTGGCATCCTTTGGGGTGCATTTGACGGCAAGCTGACCACGGAGTATCTCAAAGAGAAAAGCATCGAAACCAGGAAGTACGGCAATGAAGAGTGTTACGCCCTTTCCGATACGCTCTGGGTATGCCGACCAGGTGATCGCCAGGTTCTTCTTGCCAACAGCTCGCAGTTGCTGAGAGGTTTTCTCGAACCCGAAAAAAATTTTCTTGTCCGGGACTCGACAACCGCTTCGCTTATCGACAAGGCAATCCACAAATCACACACCTGGCTTACCCTTTCTTCGACAAAATGGACACTCGGCGGGCTACAGAGCCTGACTTCCGGCAACAAGGACGTGAAAACCCTTGGCAACCTGAATCGTATCAGACAGCTTGCGATCTCACTGAAATTTGATGACGGGGTCGAAGGACAAACAGAGTGGATCTACCCAAGCCGGACTTCAGCCTATTTTGCTTCGACTTTCCTCTGGACTGCGATCAAACTTTCAAGCAGCTCCGGAACACGGACAACCGAACCGGCAAAAGCGCTTCTGAAAGAGCTCGACGTGATGCAGAACCTCGAGTCGGTCATTGTAAAAACCGATCTGCCCCTGAGCTTTTTCAAGCCCGAATCGGAAAACGGGGAAAATTCAAAATGAGAAATGAATATTGACTAATGGGCACCTCTGAGCACCGACCAACGAAGTATTCGGGTCGTGCAACAAATTAATCGAGGTGCCCCAATGAATAATGCAACAAATCATTCGACATCAGTCAATCATTGTAAAACTGTCAAGCCATTTTGCCAACCAGCCTTACAACAATTCAACAGAGTCTTTTTCTTCGTCGCTTTCTTCCGTTTTTGACTTTCCCCTGAAGATCAGATATTTCCCTTTCCACACAACCTCGATTCCGTTTGAGAGATGCGCCTTGCGCCCCGGCTGCGTCTGAAGAAGATCGACAAGCTGCTGTAAAATCCTCGATGAAGGTTCACAACCGCAATCCTGCATCGCCCTTTTCAGCAGCTCTTTTCTTTCGAAAACCGTTAACCGCAGGAGTGAAGGCACCGACAGCCTGTTGTCCGTCAGGACCAGTTTTCCGTCATCCTGCACAAGCCGCTCAAAATGCAGCTCAAGAAACTCTTCCAGCTCGCCAGCCTGATCCGAGAGCCTTTGCAAAGAAGGCAGCAATTTGTTTTTAAAACGCTCCTCTATGATGGGAATAATCTTGTGGCGGATAAAATTACGATCCGGCTCAACTCCGAGATTGCCTGCATCCGTTCGATAAATGATCTTTTTTTCCTTGATGTAGCCCAGAATATCCTCTTTTCGCATCAAAAGCAGCGGACGGATGATGTGACCATGAAACGCACGGATTCCCCGTAAACCTGGAATCGACGTTCCCCGGAAAAGGTTGAAAAGAATGGTTTCCGCGTTGTCGCTGACGTGGTGCCCCGTCGCGACCTTGTCGAAACCATGCTGTTCGATCAGCTCACGGAAGTAGTTGTACCGCTCAATTCGTGCCGTCTCCTCTATCGACCGCTTCCATTGGCGGGCATCTTTTCGCGCATCGAAACACCGTACATGACATGCAAGCCCGAGCTTTTCAGCTTCCCGGCGAACATGCTCCTCATCGAACAGGCTCTCCCTGCCTCGTAACTGGAAATTGCAGTGGGCAACACTTACTTCGCAGTGCAGAACCGGCCTTACGGCACAAAGGAGATGCAGCAGAGCCATGGAATCAGGGCCGCCTGAAACCGCAACCAGAACATGCTCACCGGTAAGCACAAGCTTGCGAACCGTAAGCTGTTCAAGAAATTTCCGCTCGATGCTGTTGAGTTCCCGGGGCATAGTGAACCGCGTTTGAAATTGATGGTTCGTCAGTTTAATGTATCTTATCAGGCGATATATCGAAAACTCGGCTGACGGATGACCTGCTTCCATGATCCTCAACTGGGCACTTGCTGAAACGCTCAATTCAGGATGATGTATCAACATTGCTTTTCGAAACCGAAACCCGATACCGGCCCCGGTCTCCGATTTCTTCTCTCCAGGTATACGGCATCGGCATCGAAAAACAGGTAACTTTCCTGACATGCCGGAATACTGATACAATTCAACAAATCAACAGCTCTTACAATGTTTTCCCCTTACGGCCGAGGAACCCTCCTCAAAACCTTTCTGCTCTGCACGCTTTTTGCCGCGACAGGATTGTTTTTCCCTGGATCGACCAAAATCCTGCCGCCTGCAATTGCCGCAGTTTTTTTCTTGTTCGCTCTCTACTTCTTTCGGGACCCTTCACGAACACCACCGCGGGAACCGAATGCCATTCTTGCTCCCGCAGACGGTAGAATCCTGTTGATAAACGAAATCTCCCATCCTTTCACCGGACCGGAATCAACCCTTGTCAGCATTTTCATGTCCCCATTCAACGTCCATGTCAACAGAATCCCGTTTGACGGCACGATACAACATCTCTCCTACCATCGAGGCACATATCTCATGGCGTTTGATCATGACAGCATGAACAACAATGAACGAATGGAGATCGGCCTGGAAAACAGCGGCTTTCGCATCTTCTTCACCCAAGTTGCGGGATTTGCCGCCCGAAGAATTGTCTGTAACCTGACAATCGGGGAGGGTGTTCAGGCAGGAAGCAGGTTCGGCATGATTAAATTCGGCTCCCGTCTGGACATCATCGTCCCCAAAGACACCCGGCTTGCTGTTTCTGAAGGGCAGAAAACCCTTGCCGGAAAAACAGTTATCGGAATACGCAATATATAACTACATCATCATATGGATCAAAAAGCCAAAAAACCTTGTTTATCGTATGGGTATTGGTTATATATTTAAGCTTAAGCGGACACGATTCAGCTTCCGCACTGTGTGACACAAATTATCAGGAGAAACAACCATGTTTTTATTTGGTTTACCAGGCGGCTCCGAACTTATTCTTATATTCCTTGCAATACTTCTGCTGTTCGGAGCGAAAAAGCTTCCGGAACTTGCCAAAGGGCTTGGACAAAGCATGAAAGAGTTCAGGAAGGCACAAACAGAGATAGAAGACGAGATCACCAAATCTGTGGAAGATAAACCCTCCCGAAAGAAGGATACATCCTCCGATTGAATTTTCGGCGGCATGGTCCGGGCACGGCACCCTTCCGGACCTGTCGTCAACGCACGCATAAAACCTTTAAACAAGTATCGTTATGCGGCTTTTTTTTAGCCTTTTCATGATTACGTTTTTTTTATCATCCTGCCAGACAACAAACGATGAAATATCACTTAACGGTATATCTGAAAACATCAAAAACAGATCGCTGCCGGTCATTAACGAGATCTTGTTCGCACCTGTTCAGGTAAAAGACGACGGTCTTCCAGATCAGCCCGATTTTATAGAAATCTACAATCCTGGAAAAGAAACTGTCGACCTTCACGGTTGGTATGTCCAGGATTGCCCCACTTCAAGCGGCAAACGGTATTCTTACTATTTTGCGGAAGATCCTGCGGCTGACAACCTGCTCGCCCCTGGACAGTACGGCATCATAGTGCCCGAAGAAAGTCCGGATCGGGAAGCGTCAAGACTTGTGCAGTATTACGACTATCTTTCCGGCAATTTCACCGTTAATATTTTTATCGTAGAGCGTAAAACTTTTTCCCTGAACAACGATTTCGACTGTATCACGCTGAAAGATGCCGATGGGACCGTCATCGATTCCGTCTCCTACAGCAGTACGTGGCATAATCCTTATCTGAAAAACACCAAAGGACGCTCACTGGAAAAATTCAACGACCGGTTGTCATCAAACTCTCCGGACAGCTGGTCTTCATCGATGGACACCCGGTACGGCGGTACACCAGGCAATAAAAACACCGTCTATCTTCCTGCAGACCGTCTGGACCGGGCTCCTTCATTATCGATAGCCCCTCAAACATTCTCCCCCGACCCCGACGGCCACGGTGAAAAAGCCATGGTACGCTACAAGCTTCCTGCAGGAGCCTATCAGGTTGCAGCTACTATCTATGACAGTGACGGCCAAACAATAAAGACGCTCGCCCGCGGACTACCTTCAGGTCCGGAAGGAAGTTTCGAATGGAACGGCCTGACCGAAGATAATACACCGGCCCTTTCCGGTCTCTACCTGGTCAGGGTTTCCATCTCCGGCAACAGGTTCAGCGGCACGGTTGAGCTTGAGGAGACTATAGCGCTTGTTAGATGATAAGGCTTGTTATTCAGGTGATTGAAGCTTTATCTTCTGATTATGTTGACAAACCTCTACATCAAAAACTTTGCTCTGATCGAAGAACTCTCCATCGAATTCTCCAAGGGGCTGACCATTATTACCGGTGAAACCGGCGCCGGAAAGTCGATCCTTATAGGAGCCCTTAACCAGGTTCTCGGCATCAGGGCAAACAGCGACCTTGTCAGGTCGGGTTCCAGCAAGGCAATTGTAGAGGCTGCCCTGACTCCTGAAAACACGCAACGGCTGGATATCATTCTCGAACAAGCCGGCATCGATCCTGGTAAAGAGCTGTTCCTGCGCCGGGAAATTTCTGCAAAAGGACAATCACGCTGTTTCATCAATGACTCCCCCTGCACCTTGCAGGTGCTTAAACAGGTAGGCGACCTGCTCATCGATCTTCACGGCCAGCATGAACACCAGCTCCTGCTCCACCCTGAAACGCACGTTTCCATGCTTGATGGCTTCGGGCAGCTTGAGAGCCGCATTGAATCCTATCAAAAAGCCTACGCGCACCTGAAACAAAGAAGAAAAGAACTTGAACGTCTTGCCGCCGATGCAGACCGGATAAAGGAAAAACGTGAACTGCTCGAGTACCAGCTTAAAGAGCTTGAGTCGCTGGATCTCAAAAAAGGTGAAAATGTTGAGCTCGAAGAAGAAATCACGCTGCACGAAAATTCGGAGACACGCTTCAGTTTATGTGCTGCGATCAATGAACAGCTTTACGACACGGAGCGCTCGGCATTTGTACAGCTTTCCGAAGCTGTTCAGCAGCTTGGCCGTCTGGCCGCCATCGATAAAGGTTTTTCTGTTCATCTTGAAGACGCTGAAAGTGCCAAAAGCCTTGTCGAAGAGCTCAGCCGAACCATCCGAAATTACTCGGAAAGCATTGAATTCAATCCCGAGCATCTCGATACATTGAGGGAGCGTCAGATGCAGTTGCAACGGGCCAGAAAAAAGTATGGCAAAACCATTGAAGAGCTTATCGACCTGAAGCAAAACATCGCTGAAGAACTCTCCCTGGAAAACAACCTTTCCGACCGAACTGAACAGATCAGCGAAGAAATATCGGCACTCGGAAAAGAGCTGTCAGAGCATGCGGCAGAACTATCCTCGAAAAGACGGAACACCGCAGACAAGCTGGAACAAGCCATTGCGCATGAGCTTCGGAGCCTTGGCATTTCTCACGGCTTGTTCAGCGCTGGAATAACCCATGAAACTTCGGAAAACGGGGATATTTTCTTTGAAGGGCAGCGTTATACTGCTTTTGAGAACGGTTATGACCGCATCGAGTTTTTTCTTTCCACCAACATCGGCGAATCACCGAAACCGCTTGCCAGAATAGCTTCAGGAGGAGAAATCTCAAGAGTAATGCTGGCAATGAAAAGCGTGCTTGCCGAGAACACACAACTGCCCATCCTTATTTTCGACGAAATCGATACCGGCATAAGCGGCAAGATCGCCGACGCGGTCGGCAGAAGCCTTAGAAATCTCTCAAGAACCCATCAGATCATATCGATCACGCACCTGCCCCAGATAGCCGCAATGGCTGACCATCATCTGTCGGTTGAAAAAACAGTACAGGACGGGCGCACGATCACCACTGTGAAGCCGCTCGATAAAAAAGAGCACATTGCTGCGGTTGCCAATCTCATCAGCGGGAGGCAGCGTTCCGAATCCACCCTGCGTGCGGCAGCGGAGCTTATCGAACATGCAAAAAGCAGCGAATAGGAATCTGAAAGTGAAACACTGCGCATAACAAATTAATAGCGGCACTCTGTAGTAAAAACAATAAGTTTCCCTTATACTTACTACCAGCCATGGTAATCTTTCCCGATCTTTAACGCAGGTTATCGTTTATGTCAAAAAGAGTAATCACAGGTTCCGCCGTTGCCCTGGTCACACCGTTCAAGAAGGATTTGACGTTGGACAAGGAAGCATTGCGGCGCCTCGTGCAGTTTCATATTGCCGGAGGAACGGATATTGTCATCCCATGCGGAACAACCGGAGAATCTCCGACCCTTACCGCCGACGAACAAACCGAAATAATCGAAATCGTCAGAGAAGAGGCCGGGAACAGAATTCTTGTCGCAGCCGGAGCAGGAACCAATGCAACGGATAAAGCGGTTGCGCTGGCAAAAAACGCGGAAAAAGCAGGCGCCCAGGCAATCCTCTCGGTCGCTCCTTACTATAACAAACCGTCACAGGAAGGGTTTTACCAGCATTACAGCCATATCGCCGAAGCGGTCTCCATACCGGTTATCGTTTACAACGTCCCGGGAAGGACCGGGCGCAACATGACGGCAGAGACAATTCTCAGGCTGGCGAACGACCATAAAAACATCGCCGCGGTGAAG
>JAKSDC010000177.1 GCA_022360275.1 Chlorobiales bacterium
GAAAAGGGGCTGATTACCGACGAAGACTGGGAAAAGTACAATGCAATAAACGTTGTGATCCGCTCACCGCATTATGACCCAGTTGAATTCCAGTACAAGTTCATGCAAACTTACTATAAAGCCTATTCGATGAAAAACATCATTAACAGGATCACGCACAATCCTCATCCACTCATGAGTTTTGTCACCAGCTTTGCTTTCAGAAAAAACATTCAGGAACTGCTGCAGACTTTTGAAAACGAACATGGACTTAAACGTTCAAACAAACTGAATCTTTTCTAACAGGAACCACTATCATGGAGTTTATCACCGAATATACAACCATCATCGCGCCGGCTGTTTTTTTTGTTTTGGGTATCTTCATTGTCATGCTCCTCAACAAGTTCATAGGTAAACAGAAAACACAGGACGGCAACAATTAAAACCGGAAAAAAGCTGTGATTTTGTATTTGCGTAACTTTTGAAAATGTTTTAATTTTCAAAAAAATAACCTGTTGCCGGCTTTGTCAGCCATTCCTGACAAGTTGCCGGTAAGAAAAAGCAACAAAGACATTTTTTCTCGTTACCTTCTTATTCAACTCAAAACATCACACATCATGTCAAACGGATCAAGCAATGATTTAGCAGGTGCAATCTCCGGTCTCGTGGACACTGTTGCAAAACTCGGTCAGCAACAGATCGAAGTTCTCAACAATGGTCTCAAGACAGTATCCGACATGGTCGGGCCTCTCGGCAAAACCATGACGGATATGATGGGCAATATGGCAAATACCTTGAACCAGGTTTTGCAGAATGTCTCCTCAAATATCGGCGGCTCCAAGTAGGAAATTTACCAGGAACCCACAGCACCTTATGCTTTGGCGGCATAAGGTGCTTTTTTTTATCCTTCTCACACTCCGTCGCCATGCTTTCCCTGCATACCGTTCTTCGTTCTTTTTTTACGGCTCCCGAAATCGGGCAGATCAGTACAGAACCCTTGGCAGGGGATGCTTCGCTTCGGAAATACTTCAGGCTTCGCTCATCCGATACAACATGGATACTCTGCATTGACAAGGACTATAGCACTTACCCGACCGATCAGTATCCGTTTCTTGTCATACAGCATCTTTTCTCCTCATGCTCGGTTCCGGTCCCTGCTGTCATCGGCAGCAATAAAAAATTTGGAGCTATTCTTATAGAAGATTGCGGCGATACCCTGCTTCAGGGGGCATTACAACGGGAACAGGCCGACCGAACGGCTTTCTACAAAAAGGCGATCGATATCATGGTAGCCATACAATCCATCAAAGGTGAAGACTGCAACATGCCTTTCAACAGGGCATTCGACGAAGAAAAGCTCATGTTCGAGTTCACCTTTTTTCTCGACAATGCTTCTCGACACACTCCGCCATACGGCTTTTCGGAGAACATTTCGGGAATTCTGTACAATGAATTCCTTTCTATCACAAAGCTGCTGCTTCGCCCTGAACACTTTGTACTGAATCACCGGGACTATCACAGTCGGAACATTCTCGTTACCGGTACCGGCCTTGTCATTATCGATTTTCAGGATGCCCGAATGGGACTCCCCCAGTACGATGCGGCTTCTCTAATGAGAGACTCGTACGTTACGCTCCCTGAAGACTTCGTTGCCACAATGCAGGAGTATCACTACAACCTGATTCAATCAAACAACATGACCGGAATGAGCTACGATGAATATCTGTACTTGTTCGACCTCACGGCATTTCAGAGAAACATCAAGGCTCTCGGAACGTTTTTCAACCAGGCATACAATCTTGGGAAAAAAGAATTCGAACAGTATATAGCTCCGACACTTTCCTATCTCCCCGGATATATCGAAAGGCAGCC
>JAKSDC010000135.1 GCA_022360275.1 Chlorobiales bacterium
AACCACGCTTGGTTTCTTTGCTGCCGGTGTTCCCGTAAACCTTGAGAGAGCGTTGCGAGCTTCGGACAGGCTCGGCGGTCATTTTGTGCAAGGCCATATCGACTGTGTCGGTAAAGTTCTCGGGGTTTATGATCTTGGGGGAAGCCGGGAAATACGGATTGGCTTCCCTGAAGAATTTCAGCCCTTCATTGTGCCGATAGGCTCGATTGCGATCGATGGCGTCAGTCTTACTGTGGCGAGCGTCGGTGAAAACAGCTTTACTGTTGCGATCATCCCGTATACATTCGAGAATACTACCATTAATGACCTTAAAGAGGGTAGCCGGGTGAACATCGAGTTTGATATTCTCGGCAAATATATTGCAAGGCAGCAGGAGCTTCTGAAAAATTCAGAAAAAGGTTCCGGAAAAATCAGTGAGGACTGGTTAACCGGTCTGGGGTATTAATGTGCACAGACTGGCACAACCAGGAAGAGCTTTTCGGTTTACCCTCAGGGGGAAAAGCAAGTTCACGTTTTCAACCACTCGCCGAACGGGTGCGGCCCCGTCATCTTGATGAACTGTTTGGGCAGGCGCACCTTATCGGTATTGACGGTCCCCTGAGGAAATTTATTGCGCAGGGGCGCCTACCTTCGATGATCTTCTGGGGGCCTCCCGGCTCAGGCAAAACGACTCTTGCTGAGATTTGCGCGCACTCGCTTGACTTTCGTTTCGACTCGCTCTCCGCGGTTGATGCGGGTGTCAGGGAGGTGCGCCAGGCACTTGAGCTTGCTGGATCGGCGCAACGCGCAGAGGGTAGCCAGACACTGCTTTTTATCGACGAGATTCACCGTTTTAACAAGGCGCAGCAGGATTCGCTGTTGCATGCAATCGAACAGGGCGTCGTTGTGCTGATAGGGGCAACGACCGAGAATCCTTCTTTCGAGGTCAATGCCGCTCTGATGAGCAGGATGCAAGTGTATATTCTCGATCCTCTTCAGGACAGTGATATAGAGTCGGTCGTCAGGCGGGCACTTGAAAACGATGCTCTTGTTGCTTCTTATCAGGTTGTTATCGACGACTGGGGTTTTCTTCTGCAGTTTGCGGGGGGGGATGCCCGGAAGGCGCTGAACGCTGTCGAGTCAGCTCTGTCCATGGCCGATACTTCCAAAGTGCCTGTCCACATTTCAAGGAGTCTGCTTGAACGTGCACTTCAGAAAAAGCTCCCTGTCTATGACAAGAAAGGGGAGTCGCATTACGATATCATCTCGGCTTTTATCAAATCAATGAGAGGATCCGATCCCGACGCAGCCCTGTTCTGGCTTGCCAGGATGCTCGAAGGGGGGGAAGATCCAAAGTTTATAGCGCGCAGAATGGTGATTTTCGCCAGTGAAGATGTCGGCAATGCGGATCCTTACGCTCTTACGTTGGCGGTTTCTGTTTTCCGTGCCGTAGAAGTTATAGGACTGCCCGAAGCGAGAATTACTCTTGCGCAAGGGGTTGCCTATCTGGCAGGTTCCCCGAAATCCAATGCAAGCTACCGTGCGATAAACGAGGCGCAACGGTATGCTGGAGAGCATCAGGAGGCTCCCGTACCGATGCACTTGCGAAATGCTCCGACAACGTTTATGAAAGAAGCGGGGTACGGCAAGGGTTACAAGTACCCGCATGACTATCCGGAACATTTTGTCGGGGAGCGGTGCATGCCTGAAGGACTCGATCCGGTTTTTTATCATCCCACCAAGGAGGGGAGAGAAAAATTTATCAGGGAGCGCCTTGAAAAACTTTGGAAGGGCAGGTATTGAACGTTCGTACTATTTCGGTATATTTTTGGGCCTTACGAATGTTTATCTTTTAATGAACGTATGCAGACTGTCAAAGAGTGCTTATTGCATCTCGTTGTAGTAGCGATTGTCGTTGCCTTGTCTCCCGCCTTGATTTTTGCTGCCGAAGGAAATGCGGACAAGATACAGGTGTTAACGCTTTCACTTGATGAAGCGGTTGCCGCCGGTCTTGATCGAAATCGTGATCTGGAGGTTGCACGGCTCGATCGTGATATTGCCGATCAAAAAGTACGTGAAGCATGGTCCGGAGTGCTCCCGCAACTCGATGTGGAGTTTGACTACACAAGAACTCTTGAGCCTACTATTATTTATTTTCCGGAAGATTTTACCGAGCCGACCAAGTTGACTCCCCTGGCAATCAGTCAGGACAATGCAATGGCTGCATCGCTTTCGCTGAGTCAGGCAGTATTGGATCTGAAAGCCATTGCAGGCATACGGGCATCTTCTACGGTAAAGAAAATCAGCATGGAAGCCTATCGTCAGGCCGAAGCGAATGTTATCAGCAACATCAAAACAGCATATTACAATGTCCTGATAGCCGATGAACAAGTGACCATACTGGAACAAAGTATTGCACGCTGGGAAACTGCTCTTCGTGACAGCCGGGCACTTTTCAAAGAGGGGGTGGCTGCAGACATCGATACCCTCAAAGCGTTCCTGTCAGTGGAAAATATCAAGCCTGATCTCATACAGGCCCGGAATCGCGCGGCGGTGGCCAGAACGCGGTTCAAGAACACAATCGGTATCGATCCAACAAGGAAGATAACTCTGTCTGATTCACTTGTTTATCAGCAGGGAGAATACCCTGACGATGCATCCATTGCTTATGGGGAAGCTTTGTCTGCGCGACCGGAGATCAGGCAACTCGAATTGCAGATCGAGGCGGATGCACAAAACGTGAATGCTACAAGAGCCGAACGTTTCCCGGCGATTACAGCGGTAGGTCTGTTAGAAGCACAAACCCAGTTTGATGACGGTGTTGCCATTAAAGACACCGACTGGCCGGTTACCTCATCCGTTGGATTACAACTTTCTCTGCCGCTTTTTACCGGTTTTCGGATAAGTTCGCAGGTAGAGCAGGCAAAGCTCGGCCTTTTGCAGTCCATGTCCCGGCTCGAGGATTTAAAAGCCGACGTGCGAGCTGAGATAGAGATGAAACTGTCCGATCTCGAAGAGTCCCGGAAAAGGATCGAGGTTCAGGACAGAACCATACGCACGGCTGAGCGGAGTTATGAAATTACACTGCTGCGCTTCCGTGAAGGCATCGGTTCCCAGCTCGAACTTTCCGAAGCCGAGCTGCAGCTCAACAAAGCCAAAACCAACTACCTCCAGGCAGTCTACGACTACCTTGTCGCCCGTGTCGAATGCGACAAGGCTCTCGGCAGGACTGCAAGGCCGGCAGAAGATCACTAAGTTGTGAGACTCAATTCTGTCTTGTATCCCGGAACGGGTATGATGTGCAGCTATCCTCCGTTTTTTTAAACTGGTCAGATAGTCAGGCTGTCTGTACGATGCTTTCTGAGTATATATTTTTCGAGCTCAACAAGAAACAGCACTGAAGAACTGGTCAGCAAAATGGTGATCCAATCCGACAGACCGAGCGGTACGGTTGCAAACAGGGCCTGCATGAATGGCGCATAATTGAACAATGACTGTAAAACAACGAGTATACCGATCGCATAAAGTACCGTAGGGTTGCCCAGGAGTCCTTCTTTTGAGAAAAACGAGGCTATAAAGAATCGGGAACTCAAGAGGTAGAATATTTCGAACATGACAAGTGTGTTG
>JAKSDC010000181.1 GCA_022360275.1 Chlorobiales bacterium
AAAGCCTTCTTTAACTGTTTCCGGACTTGCGCCGCCGCCGACGTCGAGGAAGTTTGCGGGTTTCCCCCCGGCAAGCTGGATCATGTCCATCGTTGCCATTGCCAGACCGGCACCATTGACCATGCAGCCTACATTACCGTCCAGCCGGACATAATTGAGGTTTGATTTGGAAGCTTCGACTTCAAACGGGTCCTCTTCGCTGATATCCCTGAGCTCGCGGAAATCCTTGTGGCGGAAGAGAGCGTTTGGGTCAAAATTGATCTTGGCGTCGAGAGCAAGAACACGGCCTTCCTTGGTAATCACGAGAGGGTTGATCTCGGCGAGGGATGCATCAACGGATAGGTAAGCGTTGTACAGCGCTGTAATGAACCGTACTGCATTTTTAAAATTATCCCCTTCGAGTCCAAGGAAAAAAGCAGCTTGGCGTGCCTGGAATCCCTGGATGCCATGGAGCGGATGAATCTGGATTTTCAGCAGTTTTTCAGGGGTTTCTTCAGCAACTTTTTCAATTTCCATACCGCCTTCGGTGGAGACCATCAGAACATTGTTCGATGTGGCGCGGTCAAGGGTGATGCCGATATAGAATTCTTTCTCGATATTCATGCCTTCCTCGACCAGGAGACGTTTGACCTCTTTTCCTTCCGGTCCGGTCTGGTGGGTTACCAATGTGGCGCCGAGCATCTGACGGGCGATTTCCAGGGTATCCTCCAGGGATTTTGCGAGTTTGACGCCACCGGCTTTTCCACGTCCTCCGGCATGAATCTGGGCCTTGACAACGACAACGCTGCTTTCCTGCCCTTCAAACAGCTGTTCGGCTGCCTGCCTTGCCTCATCAGCAGAAAAGGCAACGATGCCTTTCGGTACGGAAACCCCGAACTTGCGCAGGATGTCCTTACCTTGATATTCGTGTATATTCATGTTCTTGCATGTTTGTTAAAGATTGCACAACAAGATGATTGCTCATGAAAGTGGCAAACAAAAAGCTTATAATAGCAAAAATTGATGGTTAGATAAAATGCCGTCGGGCACGTAGAGCGCAATTTGAAACCATTATCATGGATCTTTCATATTACATGGAACCAGCTTTCCGAGAGGCGATCAAGGCATATGAGAAAAAGGAGATCCCTGTCGGCGCTGCGGTGTTTGACGCCAACGGCCGCCTTGTCGGCAGAGGACACAACCAGGTTGAGGAACTGACGGACGCAACCGCTCATGCCGAGATGATTGCGCTGACGGCGGCAATGGCAACGCTCGGGAGCAAATACCTCAACGACTGCACGCTTGCTGTTACGCTTGAACCCTGCCCCATGTGTGCAGGGGCGATCGTCAATGCAAAAGTAAGCAGGTTGATTTTCGGGGCCTACGACCCAAAAATGGGGGCATGCGGGACAGTCATGAATATTACCGCTTCCGGAGACCTGAATCACCGGCCGGAAGTGTACGGAGGGATTCTCGAACACAAGGCGCAGAGCCTTTTGCAGGAGTTTTTCCGGGGACTGAGGGGGTAAAGGCAAAAGGTAAAGGTCAAAGGGCAAATAAGGAATAAGGAGTAGCAGCTTTGCTGCAGGAGTAAGGAGCCAGGAGAATAACTATTGTCGAATGAATAATGACGAATGATTATTAAATATTGAATTAATGAGGGATAATGGAGGAAGCTGGAATCCGGAAGCCTGAATCCTGAATTATCCAATCCTGGCTACTGGCTTACGGTTTCTCTTTCCCCGACTCAACGTTTTCACTGATGATGTTTTTCAGCGACTGTGCGACATGAGAGACAATGTCCTGGGCAAGGTTGCTGCCAGAGGAAGATGGCTGAACGCTATCGAGGCTTTCCATGCCGGCCTTTTTTACTGCGTTGCTGATTGTTTTCGAGAGTATCGGGTTGCACTCCTTGACAACTTCCTTGAGCATGAACGATGCTTCGAACTGGCTTTGGCGAACGATTTCGGCTTTATCTTCTTCGGAAAGAGACTGACAGTAATGCGTGCTGATGATACCCGTAAGGCAAGTGAGATAGGTGTTCGTAGAGCCTGCAAGGAAAAAGTTCAGAAAAAACGGGGTCAGCAGATTTCCGCCGGGAAGAAGCGTCGCAAGGGTGTTGCTGAAAGAGGACTGGATAATCGGCTTAATGTGGAAGGGAAGCTCATCTTTCTGGAAGTCAGACAAGGGAAGCGATTCATAGGTGAAACGATAAAGGGCCAGCAAGTCTTTACCATGACGGTTTCGATGGTGCAGTTTATAGACCCTCCATACAAGTTTCAGATTGTTCATCAGTGATGTCGTCGTACCGTAAGAGGTATTCTGGGCGAACGCACCGATGAAGAAATTCTTAACCGCAACTTCCTTCGTGATATGCAATGCATCGGTTTCGAGCAGTTTGTGGTTGGTTACAAGCCATCTCTGATCCCGGTTTTCCTGGAGGGGGGCAGGATGTTTGGAATGAACGGGCTGCGTTTTGGCAAGATGCTTTATGTAGGCGTCATAGGATGGTGACATTTCATTGTCCGGGAAAACAGGCCCGGAAGGAGAGCGCCATAGTGTAATGAGGGAGAAAACAAGAATGCAGAAAACAGTTGTGCCTGCTCCGAGGACGATATAACCTGCAACAGGATGCAGGTTCCCGACAAGTGAAGCGAAAAAGTAAAGCTGATTGAAAATAAAGATCAGCAACAGCGACAGAGTAAAGAAGAGAACGGTCGCCAGAAGGAGTCTCAGCTTTCTTTTCATGGCAAAACGGTTTGTGCAAACCGGCGGCGACCCGCCGGCCCAAAAGCCTTGTCACATCATACAATGTAACAGTTCTTTTATAAATATTTTTAACACCTTCCCGGTTGTCATCCTCGGGCCTGTCCCGTGAAATCAAAGCATCTATTTCACAGGGCGCGACCCGGGGGTCCGTCTTTTGCCGAAAGTCATCTTGAATGCTGTATCGACCCTGCGTACCACCCTTTTTTATTACACAGGGGCGTGACTCCTATGCATTAAAAGCGAAACGAACCGGTGATTCAACAATTCAGCAGACTATTCCGTGCTTGACCGTCAGTTGTTCACTTTTTCTGCCAGAGAAGGTTTCTCTATATGCTGGCCTTCGCTGAACTGGTAATCGAGGAAAATGTCTTCAGCAAATGGTAACTGCCAGCTTCCGTCAGCCATTTTGTTGGTCGTTTCTTTGAGCCGGTACGTTGTATCTCCACAGGTCCAGCAGTCATATTTGGCCATTCCCGTGCACAGGCAGGTCTGGTCGGTAATGGTCAGCCGCTGGCCTTTTTCCTTGGCTGCAAGTGCCTTGTAGTAAGAGTCTATATAACCGCATTTGCCTTTGTTGTCAAGCAGATAGCCAAACCCTTCGCAATTGGGCCGTATCGAATAGTTCAGAACCGGCGAGGTCTTGAGCATTCTCATCGGGTAGCCGGTGGGAGAGACGGTGTTGACGACGATGTTCTCCTTTTCGGTGTTGATATAATGTTGTTTCACCTCATTCGGAAGGCCGGATTCTTTTGTTATGGTGAATCGTGTCGCCACCTGAACAGCCGAGGCGCCTGCCTGAAGAAACCTGACCGCGTCACCGCCGGTAAAGATCCCGCCGGCAGGTATGACCGGAATGGCCAGGTCTTCGCTTTTGAGAAAATCCAGTACCTCTTTTACGATAGTATAAAGGTCGTAGGTTTTCCAGTCCTCGGGGCTGAAGCCGAGATGACCTCCGGCCAACGGGCCCTCAACAACGATGTAATCGGGTATGCGCCGCAATCTGATGGCGCGTTTCAGAAAGATGTTCAGGGCGCGTAAAGAAGAGATGATAATGCCGATTTTGACATCATGGAATCTCGGGTGATCTTTTATGAGGTCAAGGGTGCGCAGATTAAGGCCGGCTGCGAGTGTAAGCCCGTCTATTCCGGCATCCATGGCAGCAGAAAGCCTTGCACGAAGTGTCTCGGAAGAGTCACGCATGGTCAGCTTTTCCATGCAGTTCATAAAAACGGCACCGTTGCCGCTTTTCCGGGATACGGTGTGCTCTACGTACATTTTTTGTGCCTCTGCAATGTCGCCGAGATCGAAGTGAACGTCAGATTTGTCAGGATTGTTGACGTTGTAACTGTACTTCTTCCGTTTACGCGTGGTATATGAGGTGCTGAATATCTGATCGCAGACATAACAAACTTCGGCATCGGAAATATGACCGATTCCGCCCAGCTTTTCAGCCGCAAGAGCAAGCTCGGTGGTTGATATGTTGACCCCCATTCCGCCAATTACGATTGGGATATATTCCTGCTTGCCAAGTTGTAGTCTGAAATTATCTACCTTCATGTTGCGTTGTCAGGTCTTTGGCCGGCTTCTCTTGCGTCGGTCATGTAAAGCTTGATAATAAAGTGGGCCTTTGGAGCCAAAAGAACAAAAGATAGGATATTTCATCATATAAAACCATAAGCTCTTTTTATAAATAAAGGCTTTTTTGTCTCTCGTACAGAGGGGGCTGCTTGGGGGAGATACGAGAAGGGTGGAGAATGTTTGAGAAAAGTATTCAAGATTATTACATTGGCATGATTCGGTAAAATAGGGTAATAAAGCCCTGTGCTTCAATAAAATCAATACTCTTACAAGGAGGGGAAGACGTATGATTAAGCTGGTATTGCTGCGGCACGGCGAGAGTGAGTGGAACAGGGAAAACCGTTTCACCGGCTGGTATGATATTGATTTAAGCGAGAAAGGAGAGAAAGAGTCCAGGAGTGCAGGAGAACTCCTGAAGCAAGAGGGTTTTGTTTTCGATATTGCTTATACGTCGGTTCTCAAAAGGGCAATCCGCACCCTGTGGAACGTTCTTGACGAAATGGATCTCATGTGGATCCCGGTTGTTAAGGATTGGCGTCTCAACGAGCGTCATTACGGTGCGCTTCAGGGAATGAACAAGGCTGAGACCGCCCGGCAGCACGGTGAAGAGCAGGTGCTTGTTTGGCGCAGGAGCTATGACACACCTCCACCTCCGCTTGAAAAGTCGGATTCACGGTATCCCGGTAACGAGCCCCGATACGCTTCTCTTGCTCCGGACGAGGTTCCTCTGACGGAATGTCTGAAGGATACCGTTGCCCGTGTTCTTCCTTTGTGGCTTGAAGAAATCGCACCCGAGATCAAGGCTGGCAAAAAAGTTATTATCGCCGCACACGGTAACTCTCTTCGAGCGCTGGTTAAATACCTCGACAATATTTCCGACGAGGATATCGTAGGGTTGAACATACCGACCGGTGTTCCTCTTGTCTATGAGCTGGACGATGATCTGAAGCCGTTGAAGAGCTATTACCTGGGCGATCAGGAGGCACTCCAGAAAGCAATCGATGCGGTAGCCAGTCAGGGCAAGGCGTAGCTGAAAATAGGATGGCTGAACAGGGATATTCCTTGAAAAAGTTTATATTCCCCACTTCAAATTCGAACGCGCTTTTTAGCAATAATACTTAGATAAGAAGTACCTGGAAATATGAAAGCAAAGCAAGCAACAGGGCTCTATGACCCACGGTTTGAACATGATGCCTGTGGAGTGGGTTTTGTAGCCAACATAAAAGGTATACGGTCTCATGAGATAGTGCGGCAGGGTCTGGAAGTGCTTAGAAAGATGAAACATCGCGGTGCTTGCGGATGTGAAAGTAATACCGGGGACGGTTCAGGGATCCTTTTACAGATTCCTGACAAGTTTTTAAGAAAAGCCTGTAAAGAGAGGGATATCGAGCTTCCTGCACAAGGCGATTATGCGGTTGGAATGGCGTTCATGCCTCCTGATATTTCTCAGCGCAGGGCTATTGAGGATATCTGTCGTCAAATGGTTCAGGCTGAAGGGCAGAAGTTTCTCGGTCTCAGGAAGGTGCCTACCTGCGATGATTCTCTGGGTAAAACCGCTAAGTCGCAGGAGCCGGTGGTCAAAATGTTTTTTGTCGGCAAAGGAAAGGATATTACATCCAGTGAGGAGTTCGGCAGGAAGCTTTATGTCATTCGCCGCCGGATTACCAAAAGGGTTAAGTATACCGCAGGTCTTCTTGGCAGTAACTATTTTTATATAAGCAGCCTTTCTCACCGTACAATAATCTATAAAGGGATGCTGCTTCCCGAGCAGGTATCGCTTTTTTATCCCGAGCTTGCCGATACCGATGTGGAGAGCGCCATTGCCATGGTGCATTCAAGGTTCAGTACGAATACTTTTCCAAGCTGGGATCGCGCCCATCCTTACCGTTTTCTCAGCCATAACGGCGAGATCAATACGCTCCGGGGTAACATCAATTGGATGAAGGCCAGAGAGAAAATGTTTGAGTCCAAGCTGTTCGGCAGCAGTATAGAGCACATCAAGCCCGTTATCATGGAAGACGGGAGTGATTCTGCCATCCTGGACAATATTTTTGAACTGCTGACCTTAAGTGGCCGTTCGCTCGCCCATGCAGCGATGATGCTGATTCCGGAGCCATGGAACGGCAGCAACGGTATGGCGGAAGAAAAGCTGGCTTTTTACGAGTATCACAGTTGCCTGATGGAGCCTTGGGACGGACCTGCTTCTGTTGCGTTCACCGACGGGGTTCAAATCGGGGCGATTCTCGACCGTAACGGCTTGCGTCCATCGCGCTATTACATTACCAAAGATGACTTGGTTGTAATGGCATCCGAGGCCGGTGTGCTTGATATCGAGCCTGAAAGGATTCTCAGAAAAGACCGTCTGCAACCGGGCAGAATGTTTCTTGTCGATACGGCCCAGGGCCGCATCATATCCGATGAGGAAATCAAAGAAACAATCGCAAAGGAAAAACCTTATGCGAGATGGCTGAAAAAGCATTTGCTCGAGCTTGAATCCCTTTCCGGCAGCGGTGCCGAAAAGCAGGAAGAGAAAAGATTTGCTCTTTCAATCCGTCAGAAGCTTTATGGTTACACCGAGGAGGATGTAGCGCTTCACCTCATTCCGATGGCAACGAACGGTGTTGAGAGGGTTGGGTCGATGGGACACGATGTGCCCCTTGCCGCGCTTTCGAACAAGCCGAAGCTTCTTTATGACTACTTCAAGCAGCTTTTTGCACAGGTAACCAACCCGCCGATCGATTCGATCAGGGAGGAGGTGATTACCTCGACAATGGTCATGCTTGGTGCTGAAGGAAATCTCCTCGAACCCAGTGAGGAGAACTGTCACAGGCTTAAAATCAATCGTCCGGTGCTTACCGATGAAGAACTTGCAAAGATACGCAGCATAGATAAACCGGGCTTCAAGGCGGTTACCATCCCTATTTTCTACAAGGTCAAGGATGACGGGAAAGGCATCGACAGTGCCATGCAGGATATCTGTCGTCGATGTGAGCAGGAGGTCACTCATGGCGCGAACCTGATCATTCTTTCCGATAAAGGACCGGTTGACAAAACGCTTGCCCCTATACCAGCTCTCCTTGCTTCTTCGGGGCTGCATCATTTTCTGATCAATGCCGGTCTGCGCACAAGGGCAGGCTTGATTCTTGAGTCTGCTGAGCCCAGAACGGTTCATCATTTCGCGTTGCTGATCGGTTACGGAGTAGGAGCAATCAATCCTTATCTGGCACTTGAGTCAATAGGGGAGTTGACTGACAAAGGACGGATGCCGAGTCAGGACGCAGAGGCATCCGTAAAAAATTATGTGAAAGCCATTGTCAAGGGCGTGGTCAAAACCATGGCTAAAATGGGTATCTCGACAGTTCAAAGTTACAGCGGTGCCCAGATTTTTGAAGCGGTAGGCCTTAATTCACGGCTCGTGGACTCATACTTTCCCAGAACCCCTTCACGTATAGAAGGGGTAGGTATCGACGTGATAGCTGAAGAAGTTCGCAAACGTTATGATGCGGCATTTCCTGCATCCGGAAACGACGTCGATCCCGGTCTCGAGAGCGGCGGCGAAAGAAAGTGGCGGCATGACGGGGAAGGACACCTGCTCAGCCCGGAAGCGATCCATATCCTGCAATACGCATGCCGTACCGGTGATTACGAGATGTTTAAAAAATACGAGAGCCTGATCGATGAGCAGAGCGAAGAGCTCTTTACGCTTCGCGGCCTTATGGATATCAAATTCAGCAAGACTCCTGTTCCGATTGAAGAAGTGGAACCGGTCGAAAACATCGTCAGACGGTTCAAGACCGGGGCGATGTCGTACGGTTCCATCAGCAAGGAAGCCCATGAGACACTGGCGATTGCCATGAACCGGCTTGGTGGCAAGAGCAATACCGGTGAAGGGGGAGAAGAAACGGACCGCTTCCGGCCAGAAGCAAACGGTGATTCGAGAATGTCTGCTATCAAACAGGTGGCTTCAGGGCGTTTCGGGGTGACCAGCCACTACCTGACCAATGCACAGGAAATCCAGATAAAGATGGCACAGGGTGCAAAGCCGGGAGAAGGCGGGCAGCTTCCGGGAACCAAAGTGTACCCATGGATCGCCAAAACTCGCCATTCGACTCCCGGCGTCGGGCTGATTTCACCGCCTCCGCACCATGATATCTACTCGATCGAGGATCTGGCACAACTGATACACGATCTTAAGAACGCCAATCGTGGTGCGCGTATCAATGTGAAGCTCGTCTCGGCGGTAGGTGTCGGCACCATTGCCGCAGGAGTGGCGAAAGCACATGCGGACGTTGTGCTTATCAGCGGTCACGACGGCGGCACAGGCGCATCGCCTCTGTCCAGTATCATGCATGCAGGCATGCCCTGGGAACTCGGGCTTGCAGAGACGCACCAGACTCTTGTACTCAACAATCTCAGAAGCCGCATCATTGTCGAAGCAGACGGTCAGATGAAGACTGCGAGGGATATCGTTATCGCAGCGTTGCTTGGCGCCGAGGAGTTTGGCTTCGCCACCACTTCACTGGTCGTCATGGGTTGTATCATGATGCGTGTCTGCCAGGAAGACTCCTGCCCGGTAGGGGTTGCTACCCAGAATCCGGAGCTCAGGAAAAACTTCACTGGAAAACCCGAGCACGTCGAGAACTTCATGCGCTATCTTGCTCAAGGAGTCCGCGAGTATATGGCGAAAATCGGTGTGCGGACGCTCAACGAGCTTGTAGGGCGTACCGAGAAGCTTGAAATGAAGAAGGCAATCAGGCACTGGAAAGCTGAAGGCATCGACCTTTCCAAAATTCTCTACAAAGCCGAGCCTGGCGAAGAGGGCGAGAGCCTTTACAATACGTGTGACCAGGATCACGGGATTGATGATTCCCTCGATATTAAAACCCTTCTCAAAATCTGTGATCCTGCTATCAAGAGAAAAGAAAAGGTTAACACGACGCTGCCGATTCACAACACCGACCGGGTTGTCGGCACCATTGTCGGCAACGAAGTGACAAAAGTTCATGGAGGGGAAGGACTGCCGGATGACACGATACACATCAAGTTTTACGGCTCTGCCGGGCAAAGTTTCGGTGCCTTTATTCCGAAAGGAATGACACTCGAACTCGAGGGTGATGCGAACGATTATCTTGGTAAAGGTCTTTCAGGCGGCCGGATTATTGCCTACCCGCCAAAGCAGTCCACCTTTTCACCGGAGGAGAATATTATCATCGGTAACGTTGCATTTTACGGTGCAATCTCCGGTGAAGCCTATATTCGCGGTATGGCAGGTGAGCGTTTCTGTGTCAGGAACAGCGGTATCGAGGCGGTAGTTGAAGCGGTAGGCGACCATTGCTGTGAATATATGACAGGCGGCACGGTTGTTATCCTCGGCGCAACCGGCAAGAATTTCGCTGCGGGCATGTCGGGCGGCATTGCTTATGTGTACGACAATGACGGAACATTCGAGCAGCATTGTAACTGCCAGATGGCCGGACTTTATTCTATCAACGACGAAGGTGAGTTTGCGAAACTGTATGCCATGATTGAGCGTCACTATGAGTATACGGGCAGTTCTCTTGCGGCAGGCATGCTTGACGAGTGGCAGGATGTCAGAACGCGCTTCGTGAAGGTTTATCCGCATGATTACAAGCGTGCGATGGAAGCCATGGAGAGCGTCATGAAAGAAGGAATGGCCGGTGAAGAGGCAATTATGGCGGCGTTCGAGAAGAATGTTCATGCCCCTGCGCGTGTATCCGGAAACTGAGCAGGAAAGGCATGCAGGACCCTGTTAAACGAATCTAAGTAGTATAATGGGCAAAATAAAAGGATTTTTAGAACATGACCGGGCGGTGCCTGAAGACAGGCCGCCGCTCGAGCGTATAAAGGACTGGGAAGAGTTCCACAAGGGAATGTCTGAAGAAGCTCTTTGTGAGCAAGGAGCCCGTTGCATGGACTGCGGCACGCCTTATTGCCATACCGGTATTATGCTCAATGGGATGACTTCGGGATGCCCGATTCATAACTTGATCCCTGAGTGGAACGATCATGTTTACAGGGGGTTCTGGCGTGAGGCTTATGAGCGTCTCATGAAAACCAACAACTTCCCCGAGTTTACCGGACGTGTGTGTCCCGCTCCGTGCGAAGGATCATGTGTGCTGGGAATAATCGAACCTCCGGTCACCATCAAGAGTATCGAGTGTGCGATTATCGAGTACGCGTTCGGGCAGGGCTGGGTTAAACCGCGTAAGGTTGAAAGGCGCACCAAAAAACGTGTGGCTGTTGTGGGTTCAGGACCAGCCGGCCTTGCGTGCGCTGATCAGTTGAACATGACCGGGCACAGCGTAACCGTCTTTGAGCGTGATGACAGAATCGGGGGGTTGCTCATGTACGGTATCCCGAACATGAAACTCGATAAAGAAAGCGTTGTTCAGCGCCGTATCGACCTCATGGAACAGGAGGGAGTGACTTTTGTCGTGAATACCGAAGTCGGTAAAGACTATTCCGCCGAAAAGCTGCTGGAGGAGTTCGATGCGGTTGTTCTCTGTACGGGTGCGACAAAACCGAGGGATCTCGATGTTGAGGGCCGGAGCAACAAAGGTGTGTATTTCGCTATGGATTATCTCCGTTCGAGCACCAAAGCAGTGCTCAGCGGCAATGCACCGAAAATCAGTGCGAAAGACAAGGCTGTCGTGGTTATAGGGGGAGGCGATACCGGTACCGACTGTGTGGCTACTTCTATCCGTCAGGGATGCAAGAGCGTTGTTCAGCTTGAAATTATGCCCCAACCTCCGATGGAACGTCAGCCGGATAATCCGTGGCCGGAATGGCCGAATACCCTCAAGGTCGATTACGGTCAGGAGGAAGCCGCGGCCATTCAAGGAGACGACCCGCGCCGTTACAGCATCATGACCAAAAAGCTTCTTGGTGGCGGTAACGGATATTTGACAGGCGTTGAAGTCTGTCAGGTGGAGTGGGTGGAAAAAAAAGAACGCTGGATACCTGAACCGGTTTCAGGGACCGAAGAAATCATACCTGCGGACATGGTTCTGCTTGCGATGGGATTTTTAGGGCCTGAAGAGGGGTTATTAAAACAGTTGAGGGTTGAGCAGGGAGAGCGTTCCAATATCAAGGCCGAATACGGAGATTTCAGAACCAGTATGGTGAAGGTATTCGGTGCCGGAGATGCACGCAGAGGCCAGAGCCTGATTGTCTGGGCAATCAATGAGGGCAGGGCGGCGGCCCGTGAATGCGACCGCTACCTGATGGGTTCTACAAATCTTCCATGACCATAACCAGTATTGTTCAATGGAAAAGCAGAGATTGCAAGAATTGCTCGTGCAGCTGCACGAAGAACTCGAACAAACTGAAACAGTCGATGAACGCACCGGCAAGGTGCTTACCGACCTGAAAAAGGATATCAGCAGGCTCGTCCAGGAAGAGACAGCCATTGAGGGTGAGCATGAAGGATTGGCGGAACGTCTCGATGACGCAGTCGGTCATTTCGAAGAAGAGCATCCGAAACTTTCGATGGTGATTCAGCACGTTCTTGACAGTCTGGCAAGGATGGGTTTTTAAGGAGGGGGCTGTTATGTCAAAGGAGAATGACAGGATGAAAGGGAAGAAAAAAGCAGGTGGCGGAGGGAGTGATATTGTCTTGTGCTCATTCTGCGGAAGGGGGAGTGATGAAGTAAATAGTATGGTGGCTGGTCCCAATGCGTTTATCTGCGACCGCTGTATTATGAGTTCCGTGGATATTCTTCGCAAGGAAATCAGCGCCATAAAGCCGTCGGCGCCTTCAAGCAGCCAGCCTTTCCAGCCACGTCTGATCTCCCCGAAATCCATTATGGAGTCTCTTGGCCAGTATGTAATCGGTCAGGAAAGGGCCAGAAAGTCACTGGCGGTTGCGGTGTACAACCACTACAAACGAATTGAATCGCAGGAATGGGTGCGTGACGATGACGATGTGGTGATTGAGAAAAGCAATATCCTGCTGATTGGCCCGACGGGAACGGGAAAAACCCTGCTTGCCCAGACGCTCGCCAACCTGCTCGAAGTTCCCTTTACCATCGTCGATGCAACATCCCTCACAGAAGCCGGTTATGTCGGTGACGATGTCGAGACCATTCTTGCCCGTCTGTTACAGGCATCCGATTTCAACCTCGAACGGGCTGAGAAGGGTATCATCTATGTTGACGAAATCGACAAAATCGCCCGGAAGTCGGCCAACGTTTCCATTACCCGTGATGTGTCTGGAGAAGGTGTGCAGCAGGCGCTGCTGAAAATTCTGGAAGGAGCGGTTGTCGGTGTCCCGCCAAGGGGTGGCAGAAAGCATCCCGAGCAGCAGCTCATCAACGTGAATACGAAGAATATTCTCTTTATCTGCGGCGGGGCGTTTGAGGGCCTCGACAAGATCATCGGCCGGAGGGTTGCGAAATCATCTATCGGGTTCGGCACGAAGGTCAAGCCACAGCAGCTCGAATCCGACCCGGAAATACTGAAAGAAGTTTCCCAAGACGACCTGCATGAGTACGGCCTGATTCCCGAATTCATCGGCAGGCTCCCGGTTATCTCAACACTCGATCCTCTCGACAAGGACGCGTTGCGCAACATCCTTGTCGAGCCGAAAAATGCACTTATCAAGCAGTACAGGAAACTGTTTGAAATGGAGGAGTGTGAACTGGTTTTTGAAGACAAGGCGCTTGACAAGGTTGTTGAAATCGCCATTGAGCGAGGAACAGGTGCTCGTGCCCTGCGGTCTGTGCTTGAAGGCATCATGATCGATATCATGTTCGAGCTGCCCTCCATGAACGGAGTCGGCAAATGCGTCATCACCGAGGCCGTGATTACCGGCGGAGGAGAACCGGAATTTTATTACGAGGACGGAAAAAAGAAAAAAACCGCCTGATTTCAGCATCTGTCGGCTTTGGATTTCACGGATGAAATCATATATTATTTGCCCTTCGGGTGATTAGCTCAGTTGGTTAGAGCGCTACCTTGACATGGTAGAGGTCAGAGGTTCGACTCCTCTATCACCCACACTTATAAAAGCCTGTAAGTAAATGACTTACAGGCTTTTCTCTTGCCTGTTCAAATTCCCCAATTCTACGTAAATAATGCTTTTTAGGCATTGTTATCTGCTGTTATTGTTACACCATTGTTACATGAAACTCCTCTCATCTGCTGATCAGTTGCAGCTATGTCTATGCTATAGAGTGGCATATGTGGTTTGTCTTCAACAGAACGCAACCTTGACTTTATCAAGGGAGCGTTTGTTTAGAATGGATTGCCTTTTCAGTCTGACAGCACC
>JAKSDC010000051.1 GCA_022360275.1 Chlorobiales bacterium
ACGGTGCATTCGGTGGTGGAGCATACGATCAACAACAATCCGGAAGTGCAGGCGAAGTGGCATGAGTTTCGCGCGGCGTACTATGAAGAGGATGTCGCCTACGGCGGATACTTTCCGAAGCTCGATGCCTCGGCAGGCGTAGGCCGTGAATGGGTGGACGGTGATAACCTGACCAAGGACGTGTATACGAGAAAAGGTGTGCGTCTCGAGCTGACGCAGATGCTCTTCGATGGTTTCTACACGCATAACCAGGTGTGCCGTTTGAAGTTTCAGGGCAAGGGGCTGTACCTGGAATTTCTCGACGCGATCGAGCGTACGGGTCTCGAAGCGCTCAGGGCCTATACCGATGTGCAGCGCTACCAGAATCTTGTCACGCTGGCCGAGCAGAACCATGCGTACCACCAGGAGATCTACGAACAGATCAGCCGGAGGGTGAAGTCGGGAGTAAGTACGGGTGTTGACATGGAACAAATCGAAGGACGCTTGGCGCTGGCGGAGTCGAACCTGATCACGGAGCGGGCGAACCTGCACGATGTAGCGGCACGTTACCAGCGGATCGTGGGCGAGCTGCCGCCGGAAGAGCTGCCGGAGTTCGAGGTGCCGGTAGGAGCCATACCGTCGTATGTGGAAGCGGCGCTGGATGAGTCGTACCGGAGGAATCCGGGATTTCTTGCGGCCATGATGGCAATCAAGTCGTCGAAACATGCGGTGAAAGTTCAGGAGTCGAAGTTTTATCCCCGTCTGGATTTGCGTGCCTATCATGATTGGAGCTGGGACAGGGACGGTATAGACGGATACCGGCGAGAGGCAGCGGTAGAAGTGGTGATGAGCTACAACATTTTCAACGGGGGATCGGATCTTGCGGCGGTGAAGCAGTACAAGCAGAAGCTGTACGAGTCGATGGACTTGAAAGACAAGGCGTGTCATGATTTGCGTCAGACGGTCGAAATTGCGTATAATGATCGTAAGTCGCTGACGACGCAGGTGAAGTATCTGGATGAGCACCGCAAGCGTCTCGATCAGGTTCGGGTAGCGTATCTTGACCAGTTCACGATCGGGAGGCGGACGCTGCTTGATCTGCTGGATACGGAGAACGAGTACTACCAGGCGCAGCGAGCTTATGTCAACGGTGAGTATGATCTGAGGGTGGCCGGCGCCCGGACGCTGGCGGCGATGGGTCGTCTGTTGCATGATATGGATGTGGTACGTTACGA
>JAKSDC010000185.1 GCA_022360275.1 Chlorobiales bacterium
ATGAACGTTCAGGAGCTTGCAACAGCGGTTCAATACAATATCCCGGCAACAATTATTGTCTGGGAGGACGGAGGTTACGGCCTGATAAAATGGAAACAGCTGAACAGGTTCGGCAAGTATTCGCATACGGATTTCAAGAATCCTGATTTAGTCAAGCTGGCTCAATCGTTTGGCTGCAGTGCTACAAGGGTGGAAGCTGCAAGAGATCTGATCCCTGCATTACAGGCAGGTTTCTCAGAGAAAAGGAGACCTACGGTCATTGCGGTTCCTGTAGATTACGGTGAAAACATGAAGCTGACGGAGAAACTGGGCAGAATCATCAGCCATTAACACGGTATCTACTCTGCCTTTATTCCTGCCTGTTTTCCGTTTCTGTTCAACTCACCCAACAGGTTTGAGCAGGTACGGAAAACACTGTAACTTCCCTGACATTATTTTCTTAGGGGCTGTGGGCGGGTTAAATTCAGGTCAATGGTGTCCCTTAAGTTCAACCCCTGAATTCAATGAGTCGAGGAAAAAGAAAGATTGGTCTTGCAGGTGCAATATCCATCGGGATAGGAGGAATGGTCGGAGGAGGAATATTTGCCGTTCTTGGTGAAGCTGCATCTCTTGCGCACGGTGGAACACCGGCGGCTTTTTTCGTTGCGGGAACGGTTGCTCTTCTGACTTCTTATGCCTATGCAAAACTCTCGGTCAAATATCCCTCTCAAGGGGGCACGGTTGTTTTTATAGATACAGCGTTCGGTAACAACATTGCGTCGGGAAGTGCTAACCTTATGCTTTGGCTCAGTTATCTGGTCACCATTGCGCTCTATGCTGTTGCTTTCGCATCCTACGCTCTGACGTTTTTTTATGACAATACTTCCATGCTCATCAAGCATGTTTTGATCAGTGCCGCAGTTCTGTTGCCGACGGCAATTAACCTGATAAGCGCATCGTTTGTCAGTAAATCTGAAACTGCAATCGTTGCTCTCAAGCTTATACTGCTGATTGTTATTATTATTTTCAGCATATCCTCTGTAGACCCTGAGCATGTTTCAGCCGCTCATTGGGGTTCCATGTCTTCGATTTTTGCGGCAGGGATGATAATTTTTGTCGCATATGAAGGTTTTGAGCTTATTGCCAATTCGGCTGAAGATGTTCAAAATCCAAAACGTAATCTGCCGATAGCTTTTTACTCTTCCGTTATAATGGTTTTTGTTCTGTATTTATTCATTGGAATAGTTACGGTCAGCACAATACCGGAAGAGGAGTTATTGGCCGCGAAAGATTACGCGCTTGCTATAGCAGCAAAGCCGGCTTTAGGCCAAGCCGGTTTTGTCGTAGTGGCAATTGCCGCTTTGCTTGGGACATTTTCAGCTATAAACGCCACTATATACGGAAACGCCAGATTAGGATATGTTCTTGCCAAGGAAGGTCAGCTTCCCGAAATTTTTGACAAAAAAGTTTGGAATGAGCCGGTTATAGGGGTTGTCATTACAGCCGTCATTAGCTTATTGATGGCAAACACGATCAACTTGAAGGAGATCGCAATTATCGGAAGCGCGAGCTTCCTGTTCATTTTTGCATTGATCAACGCGAGTGCTTTCAAATTGAGAAAAGAGATCGGGGGGAGTCGATATATATACATTGTTGCAGTATTGCTGAGTGTCACTGCGTTAATGACCCTGCTGATTAATACATTCGAAAGTAATTTCAGAGCCATTTTTGTGTTTGTCGCGTTTATCTGTGTTTCTGTTCTTTTTGAGATGACGTATGGTAAAAAACTGAGGGGGCATTTTATGGGGAGAAGGTACAATCCCTGACATAAAGTGTCAGGAAATCATTTATTGTAAGGCTCTTTTTTTCCACCATACAGGCAGTTCGGCAATGGAATCGAGGATGGCGTCGGGTGTAATGTCGCCGTCGAGGTCCTGAGAGCGGAACTTGCCGGTGCGGACAAGCACGCCTTTTATTCCAGCACGTTGCGCTCCCTGCACGTCACCGATGATGTCATCACCGATCATGGCTGCATCAGTGCTTGGGCGTCCAAGCATTTCCAGTCCTGCATTGAAAAACTCTTTTGAGGGCTTTCCCAGGATGACCGCCTGACAACGTGCAGCATGTTCCAGAGCCTTGACGAACGGGGCAACATCCAGATGAAACCCGTCGGCACCGCGCCAGTAGCGAGTCATGCCAAGAGCGACAAATATGGGTTTAGGTTCAGCCATAAGCAGTCGGAATGCTCGGTTCAGGACGGGAAACGTCCATTGTTCTCCAAGGTCACCGATTACTACCGAAGAGGCTCCGAATTCAACGTCGGGATCAAGCTCTTCCAAACAGTTGAACTCCGCTTTTGTGGGCTGGAGGACAAACAAGGCTGCCGGGCCGGGAGCATGAGCCTTGAGCCATTGCGAAGCGGCAGCCGGAGGAGAAAAAATGGTTTTTTCTTCTGTATTGATGCTGAAGCCTGCAAGTTTTTCAACAAGGGCGCTTCTGGGTCGAGAGCTGGTATTGGTGACGAAAAGATAGGGGATATTTTCCTTGTCAAGCCACTGAACGGCTTCCGCAGCTCCGGGTATGGATTCCTCTCCAACGTAAAGTACGCCGTCAAGATCGATTAGCAAGGGGTGTTTTTGTATGCTCATGCCGGTCTTCTATTCTGTGAGATTTTGTATAGGCTATATTACGGTTAACTTGTAAAACACAAGGAGCAAATACAAACAAGGACTACAGAAATCGACAACAGGATAAAGCGTGCATAGACGCGTTGCTTTTGAAAAGTTTAGGTGTATGTGTAGATTGTTTCCCTGCTTTTGCACAGCGGCATGGTTTTCCGGTCTTGACCATCAAGGATATCGTTGCCAATAGAAAACGGCCTTTTTCTGGTGAAAAAGTTGCTTGATTTTTAAAGATCAGGTGAAAATGCCGGTATGTATAGGAAGTTCTAAATGTTTGTCTGCTCAAATATTCGTTCGTAAAGGTCGAGGTCACGGTTACTGAATAAAACAAAACGAATGTGTTTGACGGAGGATAACCCCGTTAGTTCCTCGAGTACGGTTTTTACAGCGATTTGTGCTGCTTTTTCAGCCGGATAGCCGAATATGCCTGTAGAGACAGCAGGGAAAGCAACCGATCTGACTCCATGCTTTTCGGCTGCCCCGAGCGCATGGCGGTAGCAGTTCGCAAGCAGAAGGTCAGCAGGCGCATCTTTTCCATACACTGGACCGAGACAGTGTATGACATGTTTGTTGGGCAAGTTTTGCCCTCCTGTAATGACAGCTTCACCCGGTTGAATTGGTGCAAGCGGCCTGCACTCTTTTTCCAGTCCGGGCCCTGCGGCACGATGTATTGCTCCGGCAACACCGCCTCCCGGCAGGAGTTGAGCATTGGCCGCATTGACAATCGCCTCCATGTCGGCCTGATCGGCGATATCGCCCTGAACACATTCAAGGGTAATGCCATTAAGACGCAGAGTTGTCATAATTCCTTTAGAAGTACAGTGTTGGCGGAAAGTGCTGTTGCCAAGATAGTATACGACAATTCAATGTTCAATTTTCACTACTTTTCATCATAGAGGGATTTTCCTTGTCAATCCAAATGAACCGCTGTGGGTATAGATCTCGAACTTCGAGTCAGTAATGATGAATGTGTCATTCCGGTTATACAGTCTTTTGTATCCGGGGCCATTGCACAGACTCGACTGAAAAGGAGGCTGCATGAACGACTTGCAAAACTTGTTGTGCTGAGTGCATGTGATGCCGTCAAACATGCATACGGGACCGGTGAAGAGGGTTCGATAACAATTGGAATCAGGGAATCACATGGGAAACTGGAAATAATCGTGCGCGATTACGGAATGCCTCAAGATATCGGGGCCATGGAATCAAGGCTGCGTCTGGGGGATGGTAAAAGCTCGAGGCTGTTCGGCATATCCTGTAAAGAGATCGCCGATGAGGTTCACTGGACAGGATACGGGCCGCAAGGCAAGGCGCTCAGGATCAGCAAGTGGTTCCACAACAAGGATATTACAGAAGCCTTAAATGATGGAGCGCTGAAGGTTTTCGATAAGGATACGCCTCCTGCACCTGAGCAGAAGTACTCTGTTCGTCGCATGCGGAAAGGAGAGGGGATCGAGATCTCTCAATTGATTTACAAGGCTTACGGCGGGACATACTTCAATAGTGATGTTTATTATCCGGAACGTGTAGAGGCCTTGAATGCAAAAGGAGCCGTTCTTTCTTTCGTTGCACTTGCTGAAAATGGGAGAGTGGTCGGACATTATGCACTTGAACGCAATATAGACGGCCCGGTTGCCGAAGGAGGAGAGGCGGTCGTCGATCCGGCTCATCGGGGCAGAAAACTCCTCGAACGCATAAAGGAAACCGCCCTGCAAGAAGCTCGCCGCATAGGGCTTGCCGGAGTATATGCCGACGCCGTGACGGTTCATCCCTATACACAGAAATCAAACGTGCATTTCAGGGCAAGGCTTGCCTGTGCCGATCTCGGCATTGCTCCGCGAAACGAGCACTTTCTCGGGATTTCAGGCGACCAGCCCCAGCGTATCTCCTGCCTGCTTTATTATCTGCATCTCGGTGAGCCCGAACAGCGGAACGTTTATGTGCCATCCCGGCACAGGCCGATCATGGAAGAAGTCTACCGGAACCTTGGTTTTTCTGTTGATTTCGGGAAGGAACGGAACCCGGAGGGTAAAGGGGAGTGCACGGTAAGAGTTGATTCTGGGGCGGCAAAAGCAATGATTCGGGTTGACCGTGTCGGGGTCGACACGGTACACGCCATTCGCCATGCGAGGCGGGAATTGACCGAACACTCTCATGCGGAAGCTGTTTTTGCAGATCTGCCTCTTGCTGATCCGGTAACTCCGCATGCGGCAGAAGCCCTTGAGGAGTATGGCTTTTCCTTTACAGGTATCGCTCCGAATTTTTCCGAATCAGGGGACATGCTTCGTTTGGTCTATCTTACCGAACCGCTTCAACGGGAGCATATCGTCACCTACGAGGAGTTTGCCGGACGTTTGGTGGAATATGCGCTCTCGGAGCAGGAACGCATAAGGCAACAGTTTTAGGGCAATTCTATTATTTATTCCGCGACTCAATTGCTTCGTTGAGCGGATGGGAGGGGTCGACAATAAATAAAGGTGCCCTTTAGATGCTGTTTTATCCCGGAAGTTCATTCCCTGGATATGCAAGCATGTCGGCGGTCAGGGTTTTTATTGTCTTGCTTCGTGCCGCCGGTTTTTCCCAAACGGCAGAGGTCAAGTGTCTATATTGATCGGTGTTCAGTTTAAAACCTTTGATGGGTATCACCTTCCCATCGCAAGCGGGGAGGATAAGTTCCAGCAAATCCCGCATGAGATCGTCGGAAGCAAATTCGTCAACATTGTCATGAGGCGTGACATGCTCACCCGCAAGTACGAGGAATTCAAACCGGGCAAACGGCAGGCCCGTAAACAGCATATTGCTGTCGTTTACGTTCAATACAATTGCCTCGACATTCCTGTCAACCGTCAGCATCTGTCCCGCAATGAACGGGTCCACTTCTCCTTGTGCAGTTACCTGCCCGTTCGCTCTGACACCTCTTGCATCACTGCAGCCTGCTTCAATACCCTGCTTCAGCAACTCAGTTTCGAGGTCAGCTACAAGCGTACCGGATGAAGAATCGCCTAAAATCACAGTAATCGGAATTCGGCCATTGCCGGGTACCAGTTTGCGCAGAATAGGGGTGAATAAGTCTTTTTCTTCCGTTCTATGGCCCAGATTAGGCTGGCCATTTACTTCACAGACAACGGCACCGGTTTCATGCCATGATGCGGCAATATCCGGAATCAATATGTCGACGCCTGCCAGGTCCAGGCGCAATGCCTGCGCGGCACGAATTGCAAGATTTTTGTTATCGGGATGCATCTTGTCGAGGGCTTTTACTGGAGTGCCTCCCGATGCCACGTTGGCTGCACGACGCAAACGAACGAATTCACCGGCTGCCGGAACCGAAAAGCTGTCCATTCCGACATGTTTCAACAACGAGATGGCCTCATTGTTCCACATCAGTTTTTTTAAGGGGGCGTGCTTACCTTCTCCGCGGAGCGGATCGGTGTTCAGCCGGTCAACCAGCTCACGAATCGTATGCTTGCCATCTCCGGTAACTCCACCGGGTATTCGCTCAACCGCCGAGAGGACTTCGTTCTGAAAGACCGTCACACGATAATCTTTGCCTTCAAAATGTTTTTCAACCAGAATGTTCCTGGAGTATTTTTGTGCATTTCTGAACGCA
>JAKSDC010000120.1 GCA_022360275.1 Chlorobiales bacterium
CATGTTCCCTGCCCCGGTGTGATGGTTACCGTTGCTTTCATGATAGGCATCTTCTTCGGCCCTGTCGCTCCTGTAATCGGCGTTGCGGCTGCGGTCGCGCTGCTTGTTCAAACCTATATCACGTCACGGCTGCTTGATCATACCGTGCTGCGAGGTGCCGAAACCGGCATGATCATGGAACTGCCTCCTTACCATATGCCCAACTGGCAAACCATATGGGCTCATGTCTGGCGGCGTTTTACATCCTTTGTGCAAAAAGCGGGTTCGCTGATCGCCTTCATCATTGCGGTGATATGGGCACTTTCGTATTTCCCCAACGGCAACATGGTCGACAGCTATCTTGCTGTTGTCGGGAAAGCGTTCGAACCTCTCGGTATGTTGATGGGTATGGACTGGAGACTGTTGACCTGCCTTTTTATTGCTTTTTTTTCAAAAGAGGCGGCACTGATTGCAATTGCTGTCCTTTACGGGATTCAAATAGAGGAGGGGGCATTGACCGGTTTGATGATGGACAACATTTTTCCCGAGGTCGGCAATGATGCGGTAGGACGTTTTCTTGCCGGTAACGTTTCACGGCCCAGTGCCCTGGCGTTCATCTTTGCCCTTTTGTTTTCAATTCCCTGTTATGCGACGGTCGGAGCGGTTTATTATGAGACGAAGTCCCTGAAATGGACCGCCGGATCGGTTGTTTATTACACGGCACTTTCATTGGTGTGGGGAATTGCCGCCTATCACGTCGGTTTGTTGTTTTTTCCTTCTTGAGCCCGCTTCAAAGGTACTCCGTTTTTATCTCCGGAAGTTCCTTTTCGATCAAGTAGCCCGTAGTGATATGCCCGGCATTGTTTCGGATATTTTCGAAGAGGAATTCCGGATTCCCGAACAGGTCGTCCAGCTTGCTTCTCACATCCGTGGAAGATATTTCATTTTTCGTCAATACTTGTTCTGCAACCGTTAGCCGTTGTCTGCAAACTTTCGCTAACTATGTAGCGGTCTTCCGTCTTACGATCCAGTATCATTGTCGGGCATATTTTTTTTCGATTCAGAAAGTGTTACAGCTATGGAGACAGAACCGAAAAGGCAGGGTGTGGGTGATTTGGTGAATCTTGCAGCTCCCCAGAAAGGCAGGTTGATTCTTTCGGGGGTGTTTGCCGTCATCGGCCAGGGATGCGGTATCGTGCCGTATTTCATTATTTACAAAATCATCGCCGAAATCGGTTCCAGACCCCTCGGCGATGTGGATGAGCGGTATATCTATTCTCTGGTTTTCGCAGCAGGTGCGGCGATTGTTCTCAAGCAGGGCTGCCTTGGCATATCCACAGCCTTGTCACATGTTGCCGCGTACAACATTCTTCACGATATCAGAATAAAGCTTGCAGAAAAACTCAAGACTCTTCCCCTCGGGTATTTTAATCGAAAGAACACCGGCCAACTGAAAAAAGTGATGAGTGAAGACGTTGAGCAGATGGAAATCTTTCTGGCCCACAACGTTCCCGACTTTATCGGTGCGGTTGTTTACATGATTCTGACAACATTGGTTTTGTTTGTGGTGGATTGGCGGCTGGCACTGGCCACGGTCATTGTCATACCGTTCGGTTTTGTCTTACAAATGATGACCATGGGACAGGGCAGAGAATTTTTGAGCAAATGGGTTGCAGCAACGGAAAAGATGAATGCCGCCATGGTTGAATATATCCAGGGCATGCCGATCATCAAGGCATTCAATCACACCGTAACATCGTTTTCAAAATATTCCACCAGCATTGAGGACTGTTCTTCACTTGAGAACATCTTTAGCAAGCGCTGGTATTTGCCCACGGTCGTATTTTCCGTTTCCATAACCGCAAATATGCTGCTCCTGCTGCCCGTTGGTGCCGGTTTGTATCTTTTGGGAGGCGTCACATTGGAAAAGTTCGTCTTTTTTTTACTTCTCGGGATCGGTTTCGGGAGTCCCGTCTGGCTTTTGATTCAATTCGGCAGGGTCATGGAACGCAACATGGAATGCTATACCCAGATCGAGGCAATTTTAAGTGCCGAAGAGCTGAGCGAACCTTTTGCGCCTGAAACGCCGGGTAAAGGAATTTTCGGTGAAAACGTTTCATTTGGCTATAACAAAGAAAACAAGGCAATAAACGGGGTGGACTTTTCAATTGACGCCCGCAGGTTCGTTGCTCTGGTTGGACCTTCCGGAGCCGGGAAAACCACTCTGGCCAGACTTATCCCGCGTTTCTGGGATCTTGATGCCGGTTCGATCACTCTTGGTAAAACAGATATCAGATATATCAGTACCGATAACCTTATGGACCAGTTCGGTCTTATCTTTCAACAGGTTTATCTCTTCAACGATACCGTGATAGCCAACCTGCGGATGGGGCGTCCCGGCGCTTCCGAAACCGATGTCATCGAGGCCGCCCGATCCGCCAGGTGCCACGATTTCATCATGGAACTGCCGAACGGGTATGATACGGTCATCGGAGAAAAGGGGGTCAGGATTTCGGGAGGCGAAAAACAGCGTCTGTCAATAGCAAGAGCACTTCTGAAGGATGCTCCGATACTGATCCTCGATGAAGCCACCGCTTTTATCGATCCTGAAAACAAGGCGCTTGTCCAGGAGGCCATAAACAAGCTGGTCCGGAACAAAACCCTCATCGTTATCGCTCACCGGATTTCAACCGTCATCGCGGCTGACGAGATACTTGTGCTGGACAAGGGCCGTATTGCGGCAAAGGGTACCCATGAACAGCTGCTTTCGGAAAACCCGCTTTATAAAAAAATGTGGGAGGCGCACGTGTCTGCTCAGGGCTGGAAATTGTAAAAAAGGGGAAAAATGATACAACTGATACGTCAATTATTGCAATGGGCGCCGGAGCTCAAAGGAAAGTTTTTGCTTGCGGCGCTGTATAAAGTTATCGAGGCCATATTCATGGGGGCGCCGTATGGTTTCATTTTCCTGACCTTGAATGACCTTCTAAGCGGTTCTTTGACCGGTAAAAAGGTGGTTCTGTATACTTGCGGGATGGCTGTCTTTTTTCTGTTACAGGGGATTTTCGCCTTTCTTTTTACCAGTACCATCTGGCCGACGGCAAATTACATGGTTAAAAAGCTGCGGCTTATGGTCGGCGAACACCTGCGCAAACTTTCCATGGGCTATTTTTCCGCTAAAACCACCGGTTCCCTCCATACGCTGGTGGTGGATGAAATGCTGGCGATACAAATGGCTATTTACCGGGCATTTCCCGATTTTATCGTGGCATTCACTTTTGTCGCACTGGTTCCCGTCATTCTGTTGTTCGTCGACTGGCGCATGGCGCTTGCAACCGTGACGGTTTTCCCCCTGGTGGTGCCGCTCTATATCTGGAACGAGCGTCATTTTTCCAAATACATGAAAAAGCGCTCCGATTCACTCTCGAAAGTCAATTCCGAGATAATCCAGTATATCCAGGGTATCGAGGTGTTGAAGTCGTTTAAACTGGCAGGCAAGCGATTCGGGAAATTACGTGATATGCTCGAGCAGTTCAGGGAAATCAACATCCGTCTTGTCCTGCAAGGCGATATTCCCCTGACACTTGCCTTGATCCTACTTGATCTCGGCATTTGCTTCATCCTGTTTTTTGCAATCTATTTCCTCTTCGGGGGTACCCTTTCCCTGGCTGTTTTTCTGATGTTCCTTATCATGGGGTTGAGGATTTACGAACCGGTAAAGCAATTGTTCCCATCCCTTGCCTTACTCAAGCTGGCCGAACCTTCCGTAAGCAAGATCAAGGAGCTTCTGGATACGGAACCTCTGCCCGAAAGGCCTCTCGGTAACGAGCCGAAGTCGTTCGACATTCAGTTTTCGAATGTAAGCTTCAGCTATGAAGACGAAAAAGTGCTGGAAAATGTAAGTTTTTCAATCCCGGAAAGGACAATTACCGCTCTGGTCGGGCCCTCCGGCTCCGGCAAGACCACTGTAACCCGCCTGATCGCCAGGTTTTGGGATGTTGACTCGGGAGAAGTGAAAGTAGGCGGACAAAATATCAAGGACATGGAGATCGACAAGCTTCTGTCGAAGATGAGCATGGTCTTTCAGGATGTCTATCTGTTCAACGACACCATTTATCAAAACATAGCATACGGTTCCCGGAACGCCGACAAGGACAGGATCATAGAGGCGGCAAAAACCGCCCGGTGTCATGAGTTTATCAGCGAACTGCCGAATGGTTACGATACCATGGTCGGTGAGGGTGGTGCTACGCTTTCCGGCGGCGAGAAACAGCGCATCTCCATTGCCCGAGCCATTTTAAAGGATGCCCCCATTATCCTGCTCGATGAAGCCACCGCCTCTGTGGATCCCGAGAACGAGTATCTCATTCAGAGTGCGATCAATGCCATGGTTGCCTCCAAGACCCTCGTCATCATTGCCCACCGGCTTTCAACCATAACCTCGGCCGATCAAATTATTGTCTTGAATGAAAGAGGCCGTATTGAGGAAATCGGTAGTCACACAGAGCTGCTGAACAATCAAGGTCTCTACAGCCGGCTCTGGCAGGAAAGGGTCCAGGCAAAAAAATGGCGTATTGGGGCCGGCATGGATGACGAGTCTTCGCTATAATGTCACATTTCTCCTTTCCTCTGTATTTCCTCAACAAAGACCGACATCCCCCATGTTGCCGGTCGGAAAATGGTTGCCTCGGCAGTTTACCATGAAAATGCTCGGGTGTTACAGGTTTTATTTATATTTAGTCTTTGTATATTTAGTGTACCTCCACGATTCGGGAGCGGGGTGGGGAAGCAGAGCAAAATTGTACCTGAATTGATCGGTAATCCCGTAGGGGGTTTGACAAATGCGGCTCTTTATCAGTTTTCTCTTCCTCCCGACAGGTGGGGGGAAATCACATGATAAGTGCATTATAAATGACAGAATGAGATATGGCTCAAAAAATCAAGATCAAGACAGGCACTATTGAGGAAACCCTGTTACTGCCTTTATGGGGCAGGGCATATGAAACACAAAAGAACAACCCGAGGTTGGTCGATGAACGTGCGGTGGAGATTATTCGACAAATTGATTACGATTTTTCAAATATCGAAGAAACTCAAGCCATGTCACAGAACGGCTGGGTCGCACGCAGTCTGCATACGGACAGAGTGGCCCTCGAGTTTATCAAAGAACATCCCAAAGCTTCGATTGTCAATATCGGCTGCGGACTGGACACCACCTTCAGCCGTGTCGATAACGGTAAAA
>JAKSDC010000038.1 GCA_022360275.1 Chlorobiales bacterium
CAACCAGGAGCAGGGTCAGGGCAGTTGCCGACGCCGTGTGGTTGGCCCACAGCTGGGGTTTCACCTGTTTGGTGAGCAGCCCCAATGCCTGGAAAACAACCGCAGTGATCATCACCACTGCCAGGTACAGAGACGGCTCATGCCTGAAGCCGAGGCTGGCGTAGTGGGAGGCGGCAAACAGCAGCAGACCGGCAGCCATGCCCAGGCCGGTGACCAGCTGCAGTGGCGCCCGGTGCCGGTCCTGTGCGTGCCAGAGCAGGAGCGCCGCCTGTGCCGACCAGCCGGCCAGCCAGGGCCACAGCTGCGAGGCGCTGCGTGTCGGAGAGGCCAGCACCAGCAGCACGAACAGACCGATTCCGAGGATCAGCTGGGCAGCGCTGAGCTGTGGCCAGACGTCGTCGTTGAGTGCCAGCTTGGCCATGACGGCGTAGGCCAGGGCGAGCCCGGCGCAGACGGCAGCCGCCTCCCAGACCAGCGGCACGGTCAGGGTGTGGGTCATGAACCACAGGGTCATGATGCCGAGGGTTGCTCCGGCCGCCACCGGTGCCAGCAACGGCTCCGGTTGCCGCCGGGCCTGCCAGCAGGCGCAGATGGAGAGCATGAGCAGCAGCACCGCCAAAGGGGTGGGGTGTGCGGTGAGACGGGCAGTGCCGGCCATGTGCAGGGCAAAGACAAATGGCAGCAGCACGCCGCCGGCCCGGCACCACCGCCAGAGCGCCTGCTCTGTCCCGCCCTCCTGCTCGGTGGTGTGACGTGCCGGCCCCAGTAGTAAAAAGGCCAGGGCAAACACTGCCAGGACGACCAGGCCGATCAGGAGCCGCTCGGCATCCATGTGACCGATGATCCACAGCGATTGGTGCACGGCGGTGCCGACCAGGCAGAGGATCGCCAGCACCGGCCAGCGTTGCCGTCGTGCCAGCCACAGCAGCACCGCGTCGAGGATCAACACATAGGTGAACAGCGTCAGGGGTTGGTCGGCCTGTGGTGCCACCAGCAGGGGGGTGGCAAACCCGCCCATCAGCCCCAGCACTGCGATGAGCAATGACTGGCGAGCCAGGGCCAGGGTGCCGCAGGCCACGGTGATCAACGCCATCACCACAAACGCCGGTGGTGCCGAGATCAGCTGGTAGAGGTGCTGGGCTGCCCAGATGGCGGCGTAGAGGATCACCACCCCGGCCCCGGCCATGGCGTTGGCGGCCCAGGGCTGCCGTCGTCCGCGAACCCACTCGGAGCCGAACAGGCAGGCAAGGCCG
>JAKSDC010000074.1 GCA_022360275.1 Chlorobiales bacterium
ATTCTTGGGCTCCGCCCCGTCTAAAAACTCATTGTTTCTTTTTATGATACAAATCCAAAAGGACAATTCTCTGCGTTTTTACCTCAAACACATATGAAAGCCTGAATGGCTTTAAATAAACTTCCCGTGTTCCCTTTCGCGCATATCTCATCGGCTTTCCAATAGTTGGATTCTCCATAATTTTATGGATTAATTTTAGCACCTTCACTCTTATTGATTTGTCAAGCCGCCTGTATCGAGCTATAAACTTATCAGTCCTACAAAAACGTTTAGCAGGCATCTTCTAAGTGCTTCAAAAACTCCTCCGCAGAATATGTTTTGCCATTACCAGCTTCAATATCTTGCCACGCCTCTTCCGTTCTTTTCGCAAACTCCAAATCTTCTCTCATCTGGTCCGTGACCTGCTTCAATTTTTTAAGAACAAAGCGCTCATCGTCCTTAACAATGAGAAACTCTTCTCCCCGATTCAAGCCTACCCTCATCTCAGATGGAATTATTATCTGTCCCCTCGAACTCATTTTAATCAGACCTGCATTCACCATAAGTAAGGCATGACTTACAACATATTTAAATGTTTGGATTTATTTGGATATGAATTCATACTCATAATCCTCTGTTTAACCTCCTCAGAACTCATCAATTTAAAATCAGGTTCGGCGCTGGCTTCGGCCAACCCTTCTGTTGTCCAATCTGGTGGCTCCCCCCTCGTCATCAATTGCATTGACTCTAATCTTTAAAACATATTTGAATCTCGCAATCTCATTGGACGTTTCGAATCAATGCAACTCTGGCCCCCATAAAATTGAAATAATCTTTCCAAAACGATATATGGCGTTTGCCCTGCCGATATTCCAATGCACTCCGACGCAAATAGACAATTTCAACAGCAGCGGAATGAAGATTGACTTTAACTTCATTGCCATAGCTGTGGCTGGTAAACCCATCAAAATCCATAGCCTGTTTATAATGGGAATAATGCCGAGTATGATGCATCATATCTGAAATGATTATGAGCCGCCTTTCTGTACCGTTTCCAAAATCCTCCCTGAAAGTTAACTCCCGAATCATCTCGAAAAGTGGCGTTTTAGAACTTGTGCTACTGGACAAAGCAACACTCAAATTTTCCTGAAGGGGTTTTTCAAAAAACTGATTGAACCGCATCTGGATTTTTTCAGGATTTTGATAGAGTTGATTGGCATCTTCTCCAGTACCTGGATTACACCTTGAAAACAAAGGTTCCAGGCCCATATAGTTATCCTCTGTTAAAATAAAGATTGAGAACTTTTCAAACGCCTCCAATCTGTCTTTCACGTCAGCGATATATTTCAGTATGAATTTCTGCTGGTTTATGCTGAAAGAATCCGTTTTATCCAAAAGTACAATGGTATGCTTTGAAGCTTTGTCCAAACAAAAAGTTTCAGGATCATACTTTTTCCCCTTTAGGGCCAAAACAAACATGACAGCGGCTCCAATAATCACCAAACAAAAAACAATAATGACGTACCCGATGAGCGTTTTCCCTTTCTTGTCTATCCCCTTCATTCTTGCCTCCCCGTGTCTTTTAGCGACTCGCCAAAAACACCTTCCATTTCCTTCAAAGCCTTTTCATTAAGCACACGTAAGCCTTCATGTAATTTTCGGTTCTCATTATTTTGGATCTCATCTAACCGGGCTTCAATTCTTTGACAGTTCTCTTTTTCTTTGGTGAAATCGGAGTCTATTTTATAGTTAGCGAATGTATGTTTCTGGGAAAAATAGGCCGGCGGCTCACTACTTCTCACCTGAACGTTGGCACTTCTATATTCCCACAACACATTATTGCAAACGACCTCTGCCGAATCGACAAATTGAGACAATCGCAATAAAATCTCTTCACTTCGAAGAATTGAATTCTTATAAGTCCCGACCTTCTCCCTAATGGATTGGCTTGATGAAATGGCTTGCCTGCAATGCTTATCAATCACATTGTTGACATTTTTAATCGCCTCAATCTTCTTCTCTCTATGTGTCAAAGCAGTTTTCAGTCTTCGATGAATTTCACCAAATCCAGGATATACATCATCAGATTTGTATCCTTTGATCATGGCAACGAC
>JAKSDC010000187.1 GCA_022360275.1 Chlorobiales bacterium
GATCTTCCGGTATTGTGCTGACCGTAACTATTCCAATGAGCAAATACAAAACAAAGACCAGTATAACGGAAGAGTAAAAAGCTATCGGCAGGTTACGTTTTGGATTTTGAACATCTTCAGCCGAATTGGCAATAAGCTCAAAACCCTCATATGCGACAAAAATTATCATCCCTGCCGCAAAAATCGAAGACAAGGAACCCCAATGAGTGGTTGAAACATGCTCAGGGTCTACATAGGATATGCTGAAAACAATAATAACAACCAGCAGCATAAGCTTGAGAGCTACGATTGCAGTTTCAGACTTACTGACAAACGATGCGCTTATCAGGTTAATTGCAGTTGGCAGCACAATTGCGACACTGATCAAAACATGTTTGATGAGCGTGGAAGTGTTGTCATGAAAAAACGTCAGAGCGTAGGATGCGAAAGCAACAGCATAGAGCGCAATAGTAACCAGGTAACTGAGCCAAAGCATAAGGTTGACACTTCCCGATGCAATGTTGTTACCGAAAGCTGTATCTATAAAAACAACCGTACCGCCTTGAGAGGGATATTTGACCGAGAGTTTTGCATAGGCATAAGAGGTCAGAAGAGCAACCGTCCCCGCAACGAAAAAAGCCACCGGTGTTCCACCGTGCGCAAGAGACACAGCTTCACCGAGAACGGCAAATATTCCGCCTCCGACCATTCCCCCTATCCCGATGGAGATTGCACCTGCAAGACCAATCTTTCTTTTTCCTCGGCTCATTGAATTTAGGGGTTAAAAATTTAAGGGGCATTATCGACCTGAATTTAACCCTTTCACGGAGCCTAAGGAAATAATGTTCCGGAAGTTGCTATGCTTCTTATGGGTGAGATGAGTCGAAAAGGAAAACAGGCAGAAACAAAGGCAGAGCAGATACCGTGTTAGTGGCTGATGATTCTGCCCAGTTTCTCCGTCAACTTCATGTTTTCATCGTAATCGACAGGAACCGCAATGACCGTAGGCCTCTTTTTCTCTGAGAAACCTGCCTGCAATGCAGGGGTCAGATCTCTTGCAGCTTCCACTCTTACAGCATTGCAGCCAAACGATTGTGCCAGCCTGACCAAATCGGGATTGTTGAAATCCGTATGCGAATACTTGCCGAAGCGGTTCATCTGCTTCCATTTTATCAGGCCGTATCCGCCGTCCTCCCAGACAAGAATTGTTGCCGGGATATTGTACTGAACCGCTGTTGCAAGCTCCTGAACGTTCATTAAAAACCCTCCGTCGCCGCACAGGCCGACAACGTTTTTTTCCGGGTAGAGCCTTTTTGCCGACAACGCACCGGGAAGGGCGATGCCCATGGAACAGAACCCGTTGGAAATAATGCAAGAGCCGGGATGATATGCAGGGTAATGCCTTGCAACCCACATTTTATGTGCCCCAACGTCACTTACCAGAATATCTTCGTTCCCCATTATCGATCTCAGGTCACTGAGAATTTTCTGCGGCTTGACGGGAAAACCGTTATCAGAATTAAATTCCTGCAATTCCTCAAGCATATGCTCTCTTTCCTCCCTGAACTCTTTTACATCCCATGAATGGCTCTCCCCAAGCCTTTCATTCAGGGCCCACAAGCTGCCGGCAAGATCTCCGACTATTTCAACATCAGCACGGTAGTTTTGGTCTACTTCAGCAGGTTCGAAATCGATATGGATAATTTTTTTGTCCAAGCCGATATTCCAGATATGCGGATGCCATTCAACCATGTCATAGCCGATGCAAATAACAAGATCAGCCTTCGAAAAAGCATGGGAGACATGGTCTTTCAACCCTAATCCGGCAGCAAAAAGGCAGCGGTCGTGTCTTGCAGATATGGCTCCCTTGCCCATGAACGTATTTGCCGCATAGATTCCTGTTTTATCGACAAACCGGTTAAGTTGTTTGGATGCCCTCGTGCGCACGCAGCCGTTTCCGGCAAGAATGATCGGTTTTTCCGCTCTGCCGAGAAGCTCTACAGCACGCTTGACCGCTTTTTCATCAGGAGCAGGGCGGCGGGCTTTCTTACCGGTATCGAAAGGTTTGACGAGCGTATCTTCCCTCGCAATATCCTCGGGAAGCTCCACCATGCAGGCGCCCGGCTTTTCAGTTGCCGCCAGTTTGAATGCCTTATGGACAACCTCCGGAATATTATCCGCCTGAAAAACCGATTGGCTCCATTTCGTTATCGGTTTGTAGAGGCTTATCGCATCCATGTTCTGGTGCGACTCTTTATGCAGCCTGTTTGTTCCGGCCTGAGCCGTAATGGCTAAAACAGGACTGTTGTCCATGTTTGCATTGGCGACACCGGTCGACATATTTGTCGCCCCGGGCCCAAGAGTTGAAAGGCAAACGCCCGGTTTTCCGGTCAATCGTCCGGATACATCCGCCATAAAAGCCGCAGCCTGTTCATGATGACAAATCACAAACTCGATGGGAGAGTCGAGCAGAGAGATCATGATATCGGCGTTCTCTTCCCCCGGAACACCATACATCTCTTTCACTCCCTCCTGTTCGAGGCATTTAAGAAAGAGGTCGGATGCTTTCATTGTACCGGTTTATTTAAGTAAGACAGCCATCCTTTTCTCGTAACTTCTTTCTACCACAGGATCGCCTTCAACAGCGTTGACAGTCAGTCATCTGTTGCTCCGATACATCAAGGATCGTCCCGTGATATTATTTAAACCCCTCTACAAAAACACTTACCACATAGTCATCGAGAGACTCATTCTCTCCCAGACTGTCCAGAATAGCCCTTCCTATGGGATCTTTCGTGTCAAAGCAGATACAGGCAGAAGATCCTTTGACGGAAATCGTCACATCATGCAAACCGGATGTTTCAGCCGTTTTTTGCAACGCATCAACGGTTAAAGCACCCCCTACACAACCCACATAAGCCTCGATGCTTTCCCTGGTTTTCCGGGGAAGCTCCTTGAGAAGAGCAATATCCGAAACCGCCACTCTCCCACCCGGCTTCAACACCCTGTATATTTCCTGAAAAACTCTTGGCTTGTCAGCGGAGAGGTTGATGACGCAGTTGCTTATGACAACGTCGACAGCACTGTCCGCAACAGGTATATTTTCAATCTCACCGAGCCTGAACTCAACATTTTCAACCCCGCTCTTCTTAGCATTGGCTCGTGCTTTCTCAAGCATTTCAGGGGTCATATCCACACCGATAACTTTTCCTTGCGGGCCAACTTTGGCTGCAGCGAGAAAACAATCGAATCCTGCACCTGAACCCAGGTCAAGCACAATCTCGTTATTGCCCAGATTCGCCAAGGCTGTAGGGTTTCCGCAGCTGAGAGCAAGATTGGACTCTTCCGGGATAACCTGAAGTTCCTCCTCGCTGTATCCGATGGATTTTGCAAAATCAGCAGTATCGCTCCCGCAAGAGATGTCTCCACAACAACAATCCTGGCCTTCAACAATTTTTCCATAGGCTTCTCTTACAATCTTCCTGGCTTTCTCTTTATCCATATTCTACTCCTGTTATTTTTACCTGCGGCATAAACCAAATGGTACGATATCCGCTGTTTCAAAACGTTGAGAGGACTTTCGTAAATGCGTAACCAGACATGAATGACACGATGCATAGGACACAATGCATAGACGCTCTCTCTTACAACATAATGGTCGGGACAATGGTTTCCATTTGATTTGCCTTCATTTGTCAAACACAAACAAACGGTACGGTTTTTTCAGACAGCATTGCCTCCGACCTGATCACATACAACATCTCTCCTGGAATTAGTATCGACGGTCCTACAGACATACAGGATGCGATGAGGGTTTTTCCTGATGGCAATGGAACTTCCTCGACAATCGAGAAAAATCTTGACCGTGCTTTGGATTATTTTCCTCTGCTTCCTGTCAATGCAGTCTAGTCACCAGGGAACGTCAACCACTTGCCCGAAGCTGTTGACTACCCGGTATCACTTGTTGTGAGAAATATCTATCTGAATCCAATTATCAAAAAACTTGGAGAAGAGGGTATCCCCCTTGCACACCGTCTTGACGGGCCCCCTTTGATGAATATTATCAGTGAAATGTGCTCATCTTTACCTGATCATTAAGAAATTCTCTCTTCCCACGTTCACGATTATAACCCTCTGAATTTCGGCCTCAGAATAACCTTCAGTTCGCTGTAGGGAAGGTCTATTTTCGTCGGGCCGACAGCGTAAGGCGCTATTTCATAGTTGTTGTAGAAAAAGGATACCCCTCGACCGGTAAGTGCGATGTTGTTATTGAAGTGAATATAGTTCTCGAAAAGCATGCCTTTCTCCCCGTCCAGCCGATCTTTTAGAGAGAGCCCCTTCATCTTCCTGTAACGGCTGTCGATCAGTTTGTTCAAACGCTCCTCGAAACCATCTTCAAAAACATCGTTCAGCCCAAGGCGTTTTCCCGTCATCGTATCGAAGACAAAATATTCTGTATAGCTGTTGCCGTGCGCACCGCCGGTAAATGCATAATAAGAAAGATCAACCGTCAAGAGCCCTGATCTGTTCAACAGCACGGAACCGGTAAGTTCGAACTGGTAAGGCCAGCTGACAGGAAACTCTTTTCGAACTGTTTCGTATTCTGCGAAAAAATTGTCTGCAAGCTCTTCAATGGTTATGCTGACTGAATCACCTGGCACCGAACTCAAAGCCGTACTGTCCGCAATCCACCCCAGGAGATAGCGGTTGATGGCTTCAGCATGGTCACTATCCGAAAAAACCGGATAGTTAACCTTGCAATACGTTTCGTTTTTACCATCTTCTTCTCCATTCTGATAAACCTTGTCAATACTTTTCATCTCATAACTGAGCGGGCGAGGCAGGTTGCTTCCATTTTTGCCGCTGCATGCTGCCGCAAAAACCAGAATCAGCCCAAGGAGCGAGATTGCGTAAACAGATTGTGAATGATGCTTCATGGGAGAAAGATTTAAGCGATGCAAAAAATCATCTGCCACTGAATAATACGAGAATTATTCCGATACTTTTGCACATGCATCCGAACAGATAGTAGCCTAAAAACAATCAGTTTATTCTGCCTTGTTATTTTCAGAAAAAACCTTCTCCACTAAAAAAAACACGATCAGATTGGCAAAACAACCGACCACCAGCCCGTCAATGTTATAGGGAGTTGACAACACGGTATTCCACAAAACCGTAGCGATTATACCGGCACATGCTCCAGCGATGAAGCAGCGGCGGTGAGCTTTGAAGCCGAGCAGAGCCGCCGCCAAAGGCACAAGCACGGTGGGAGCCCAGAAGTTGTAGGCATAGACAAGAATATCAAGGATACTCTCTATGGAAAGCGCAAACAAAATTGCCAGAAGACCTACAATCAGGGTTGTCATACGGGCCAGAAGCAGCTCTTTGTGAGGCTCAAGCTGTTTTCTGGACAACGGTCTGACAATATCGTTGCTGAATGCAATTGCCGAGCTGTTTAGAAAAGAGTCCGCAGATGACATGATAATAGAGATAACGGCAGCTGTAACAACCCCCTGGAAAAATGGGGGAAGAGCTGACTGTATGACAAACGGCATTGCGAGGTTTGCGTTCAACCCCGGCTCCAAGGCGAGGGCAACCAAGCCTGTGCAGCCTGTTACTGCAAAAAAAGGAATAGAAAACAGGCCGCTGAACATCGTACCTTTGACAACGTCCCCAGCACCCTTCCCGATAAAGAGACGCTGCAAATAGGGCGGGACAAGCGTTTCACCCAGCAAAAATGTTATAAACAATGCAGCCAGACTGATCCAGCCCGATAACGACGAAGGCAACGAGAGATGACTTGCCGGAACAGCCTGGATGACGGCATCCAATCCGCCCGCGCTTTTGACACCAAAATAAAGTGTCAAAGGAAGACCCACTGCGAGAACAATAAACTGTATGACATCAGTCCATACGACAGAGCGCATCCCGCCTATCGTGGCATAGGTAATGACGATTCCACATCCAAGAAGCACACCTGTAACACGATCGATCCCAAGAAAAAGATTAAAAATATAACCCATTGCTCCGACCTGGGCGCCTAAAATGCCTGCACATAATGCCACACCGAAAACACCACTGAAAATCCGCGCGCCTCTGCCATAATGTAATTCCATTATATCCCCTACAGATATAGCTTCTGTATACTGCTCCATGCGCGGAGCAATAAACAGCGCAACAAGAATTTCTTTGAGGCTGAAGCCCCAAAGGGCAATGATATTGGTGATCCCTATCAGGAAAACTTTCTCTGCATTCCCCATGGAAAAACCGCCACCGATAAACGAGGCCGACAGCGTTGCAAAAATCACAAGGGGACCAAACGATTTTCCAGCGATGGCATAATCCTTCAAACCGGAAATACCCCTTCCTGCCCATAGACCAACAAGCAGAACGAGCAACAGGTATGCAATGATAATGATCTCTTGCATAAGTAACTTTCGCCTCAATGAGTTATCGTGTCAGGCTGAATCCCCCCCATCCACTACCAACACCTGCCCTGTGATCCATGACGCTGAATCAGAAGCCAAAAAAAACACCGCCTCAGCAACATCTTCGGGTTTACCCAGCCTCTGTAAAGGCAGTGACTCCCGGATTCTTCTGCGCTCC
>JAKSDC010000092.1 GCA_022360275.1 Chlorobiales bacterium
CGATACCTTGGAAAGAATGCCTTCATCAGCCAGGCGTTTGCCGATGTGGAGATGCACGCCGAGCGCATCCTCGGAATGGCCTTCTTCTTCATGATGCTCTTCTTCCTCATGGTGGTGGCCATCCTCTTCAAGACGTACCCAGCCTATTGACAGGCCGATCTCGAATCCGCCTGCTTCATGGGCATGATGGCCATGATGGTCGTGGGAATCCCTGGTGTAGGCCGTATCCGGGATGATGAGCCCTGCTGCGAGGATCATGAGCACCAGCAATCGAGACACCTTCTTCATTTCACTCTTTTTTTCTTTGTTATTGATTTCACCGAACAACTTCTTCGTGGAGCTTAGGGAAATAGAAAACATATATCCGATAGGAATTACAAGCGATTCAATCGTAAAGTACACCAAAATGTATACCTATACATCTTGCTTTCTTACGTAAACTGCCCCTGCCAAACACCTAAACAAAAATATAAAAAAATGAGAATGGATAAGCGGAATCCGCACCCTGCCCCGTAGCAACAGAGAGCGGATGGAGGGCGGGCGGGAGCGAACATAGCGAAGGGAGTGGGTGCAGGCGGTGCGAGATAGAGCCGACATATGCAAAGACACTACCGCAAAGCACCATCCACCAGACATACAGTGGCTTACCAGAAGGTTGCTTGTATAACTATAGGATGTCCCTTAAACATTAACTCATCAATACCCTCTAGGCCAACATGGTTCCCGAGCCTGGACCACCGAAATCAAGATCTCGATCAAATCCCCAGTCAAAATCAGGCGGTTCAACATAGTCATAGTGATCTCGATGATCTCGGGACTCAATTTGTCGGTTTATATCTCGCATGGTATCTTTTACTACCCGATCTACATGACGGGTAACAATTTCATTGGAAACTACTTCAGATGCTTCTTCATCCTGAATGTTATTCAGAATATCGACTAACAGCTGGTATTCAAGCTCAGTATTAAGTTCAGCAGTAACGCTAATTAACTTATCATTCACTTGGGCAAGTTCGTCAGTCAACTCTCCATCTCTGGCCATCAAAGCTAATGATGGCACACTATATGACGATGTAAGCACTAAGCTTCCAAGTACACCTGTACCAGGTATGAGCGTTGGAACGAATGCCAATGCAGCAAATGCCCAGCTCGCATTGCTGACGGAGCTTTGTTGGCGCGTAATTTCTCGCTGTCGTTCGCGCAACCTAGCTTGTTCATTTTTCAATTCAACCAAAGGATCCATGGTTTTTTGATCTATTAAGGTTGGTATGCAAGGTGAAAATGAAGAACGATATCATGAATATCGCTAGCGCTTTTTTCAATATTTGAGGTATCACCTATCTTCACCTTCCAACGCCTATTAGCATTGACATTAGTTAGAGAATTTAACTTACTCCAACTGATAGCTAAACTACTGCGACTCCCAGCCACATTCTTTAACACAACTGGTTTGAATTTAAACTTATCGGCTGTCGCACTGGAACCAAGCCTCACTCCATCGGAGTCGTCTTGAACTGTAATAGACCAAAAATTTGGATGCAGCGTACTTACTGTTGCCTCATCTGGTTTAGGAACCATCCCAGATTCTTTATCAATGACTTGCACCCCTATTCTCCGAATTCTCTGGAAGCTTAAGTTTGAAATATCGGAATAAAGAGATAGATCAATTTCCAGCTCTCGCTTGGTTAAATCAACATTCCGACTACGTTCAGTGGGATTATCACTCCAACTTTTCACCAAATAATTTCCAGCCGAATTTTTTGCTTGCTTAAGGCTAATTGGCACCACTACTTCCTGATCCAGCGATGCGATTTTCCGATACTCAAAAAGAATATTTCGTAGTGATTCACGAATTTTTGCAACTCCTTTAAACCCACCACTGTATTCCATTGATGATTCGTCGAAACCAAAAAGAATTCTCCCTCCGAGCTTAACCGCTTTAGTATATTCAACAAGTTCTATAAGTCTATTTCCTAGTCTTGTGGCTAGATTATCAAAATACTCAAGGTTACTTATTTCATCTGAAAGTATCCTTAAATGCTCTTTCAGGGCAGATTGGTCATCATCAAGCGATCGAAGCATTCCCGATATGAAGTTGTGCTGGACTTTAGCAAGTCTATAATTTCGAATCTCAACCATGAGGGCGTCACAGGCATCTACTGCATCTAGAGCTGCGTTAAGGTTTTTCTCAAATTGGAGCGGCTGTATCCATTTAGGTAAATTTTTACCGGTCACTACCGTTTCGTAACTTGAGGTCTCTATTCTCATGTAGTCTGGTGGCGAGTAATTGCCCAGCATTTCAGTCGTTGAAGCAAGCTCAGAAAACACCTCATTTTCCTCTTCAGTCAGTAATCCGTTCTGGAGAGCATTAAGAATTGCTTCATCTAGTTTTGCATACATAATGTTTCTCCTCGAGATTAAAGTTTGCTGATTGGATCGATGTTCTTTGCATGAGCTAACATAATATACTCTGCATACAGAAACACCCTTAACGATCGTTAATTACGTAAAACGAAGTAAAAAGCCTATAAATTTCATGTTTTCAAAAAAATGTATTAAACGGAGCGAAAATTCAATGATTGTTCAGCCCAGTTAGGCTGACTATCTGCACTTTGCAGGTGACCGAAGGCCGGTTTAAGATATGCCCCTATAAAAACAGGGGCTTTGAGAATTTCTTGGATTTGATTGGATCGCTAATTTGTGGAACTTAGGGGAGTCGAACCCCTGACCTTCTCATTGCGAACGAGATGCTCTACCAACTGAGCTAAAGCCCCTTTAGGACACCTCTAAAAACTTATTGCGCGTCTCAATTGCTGCGTTGGGTGGTGCTCGAAATCCTCACGTACTATCAGTACGCTCCGGTTTCTGCGCTTCGTACGCCTTGTCCTCAAGGCGCTCACGACAATTAATAGAGGAGCCTATTACTTATGAAATTTATACTCCCCGCTATGCAACTGCAAGTCTGGACACTGACTGCCAATAAAAAAGCCTGCTCTTGTTTACAGCAGGCTTTTTTATATCATGGTTTTTTTCGGGAGGTCAGGCATCTTCAACAAGAGCGCTGTTCAGCAGCTGCAGCTGGTGTTTGACGCTGTTGTCCAGAATCGTATCGCCTATCTTCACGGTCACACCGCCAAGGAGAGCCTCATCAAGAGAGAGCTTTGCCCTGACTTTTTTGCCGGTATACTTGGCAAGTCCGTCGATAAGCTTTTTCGACTGCTCGTCATCAAGTTCGACAGCACTTGCAACATCGACGTTGATAATGCCTCTCTGCTCATCACGAAGCGCAGCGTATTCATCAATGACATCGGGGAGTATGGCTGCTCGTTTTTTCCTGCAGAGCAGATCGATAAACAACAGTGCCTTTTCACCGAGGCCACCGAAAATCTCTTTGAGTATTCTGGCTTTTGTATCGCCCTTGATGATTGGGCTTTTCAACATCGTAACGATATCACGTGAACTTTCGAGAGTCTCCCGGATCACTTCAAGATCGCCGGCTACCTGTTCGGCCAAACCGCTCTCTTCCGCGACATCGAGCAACGCTCTGGCATACCGCCTGCTCACTATTGTACTTGACATTGTAGGCGTTTTAGTTACGGTTTTGTGACAGATCCTGTATCATGCTCTCAACAATCTTCTTTTGTTTTTCAGCATCCAGGTTGGCCATAATGATTTTCTCTGCTCCTTTGACTGCAAGATCGGCAACCTCCGTTCTCAGCTCCGTCAACGCACGGCGTTTTTCCTGCTCTATTTCCTCTTTCGCTGACGCAATCATTCTGGCAGCCTCCGTGTGAGCCTTTTCGGTGATTTCAGCACGAAGCTTGTCACCATACTCTTTTCCTTCCCGAATGATTTTTTCGGCTTCGGAATCTGCCTTCGCCAGAAGCTCCCGGTTTTTCCTCAGTACCTCTTCAGCTTCCTCCTTGGCTTTATACGCCCGGTCAATAGACTGCTGAATGCCTTTTTCTCTTTCTTCAAGAGCGTTGAGCATCGGTTTCCAAGTAAACTTTTTCAAGATAAAGAGTACAATAAGAAACGTAACGGTTGTCCAGAAAATAAGCCCGGGATTAGGGTCGAGCAGACCGCCACTAAGCACTATAATTCCTGACGTAAGCATGGAATACTATTCTCCTTTACGATTGAATAAATCCGAAATGCGGCAAATCATGCTGCCGCATTCGGTTTTCATGACGTATGATGTATTTGCTTTTCCGCTTACTTCAAAACCAGCAGCACTGCGATAACCTCACCAAACAGGGCCACGCCCTCGATAAGTGCTGCTGCAATGATCATGGTTGTACGGATATCTGCCGTTGCCTCGGGATTGCGTGCGGTTCCTTCAGCGGCAGAACCTGCAATCTGACCGATACCAAGACCTGCCCCAAGAACAGCTAAACCTGCGGCTATACCGGCACCCAGATAACCCAAGCCCTCATTACCCAAACCTTCCATGTTTTTACTCCCTCCAAATGATTTATTATGTATTGAATCTCTATTAGAAAAAACAGCTTAAACCCTGACAAAAGTACAAAATATAACTGGCAATAAGAACTGTCTCTTTTCGATCAATGCGCAGCCTCTGCTTCGTGATTTTCATGTGAAGAAGCAAGCCCACTAAAAAGTGCAGAGAGCGTCGTAAAAATAAAGGCCTGAAGGAACGAGACGAAAATCTTAATCAAATAGATAAATATGGCAAATGGAACCGATACAAACACTGCTACAATGTAGCTGTGCAGGATAAAGCTGATAAAAATCAGGCTGAGAATGATGATGTGCCCGGCAGTCATATTTGCAAAAAGTCGAACGGTCAGCGCAAATGGCTTGGCAAACAAACCGATAACCTCGATCGGAATCATGATAATCCAGAGCGCCCAGTGTGTGCCCGCGGTAAGATGGGCGAGATACCCCTTGATGCCGTTTGCCTTGATTGCCGATACTTGGGTAATGAAAAAAGTAAATACAGCGAGCGTGAGAGTCACGCTAATATTGCCTGTAGCTGCTGCCCCGTATGGAATCAGACCAAGAAGGTTCAGCAGCAGAATAAAGACAAACACCGTAAGCAGGTATGGCATATGTTTCTCATAGCCTTCGCCGATGTTGGATTTTGCAACATCGAGACGGATAAATTCTACAAGCGCCTCCATGGCGTTTGCAAGACCGCCGGGAGCCTGACGCTTGCTGATTGATTTATACTTGTTTCCAACATAACCGTAAACCAGCAACAGAATAACCGCGGCAATCCACATAAAAACAACATGACGGGTGATCGATATATCAAAACCGCCGATAACGATTTTCGGGAGTTCAAATTCGGCGAAAGGCTCGAACGCCATGACATTGCTGTCGAGAATATGATGCATGATGACTTCACCCGGCCCTCCGTGCTCTTCTTCACCATGCTCCCCGGCAGAAGCTGCATATGCAGAAACACTACAACCAAAAAGCAATGGAATAATCAGCGCAGCTACCCTGACAAGCTCCCCGGTCCGTAAAGCATTAAACCGTTTCATGCAACTCTCTTTTTCTGTTTGTTCTTTTTTTGATATCCGAGAATTTCGATAATCACGTAAATACAGTAAAAAGCAAAAAATGAAAAGACAAAATCATTGATCACAACGAAATCTTGCAGGATGACAACTGCTATAAGAACCATAAGCACCAACAGCCTTAGCGCCAACCCTCCGAATACAACCTTGGTGAAAACCGCTTGAGGCTTGTCAAAAGCATATTCGAACAACAAGTAGCCGACAAGGGAATTAGCAGTAATCAATATCCAGGCAACAAAAATCGAGCCAAGGTCAATATCGTACTCCGAAGCGCTCCAGAATATCACCCCCCATAAAATGACGGACAAGATAAGGATCTTTAGGACAAAATCAAACAGTGGTTTCATAAGATGCAAAAGAGTTGGAAATTGCTGTGTCAGCGGCCTTTTTTGTTAGCATTTTTTACAATCCTCATCAAAAGCAGCACCATCCCGGTCAACCCTGCACCTACACCGACAAGCAAAAACAGGGGAGATGTGCCTAATTGTTCATCGGCCCAGTACCCTCCCAGAACAAAAAAAGCAAAACTGAGGGCAATCTGAAATCCTATTCCGAGATAATCGGACAGCGCCCGAACAGATCTCCCGAAATAATCGGCAAACTTTTCGTCTTCTTGCGTTTTCATATGCTTTTAGCTCCTGAAAGCTGGGGTTCCGGCTCCTTTTCCTGGAACCGCTCCCCGAACTCCGTATCCTGCTTCATGAACACGCTCCCGTTGAGTTTTGCTCCGTCCTCGACATCAAGGACGGCAACTGTCAGGTCGCCGTCAATAACAGCCGTGGCTTCAAGACGGAGTTCACCGGAAACTTCTGCATTTCCCTTGAATCTCCCCGCAACTCTCATATTCTCGGTGGTTATTTCGCCCTCGACAACCCCCTCGCTACCGATGATAAGCGTTGCCTTGCAGGAAATACTGCCTGAAACGTTTCCGTCGACCCTGATGTCACCCTCGGCAACAAGCTCACCCTGTACAGAAGTACCTTCCATCAGAAGTGTCAAGCCTCCGGCAACACTGGACCTGCGTTTTTTCCCTTTTCTACCGAACATTATCATGTCTGTTTTACATTGAAAAATTCAGATAGGTCTCGGGATTGACGGGAATACCGTTTCGCCAGACCTCGAAATGCAGATGAACACCCGAAGACTCCTGGCCTGTATTGCCTGCAAGTGCTATGACCTCTCCGAGCTTTACCTGCTCTCCGCCTTTTTTGAGCAGCTTGCTGCAATGCTTGTAAAAAGTCATGTATTCGCCATGATCGACAATCAATGTATATCCGAATGCACCTGTCCAATCAGCAAAAATAACTGAACCGTCGGCAACCGCTCCTACCGGCTCGTTCCGTGAAGTGGCAATATCTACCCCGTAATGACTCCTGCCGGGTTTGAAACGTTGCGATATTGAACCCGTTATCAGCCGCCCTGTAAATCCCCCTGTCTCTGCAGAGTCGGCAGAGAAAAGAGGCGGCATGATACCGGAACCGAACACCCTTCGTCCGGAACCGCCCGGCGATTCGCCTCCCTGTACCATTGCTTCTTCCTGAAACATAACCCCTTCAACCTTTTCGCTGAATGCCCGCATGCTTTCAATTTCGACAAGGAGACTGTCCACTCTCTTTGCCTGAAGAGCCACAAGCTGCTCTTGATGACCGGAAAGCGTCCAGCCGGGTACCATGTAGCGCAGCGGGGTAGAAAAGAAAAGGAGTGCAATCAGAGAGCCAAGTACTGCCAGAACAAGGAACGGCACCAGAACAAACACGGCCGGACTGCCTCTCAGCAATGTAACAGGCCTCGACCTTCCCCCGACAGGAATAAGGCTGAGCGTATACATCTTTTTCTTGCGACGGGATCCCATGAACAAACGATCAGGTTAAACCGAAATTATTGCGATAGACCTTCCATGTCGAATCGATCAGCGTATCGATATCACTGTACCGGGGTATCCAGCCAAGCAGTCCTCTCGCCTTCTTCGACGATGCGACAAGCTCTGCCGGGTCGCCCGGTCGCCTGTCCGACATGGCTGCCGGGATGGGCTGACCGGTAATCTCACGTGCTCTCTGAATCATCTCCTGCACGGTTATCCCCGTTTCACTGCCCAGGTTGACCGACAGACTTTTTTTCTTTTCGACAAGGTACTCGAACGCCGTAACATGCGCCGAGGCCAGGTCGCTCACATGTACATAGTCACGAATGCAAGTGCCGTCCCTTGTGGGGTAATCATTCCCGAAAACTTTCATCCCCTTGCGTACTCCCGATGCCGTTTCCATAACGATGGGGAGAAGGTTCTCGGGATTTGTTTCCAGCCCCTGAATCCGCCCTTGTATATCATAACCCGCTGCGTTGAAGTAGCGGATCGACGCATACTTCAAGCCTTTCAGCCGGTCGTACCACTCCATCAAACGCTCGATCTCCAGCTTGGTGAACCCGTAGAAGTTCTCCGGCTCTTTCGGGTGATCCTCGTCGATGGGCAAATAGCGGGGGGAACCGAATATTGCCGCCGACGATGAAAATATCATGGTCGGTATTCCGGTCGCAAGGGCTGCATTGAGAATGTTGATCGTACCGGCAAGATTCATCCCGGCATATGCTTCGGGTCTGACCATGGACTCGCCTGCTGCTTTCAGGGCGGCAAGATGCACACAGCCATCATAGCCCTCGGCCATGATTTCGCGAAGATGTAACGGCTGCATGATATCACCGTGCACGAAAGCCGCTTCCCCGAAAATGTTCTGTCGCGTACCGGAGGAAAGATTATCGAGAACCGTAACCGTGTATCCTCTATCCAGAAACTCCCTCGTCACATGACTGCCGATATAGCCCGCTCCGCCGATAACAAGTATCTTCAACACTACTTCTTGATTTACTTTTTGTCAACCGCTGTTTCTCTTTGCCAAAGATAACACTTTCGCCTAAATTGAGCGATTGTTTCAATCCTCCCGCAAGAAGCGCCGGGATACACCGGAACAGCATGTCAAGCAATCCAGATGCCACATTTGTTTATACAGCCTGAAATCTTTTCGGCGTTCGAGGAGCTCCGTGCCCTGCAGACAACCCGTCACGGCGGCATCAGCCAGGAACCGTTTGCCACACTGAACCTCGGGCACAACACTTCCGATAATCCGGCAAACGTCCTGCAGAACCGGCGGACACTCTGCAGTCGTATCGGCATTGATCTCTCATCTCTCGTGATGGCCGATCAGGTACATGGAACGAAGGTTTATCATGCCATTGAAGGCGGGCACCATACCGGCTATGACGCCCTGATAACCGACCGGAAAAATGTATTCCTCTGCATATTCACCGCAGACTGCTTCCCCGTGCTGCTCTATGACCACGAACATGAAGCGGTAGGAGCCGTACATGCAGGATGGAAAGGGACAGCGGCAAACGCCGTAGGAACAACTATTGCTGCAATGACGGAAAAATTTGGCACATCCCCGTCCGCCTGCCTTGTCTGGATCGGAACCGGTATTTCGGGAAATGCTTATGAGGTGGGCAGGAAAGTGGCCGACCGTTTCTCCGGCAAATATCTCGCTGTGTCTTCCGATGATCGCATCCTGCTCGATCTTGCATCGGCAAACTTCGACCAGTTGCTTGATGCGGGAATCCCCCGCAGCTCAATAGAGGTCTCTCCATTCTGCACGGTCAGGAACAATGAAGACTTCTTTTCCTACCGCAAAGAAAAGGGAAACACCGGACGCATGATGGCCCTTATCGGCATCACCCCTGGGAACAGAACTTCCTGACGGCCGCCAGTGCATCCCGGCTTTCCTTACAGTTGTTTCATAAGGCTTTTTGGGGTAAATTCAAGTTTATGTTAAAAACACCTGAATCCGCTCTAACCTTTCCTAAGTTGAGCAATTGCTCGAGCTTGCCGCGATCCGGGACGCAGGAAGTGCCGCAGCATCAACTTGGGCCTTTAACTTTTAGCTTTTCCAAAACATGAATGACACTGAATTACTGAAATGCAGCCAACGGGCCAACGAAATTCTCTTCAAGGGGCTCGTGGAATTCGGCTGTTTCAAGGCTGCGCTTGAGCTCGACCTTTTCACCCATCTCGCTGACGAAGCAAAAGATGTTGAAACCCTTTCTGCAACTATCGGTGCCGTACCACCGCGGCTTGGAATGCTCCTCGAAGCACTGCGTCAGATCGGAATCACCGTACAGGAAAACGGCAAGTGGACATTGACCGATTTCGCAAAAAGCATGTTCGTACCGAACGACGAGCATCCGAATCTTTATATGGTTCCCGTCGCGAAAGCCATGGCGTATACCGCCGAAAACTTCTATATGCAGATGGCGGAAGCCGTACGCGGCAAATTCGATTACAAAGGCGAAACCTCGTACCCTCCGAAAACAAAGGAAGAGAACCTTTATTTCGAAGAAATACACCGGTGTAACGCTCACTTCTCCATCAAGCTGTTGCTTGAAGAATCCGACTTGGCAACAAACAAAAAGCTCGTCGACGTAGGAGGCGGCATAGGCGATATCTCGGCAGCTCTCTGCAAAAAATACCCTCAGCTCGATACCACCATTCTGAACCTTCCGGGAGCCATCGAGCTTGTGAACGAAAATGCAGTTGAAAAAGGCCTGGGCGACAGGCTGAGAGGTGCTGCCGTCGATATTTACCGGGATGAATATCCTTCTGCCGATGCGGTCATGTTCTGCAGGATTCTCTACTCGGCGAACGAACAGCTTACGGAAATGATGTGCACAAAGGCCTTCAATGCTCTTGAAGCAGGGGGCAAGGTAATTGTGCTTGACATGGTTGTCGATGAAAAAGACCACCCGAACTACGACTACCTTAGTCACTATGTTATGGGAATCGGCATGCCGTTCTCGGTTCTCGGTTTCAAGGAGCAGTCAAATTACAAACCCATCCTTGAAAAAATCGGGTTCACCGACGTTCGTATGGTCCGGCGCTATGAGCACCTCTATGTCGAGGCTGTAAAGCCTGCATAAGAAAGGCCTGAGCACATGAAAAGCAGTTTCCGCGATGTGGCGGGTGATGGAAACTGCTTTTTTCGCTCTATGAACACACCTTCCTGTAACCGCCGTAAAGATCGTGAGCCGCGCGGCAGATATCTTCCCGAAAATCAGGATGTGCAATACTTGCAAGCGCTTCGGCACGCTGCCTCATGTTTTTGCCATGAAGATTGACAATCCCGTACTCGGTAATGACATACTGTACATGTGCCCTTGTTGTGACAACCCCTGCACCGGGTTTAAGCATCGGAACAATCCTTGACTCGCCGTATTTGGTGACCGACGGCAGGGCAATGATGGGTTTGCCGTCAGGAGAGAGTGCTGCCCCCCGTATGAAGTCCATCTGCCCGCCTACACCGGAAAAATGCCGCTGCCCTATAGAATCGGCACAGACCTGCCCGGACATATCGATCTCGATGGCGCTGTTGATCGCGGTAACCTTGGGATTTTTCCGGATCTCCTTTGTGTCGTTGACATAATCCGAGCCAAACATCTCGACGAGAGGATTGTCATCCACAAAATCATAGAGCCGGCGCGTCCCCAGCAGAAAGCTGGCGACGATAATTTCGTTATGGGTACACTTGTATTTCCCGGTGATAACTCCTTTCTCGACAAGATCGACCACGCCGTCGGAAAACATTTCCGTATGGATACCAAGATTTCTGTGGTGTACCAGCGCAGCAAGCGTTGCATCCGGAATCGCGCCGATACCCATTTGCAGCGTTGCTCCGTTTTCGACGATAGATGCAACATTCTGTCCTATTTTTCGCTCGATATCGGTCAATTCGCGTCTGGGTGGCTCCGGAAGAGGATCATCGACGTCAACCATGGCATCAATATGACTTGCATGCAGCAATCCCTCCCCGTGCGTGCGGGGCATGTTCGGGTTCACCTGGGCAATAACCGTCCTGGCAGTATGAACCGCCGCCCTTGTCACATCGACTGAAACTCCGAGAGAGCAGTAACCGTGACGATCCGGGGGAGAAACATGAACCAATGCAACATCGAGAGGAAGAACGTTTCTGTAAAACAGCGCAGGAACGTCGCTTAAAAAAATTGGGATTGCGTCCGCCAGCCCCTCTTGAACGGCGGATCGAACATTTTTACCGACGAAGAGCGCATTGAGCCGGAAACTGTCACTGTATTCCGACCGGACGTATGCTGCCTCCCCTTCTGTATGAAGGCTTATAATCTCAACATTCCGCAGTTCATCCGCCCGATCAACAAGTGCGTCGATAAGCCTCTGCGGTGTAGCTGCAGCCGTATGCAGAAAAACCCTGTCTCCCGACTTGACAACAGCAACCGCTTCGGCTGCAGAAATCGTCCTGTACTTCATGAATTGTAATGCTCCTTTTTTTGTGACTTCAAATAATGGTTGGTATAGCTTCTCTTAACGATTCAACACATCAACATTCTACCCGGTTTTCAATACTTTCTTTCTTTCGGAACAAATTCAGCCCGTGACGACGCCAGCGAAAGGTCAACTGCTTTCTTTGTATGATTTATGGCCCCATCCTCTTCGAGAAAACAAAGCGAATGCTTCAGCCAGTTCGCATCATCCCGCAAGGGATAGTCGTCCCGGCTGTGGGCACCTCGTGCTTCCCTTCGCTTGAGTGCCGAAACTGCCACAGCCTTCGAGTAATTAACCATATGCTGCAGCTCTATCGCCTCGAGCAGTTCCGTATTGAAATTCCTGCTCTGGTCGGCAACCCTTACGGCTTCAGCTCTCTTCTGAAGCGCGGCGATCTCTTCTACCGCATCCGAAAGTCCCTGTTCACTGCGAAACACCGAGACCCTGTCCATCATCACTTTTTGCAGGTCAGTTCTGACTACAGAAACTGTTTCACCACTTTTTTTTCCTTTAAACTCTTCGATTCGTTCACGAATCCTGTTGGCCGAAGCGGTATCCAGCGGCAAAGGAGTGAGACAAACCCTGTCGAGAAAACGGTTGATGTCCTTGCCTGCGCGCCTGCCGAACACGATAAGATCCAGCAGGGAGTTGGAACCAAGGCGGTTCGCACCGTGAACCGACACGCAGGCAACCTCACCAGCTGCCCAGAACCCTGGGATTTCACGCCCGTTTACGTCTGCAGATACTCTACCGTTAACGTCCGTAGGAATTCCTCCCATCGCATAATGACAGGTCGGCTGTACCGGAATCGGCGCTTCTGCAGGATCTACACCAAGATAGATCTTTGCGAACGACTCGATTTCAGGGAGTTTTTCAGTGGTCTTTCCTTTTGAAAGCCCTGTCAGATCAAGTAGAACATGGTCTTTCATCGGCCCGGCACCACGCCCCTGACTGATTTCCTCATAGATGCTCCTGCTTACGATATCGCGCGGCGCAAGATCCTTGATACTCGGCGCGTAACGCTCCATAAACCTTTCCCCCTGCCCGTTGCGCAGAACCCCTCCTTCTCCGCGCGCAGCTTCGGTGATGAGGATGCCAAGTTGATAGAGACCGGTCGGATGAAATTGCACAAACTCCATGTCCTGGAGGGGGATACCGTTGTTCAACGCTATGCCCAGCCCGTCACCGGTGTTGGCAAAAGCGTTTGACGTCGTTTTCCAGGCCTTTCCATAGCCCCCTGTAGCAAATATCACCGCCCTGGCATGAAAGAGCATGAGCTGTCCGGTCTTGAGTTCGAGAGCGACCACTCCGTTGACCGCCCCCTCAGCCATGCAAAGATCCAGCACCTGGTATTCGGCGTAAAAACTGACACGCCTTTTCAGCGACTGCTCATAGAGCGTATTGAGACAGACATGACCGGTCCTGTCGGCGGCATAGCAGGTTCTTCGGATCGGAGCCTCCCCGAAGTTTTTGGTATGTCCGCCGAAAAGGCGTTGAGCGATACGCCCGTCATCAAAACGTGAAAATGGCACGCCGAGATGTTCGAGCTCGATAATCGCGCGCGGGGCATCATTGCACATAACCTGTACGGCATATTGGTCTGCCAGATAATCGGATCCTTTGATGGTATCGTATGCATGCCATTCCGGAGAGTCTTTCTCTGCATTCCCGAGGGCGGCGGATATTCCTCCCTGGGCCGCCCCCGAATGAGACCTGAGAGGGTGAAGCTTTGACAGGACGGCAACATCGTGCTTTCCGGCAATCTCAACGGCGGCTCTGAGCCCTGCAAGACCAGCGCCGACTACGATCACATCATGATAGACAACCTGCATAATCCCGTTAACCTAATTCGTTCCGACAGCCATTATTGTCGCAATTCCTTGCCAGGCAAGTAAAGAAGCCGCTACCCAGCCAAGCGCAACGGCAACCTTCCGTACCGGCACGCTTTGTATGTAGTCACCCACAACCCTGCCGAGCCCCTGCATACCATGCGACAGTGCCAGAAGCAGCAGTGCGATATCGATCATTTTCCACAATGGCGACTGCAGCCTCTCAAGCACTTTGCTGTAGGTAATGACATGCTCTCCGGGCAGAGCCTCCTTTAACGTTCCGCCTGCAACAGCGTCGGCAAGCTCTCCCCCCGAAGCACCGAACTGCCTGAATAGTGCGTTATACTCTTCCGCTGTCGCAAGAAAACCGTTCGGCATATGCTGCAGCCAGAAATGCAGACCGAGCAACAGCAGGAGACCAACACCTGTTACCCGCTGCATAAGCCATCCGAAAGCCCTGAAACCGGTTGACCGACAGTTTTCCTGCTTGTCATTCATACGGTTCATGGCAAGAATGGGGCTATGAAGTAAGGAAAAACAAGAGTCAGGCCGCCCGCGAGTGTTACGAGAACCGACAACAGGAATACTCCGTAAAACAACCGTCGCTGATTTTCGGAACGATAAAACATGTCCTGAATCATTATCCTCAAGCCGTTGAATGCATGGAACGCAATCGACCCGAGCAGCATGACTTCGGCAATTTTGAACAGGGGGCTTCTGAATGTCGTTATGTATACTTCAAAGGCAGCAGGGTCAGCGAGGGAGCGCAGTCCCATAATATGGGCCACCAGATAAAGCACGAGAGCAGTGCCCGTGAAGCGGTGCAGCAGCCATGCCGACATACCGGCACGTTTCCGGTACGATAATGCGGTAAACACAAACGTCCTAAGTGAAGGTCTTTTTCCCTGCTGTCCCGGTCGTTCACTGTTTTCCCGCATCCCTCAACGATAATCTTTGACAAACCATATCCGCACTCAAGATAACATGTCGCCGAACAAGAAACGCCGTCAGCACCTCTTTTTGCGTTACGATTATGAAAAGACTTCCGACCGGCACGGACATTTGAAAGAACCTGGAACTACTGCTTGCGCCGACGCAGATAAGCAGGCATGCTGGTCTCGCCCTTGCGAATCACGTCATCCGCACTCTCCTCGGCTTTTGATACGCTCTCTTTAGCCGGAGCCCCTACCTCCATGGGATCATGAATTGCAATCTTTCGGCGTATGTATGCCGGAATTCGAAGATCGTCCTGCGTCAGATCATGGGCGCCGGAAGTTATCTGCCGGGAAATCGGCTGGGAATACACTCCCCGGGAAGCCTTGGTATCGGCAGCGAACATGGTCTCTGCAGTATCTTTCTCCCGCGGATCTTGCCGACTCCGGCTGAAACCTGTGACAATAACCGTTACGCGGATCTCTCCTGAAGCTTCGGGGTTCTCGACATATCCGTTTATTATTTTGGCAGCTTTTCCAACCTGCTCCTCGAGGTAGCTCATTGCATCGGACATGTCCCGCATGGTTACATCTCCGGTCATATTGACCAGCACACCTTTCGCCCCGTTGAGAGTTATGCCCTCCAGCAGCGGACTTGCAATGGCATCGGCAGAGGCTTTGAGCGCTCTCCTTTCGCCCGAGGCCGTAGCCGATCCCATCACGGCATCTCCTGCACCGGACATAATGCTCCGCACATCGGCGAAATCCACATTAACATGGCCATGACTGGTAATAATATCCGCAATGCCCTTTGCGGCACGATACAGGACATCGTTCGCCATATTGAACGCTTCGGTAGCACTGATTCCCTCTTCGGCAATACTGAGAATCTTCTCGTTCTCTATAACAATAAGGGTATCGATATATTTTCGCAGCTCCGCAATACCGCCATCGGCTATCTCAGCCTTGATCTTTCCCTCAAAGCTGAACGGCCGGGTAACGACACCGATGGTCAGAATTCCCATGTTTCTTGCAATGGAGGCGATAACCGGGGCGGCACCGGTTCCGGTTCCTTTCCCCATCCCGGCGGCAATAAAAACCAGATCCGCACCCCGAAGCTGGTCCGCGATCACTTCACGGTCATCCTCGGCTGCCTGACGGCCTTTTGCCGGATCCGCGCCTGCCCCCAGACCGTTGGTTGCTTTCTTGCCGATCTGAATCCTGGTAGGGGCCTTGGAATTCAGCAACGCCTGACGATCGGTATTGAAGGCGATAAAATCAACACCGGCAATTCTGCGGTCGATCATATTGTTCACGGCATTTCCCCCGCAACCGCCTATTCCGACGATCTTGATGGATACGCCTCTTTCTTCTTCATGCTCAAACAAGCCGGGATCCAGTTCAAACGCCATGTACCACACTCCTCCTTTTTAGCACCCCTCTCAAAGCTTTTCCCACCAGTCTTTCAAACGATCGACTATTTTCTTTCCCGCTTCTCCCTGCGGGTGACTTTCTTCGGCATCAACGGACTCGGCCGAACCATTACGCAGGTCTATGACGCTCCTGTCCTGAAAGTCACTGTTCTCGAAAGAGTAGGCGACAAGCCCCATAACCGTGGCATAGATTGGACTGTTGATCGCGCCCTTGATCCCTCCAGATATACCTTCAGGATAACCGACTCTCACATCGAGACCGACTATACCCGAGGCAAGAGTATCGGTTCCGGGAATCAAGCAGCCTCCGCCGGTAATAACCGCGCCTGCATTCAAATAGTCAAAATATCCCGACCGTTTGATTGTGTCTCTGATCAGCTCGAAAATTTCCATCATACGGGCCTCGATAATCAAGGTCAGTGAACTCTTCATAAACGACTTCCGTGGACGTCCTTCTATACCCTCAATCAGTATTTCCTCATCCTCGGTGCGCTCTTTAGAATACGCAAAACCATGCTTTATCTTCAACTCTTCCGCAACCTCATAAAGCGCCTTGACACCGTATGCAACATCATGCGTTACATCGTTGGCGGCAACCTTGATCACTTCCGAAAAACGAATCGCTCCGTCTATATAAATGGCAATTTCTGTCGTACCGCCGCCGATGTCGATAATGACAACGCCGCTTTTTTTCTCACTGTTTTTCATAACAGCAAGTCCCGATGCTATGGGCTCAAATGTCATGGCATTGACCTCGAGACCCGCTTTTTCAACACACTGCTTGATGTTGCGGATCTTGGTCTTCATTCCCACCACGATATACGCGCTGCCGCGCATCGTGGTTCCGGCCATACCGATCGGATCAAGCACTCCCTCCTGATCATCGACGATGAACTCCTGCGGAATCACATGGATGATCTCGTGATCGATGTCCAGGTACCGGATATTGGTCTTTGCTTTTTCAAGGAAACGCTTGACGTCCGAGGTATTGACTATACCCGACTGATTGACGCTTATCTCTGAATTACTGTTGATACAGTGGACATGAGCACCTGATATGCCGACATTAACCCCCTTTATCCGTATCGAGGATTCGCGTTCGGCATCGGCGACCGCCGATTTGATAGCATCAACCGTCTTGTTGATGTTGACCACAGTAGCACGCTGGAGCCCCTCGGAATCTGCACGGCCCTGCCCCAGGATGTTGAGCTTGCCCATTTCATCCCTTTCGGCAACGACAACACACACCTTTGTTGTCCCTATGTCAAGCCCGACGACTATATTGCTTCTTTGCATTGTTGCATCCTGTACACGATATATCAGGGCGATATCCTGTTGAAACCCTGCCGGCGGTTCTCTACGGCAAAAATTCTTTTGGAGAATCGCAGATCAACCATTTCATAACCGTCAAGCCCCTTTTTGGCCACCACCTTTTGCCAGAATATCTCGAATTTTTTCAACTTTTCCTTGTAGTCGCCGTCATTCCCGACGATAAAACGGGTAGGGGCACCGGCAACCGCGAAATACGTCTTATTCTCTTCTTTCAGGTAGACGTCCTTGATCAGCAACCGTGCATAGTCAGAAGCCGACAAAGCCTCGATCATCTCTCTGAGAACAGCCAAATTCCCCTCATTTGCTTTTTTCAGGCGTGCGCCCTTTTCATGCTCTGTTTTCATGCCGGTGACCCGAAGCAGCATCGACGAGGACGGGGGAAGACCACGGTAAGGCAAGATATAACCTTCCGTATCAATAACCTGAACTTTATCTCCGTGCACCACCCTTGCCATCGGTTTACGCTCTTCGATGTTGATGCGAACGATTCCGTTCATCTCCTTAACAACCTCGGCTTGCCTGACATAGGGAAGTGCTGCATACTTTTTCCTGAGAACGGAAGCATCGACTTCCTCGATGTTTGTGCCGAGAAGCCCTTCAGCCTTTTTCTCCAGCTCCGAAGCATCAAACAACCCGTTGCCGCTGACGATAACGTCTTTCACCCACATATTTTTTTTCCAATGCTGTGCGTAGATGCCCAACCCCAGCAGCAGTGCTGCAACAACAAGCAGCAGTGCTGCAACAACCCTCCACCGGGGGCCTGGCGGAGCGGGACCGGTCCCGCTTTTCAACTCCGCCGGCTCATCGTGCTCTGCCGGAGGAATGCCTGAATCGTCATCATAGACAAATCCTTGCATCAGCATAGTATCTTTTCATATCCGAAAAGCTTTATTTCCAGTTCGAGCGTTACACCGAACATCTTCCGGACATGTTCTTTTGCAAGACAGATCAACTCCACGACATCGGCAGCTCTCGCCTCACCGGTGTTGATGATGATGTTGGCATGTTCCCTGGAAATCATCGCCCCTCCGCTACGGGCTCCCTTTAGCCCGCATGCATCGATCATCTGCCCTGCACCGAGGCCCGATGGATTCTCTTCGGGCCGCGGGTTACGGAAAATGCTACCGGCGTTGGGCCGGGACAACGGCTGTGAGGAGGCTCTTTCCCGGAACGCCTCCCTGCGCAACCGGTCTCGCTTGTCGTGTTCGGCAGCGGAAAGTTTTCCAAGCTTCATACCCGAACCAAGGATGACACACCCGCCAAGCGAGCTGTAACGATAACCGAACTCGATCCCCTCTACAGGAACAACCCTGGGTCTCCCGTTTTCAAATACCTCAACCCAGGATACAACTCCCGCGATCTCCTGACCGTAGGCTCCAGCGTTCATAGCAATGGCCCCGCCAACGGTTCCGGGAACTCCCTGCAGCATTTCCATACCGCCAAGAGAAAGAGAAAACGTTTTTTCAGCGAGCACCGCCAGAGGCACACCTGCACCAGCGGTCACTATATTCTTCTTGATGGTATACTCTCCCAATGCCCTCGACGTAGCGATAACCGCCCCCCTGATACCGTCATCATGAACCAGGAGGTTCGTCCCCCTGCCGATAAGCGTATACGGCAGATTCCTGAGCTCAAAAAGTGACAGCGCCCTGCAGAGATCGTCTCTGTCAAGAGGATCGACATAAAAATCAGCGTACCCCCCGATCCTCAGGGCGGTATGCTCTTTCATGGGTTCGCCAAGGAGCACCTCCCCCCTGATGGTGTCCAGCAGCTCTTCAGTACTGATCATCTATACAACTGTTGATCTGTTTAGTAAACGGATTTTGTTTTTCGATTACGATTGCCGCTTCGCTGATTACGAGAACGGACGACTCACTAATTTCAGGATTCCGACTCCTTGTCTCTACATTCCTCCGCAAGCTCTGCCGCTACACCGGTAATATCTCCTGCCCCCATACAAAGGAGCAGTTTACCTGCTACACAGTAACTCTTCAGGCTTGTGCAGAGTTCCTCCCGGTCGGGGACAAACCGTACCTTGTGCGCACCGGCCACATTTGCGGCATCAGCTACGAGTCCCCCGTCGATACCGGGAAAGTTTTCCGGGCTTTCACGTGCGGCATACACATCGGCCACAAATACCCTGTCTGCATTTGAAAGCGCCCACCCGTACTCGTTCGAAAAATCTTTTGTCCGTGACAACAGGTGGGGCTGAAAAACAGCGACAATCTCATAATCCGGCCAGCCGGCCTTTGCGGCCTTGACCGCAGCCTTGACCTCAGAAGGATGATGTGCGTAATCATCAATGACGACCGGCCCTCCCTCCCGGCTGTACCTGATCTGAAACCGTCTTCTCATGCCGCTGAAGGCAGCGAGGCCGGAAACAAGACCCTCGACCGGCAATCCCATTTCCATGCCTGTCGCAATTGCCGCAAGCGCGTTCTGTACATTGTGGCGTCCGGGAACGGCAATGTTGAAACGGGCCATCTCCTTCTTTTGATACTCTACCGTGAAAAACGTTCTGTTTCGCTCAACTTCTATGTCATGCGCCGTAAAATCCGCCGACTCCTCGATACCGTAAGTGACCGAACGCCTGTCCAGCCGGGGAACGATGTTGCGTATTTCCGGCCAATCCACACAGCACAGCACCCTTCCGTAAAACGGAACCTTGTTTGCAAAAACAATAAACGCTTCCCTGAGCTCCTCGATGCTCCCATAGGTATCAGTATGCTCGATCTCCAGGCTGTTGATCACGGCAAGAGAAGGTGTGAGTTTGAGAAACGCGCGATCGTACTCGTCAGCCTCTATCACCATGTATCGGCCACTGCCGACCATGGTGCTGCCTTTCAGGTAATCTGAAATTCCTCCGATCATGACGGTGGGAGACTCCCCGGCCTCGATGAGCATCGTGGCAATCATCGCGGTTGTCGTGGTCTTGCCGTGGGTACCGGCAATGCATATTCCACTTTTGTACCGCATGAGCTCTCCGAGCATTTCGTCCCGTTTTATAACGGGAATCCCTCTCTGCAGTGCAGCGGCAATTTCCACATTGTCCCCTGCTGCTACAGCCGAGGAGTAAACAACAACGTCGCACTCTACGATATTGTGCTCGCTATGCCCTTTTGCAACAACCGCTCCTTCCGCCTGCAGCTTTCTTGTCACCTCGTTTGCGGCAATGTCTGATCCTGTAACGGTCAAGCCGGATTTCAGCAGCAGCTCGGCAATAGCACTCATCCCGGCTCCGCCGATGCCGACGATATGCACGCACTTTGTTTTTCCCAGTTCCACAATTCTTCTTTTATCTGTTTCCCAGTTGAGCAATCCGCCTTGCGAGTTCGCCTGCAGCTTCCGGTTTTCCATGCTTTCTGCAGGCCGCCTCCATTTTTTCTCTCGTTTTGCCGTCCGCCAGCAACTCATAAACCAGCCCTTTTGTCCGCTCACCGTTAATCTCACGGTCTTCGACCAGCGCAGCAGCACCATCTTTCGAGAGCGCCTCTGCATTGAAAAACTGATGGTTGCCCGTTGCATAGGGGTAGGGAACCAGTATGGCCGGCTTGCCGAGGTTTGTCAGCTCCGCAACGGTCGACGCTCCCGCCCTGCAGAGTACAAGGTCAGCTGCAGCATAAGCACTGCCCATATCGTTGATATACGGGCCGATCCAGAGATTGTGCGAAGGACTGAACTCTTCGCTGATCGATTTGTAGTCAAGAGAACCGGTTTGCCAGATGACGTTCGATCTGCCATCGAGTTCCTTAACCCATTGTTTCACGGCGCTGTTGATAGAACGAGCCCCGCGACTCCCGCCAAAAACAAGAAGGGTCGACAACTCCGGATCGAGGCTGAACGTCGCATTCGCCTTACCTCTGTCGCTCAGGGAGAAACTGCGGGCCGGATTCCCTGTAACATAAACACCGCTCTTTCTTTTCAGAAAACGCCTGCTGTCCGGAAATGAAAGATGCACCTCGGAAGCAAACAGAGAAAGCAGCCGCGTGGTCACGCCGGGAAAAGCATTTTGTTCCTGTATGAGATTTTTTTTCCCGAGCAGCTGTGCCGCCAGCAGCAGGGGAGCACTGACAAATCCTCCTGTACCGACAATAACATCCGGGTTCTCTCTTTTGATCAGGGACGCTGCTTTTCCGACAGCACCTGTAAAACCGGTCAACACTCCTGCATTGCGAAGCAGGTCGGCCGGCGACGTTCCGCGGCTGAGCCCCCGTACCCTGAACGTATGCAGCCGATACCCCAGCCTTGGAACTTCTGTCGCCTCGATACCTTTCTCCGTACCGGCAAACAGAACCTTGGTGCCGGGATACCGTTCCAACAGTTCCTCGGCCATTGCTACCGCCGGGTAGAGATGACCGCCGGTTCCTCCTCCTGCAAAGATAACCTTCATCCAAAACCTCCTCTCATATCGGGATCGGAGGGAAGCCTTCCATCATTCTTTCTTCTCCTCGATATATTGACCAGGATCCCTACCCCGAGAGAATTAAACAGAAGCGCTGTTCCCCCATAGCTGATAAAGGGAAGCGGCACTCCCGTCGTAGGAAGCACATGGCTGGCGACCGCTATGTTGATAAACGCGTACAAGACGATGGTAATGGTAATGCCCAGTGCGACAAAACGTCCAAAACCGTCAGCGGCATTCTTGGCGATAATCAGGCCGCAGACAAAGAAAGCCGAAAAAAGAACAAGCACGGCTACCGCTCCGATAAAGCCGAACTCCTCACCGATGATAACAAACACAAAATCGTTGTAGGAAAGCGGCAAAAAAAGCTCTCGCTGTTTGCTCTCGCCGATCCCAAGCCCGAAAAGGCCGCCGTTTCCCAAACCGATAAGCGCCTGGCGCACTTGATAAGAAAGCTGCTGCTCATCCCCTCCGTTGAAAAACGACAAGAGCCTCGCGACCCTGTAAGGCTGGGCTATGGCGAACAGCCCGGCCAGCGGAATCAACGGAACTGCCGTAACAAGCAGGTGCTTGAGCCGGACACCCCCGAGAAACATCATCGTAAAGCCGATGATGGCAACAAGCGAGGCCGTACTGAAGTTGGGCGCAAACGCAATCAGGGCAACAACGGTCAAAAGAAGGGTAAGCAGGGGATAGTAGCTTTCGTTGAGATCCTTGATAAACCCTTTTTTGTCGGTTATCAGTCGTGCAAAATGAAAAATCAAGGCATATTTGGCAAAATCGGATACCTGGAAACTGAAAGGACCGAGATGAATCCACCGGGCAGCGCCCTTGACGACCCCTATGAACTTGAAAAACAGCAAGCCCGCAAGCAGAACAATGCTCACGAAGAACAGAACCTTGCTCAGCTTTCTGAATATCTGGTAATCAACCGAAGAGAACAAGATCACCGTAACCACCCCCAAAAACGTATAAAACACTTGTCTCCACAGAAAATACTCGGGATTGGAAAACTTCCGTTGAGCCCATCCTGCACCGCTGCTGTAAACCACCACTACACCGATACACATCAGCAGCACGACGATAAGCAGCAGCAGCTTGCCGGCGACACTTTTTGCCTCGATGGTTTGGCCGGCGACCATATGCCGGCCCGATGGGCGCTCCCCGAATATGCTTTCGTGCTGTTTCATTCGGCAATCTCCCGGATACACTGCTTGAACACAGCACCTCTTACCTCATAATTCTCGAACATGTCGAAACTGGAGCATCCCGGAGAGAACAGAACCGTTTCGCCCGCAACCGCTTGCTGTACCGCCAGTTCCACGGCTTCTTCAAGCGTGCCGGCCTGAACTACCCTGACTACGGAGGAAAACGCTGACGCAAATTTATCTCTTGACTCACCGAAAGCCACCAGCATCGAAACCTTCTCTTTTACCTGTTTTTCAAGCTCTCCGAAATCGTCCCCCTTTTCCCGTCCCCCTGCTATGAGCACCATCTTCCCCGGCACCGCCTCCAACGCGCGGCGAAGAGCGTTGAGATTCGTTGCCTTGGAATCGTTGATCCAGTCAACGCCGTTGATCGTACCAACATACTCCTGACGATGCTCGACACCGCCAAAATCCCGGAGCGCCTGCCGGATCGGCAGGACGCCGATACCCGATACCTTTACGGCAGCAACTGCAGCAAGCGCGTTTTCAAGGTTATGCCCCCCCCTGAAACTTCTTTTCAACAGGCCGTCATCGCTGATTACCCGTTCCTTGCGGCCATCGATCACGGTTGTCAGCCATTCCCCGTCCATGGCCGCATACTGTTCGCCGGCTTCGGCAACACGTTCCCTGTCCATACCGAACGGTACCAGGCCGGGGACAAAGCGCCCCCTGTCGCCGAAATGAGCGCGAAGGATTTCGTTATCCGCATTATAGACCAGGCGGTCATCTTTTTTCTGGTTTGCATAAATCCTATACTTGGCTGCAGCATAGCGCTGCATGCTTCCTTCGTAACGGTCAAGATGGTCGGGCATGATGTTGGTGATGACAGCAATATCCGGCCGGAAGGTTTCACAACGCTCGAGCTGATAGCTGCTGAGTTCGACAACCGCAATATCCCCGCGGTTCATCTCTCCAACAACAGAGGAGAAAGGAATCCCGATATTGCCTGCACTGAACACCCGGTACCCGCGTTCGGCGGCATCGACAGCGCATATTGCAGCGATCAGCGTCGCGGTCGTCGTCTTTCCGTCCGTTCCGGTAATACCGATGATGCGGGCAGGGCAAAACCATGAGGCAACTTCGATTTCACTGAACAGTGTAATGTGCTGTTGTTCGAGAAGCCGCATGACCTGCACATGGGGAGGGATACCGGGGCTCACGACAGCGAAATCCGCTCCGAGTATCCTTCCGCTGTGACCACCCTCCTCAAAAGAAATACCGTTTTGCCGGAGAAGCGCGCGTTCATGTCCGCCAAGAGGTTCGCTGTCGCTCACAAAAACATCGGCCCCTCGCTCCCGAAGCAGTAATGCCGCTGCAATTCCGCTTCGTTTCGCTCCGATAACGCTGACAGAAGACCCTTTTATTCTTTCTGCGTTCACACTTACCTCAGTTTTAATGTCATCAGACTCGCCATGAAAAACAGCAACGTGATGATCCAGAACCGTATGACAATCTTTTCCTCTGCCCAGCCCTTCATCTGGTAATGGTGATGCAGGGGAGCCATGAGAAATATCCGCCTTCCTTCACCGTATCGCCATTTGGTAAATTTAAACCATGCGACCTGCAAAGAAACCGAAAGGGTTTCGATAAGAAACGTCCCGGCAAGCACCGGCAGCAGAAGCTCTTTTTTTATCAGCAGTGCGATGACCGCAATGGCGCTGCCGAGAGCCAGAGACCCGGTGTCTCCCATGAAAATCTCTGCGGGATGGGAGTTGAACCACAGAAATCCCACGCATGCCATGACAATTGCCATACTGACGATCGTAACCTCACCGCCTCCGGGAATGTAGGCGATATCGAGATAATCGGCATAGACGATGTTACCGGTAAGATAGGCGAAACCTCCAAGGCCGAATACCACAATACCGGAGATACCGGCAGCTAGACCGTCAAGGCCGTCGGTAAGATTCACCGCGTTGGAGACCGCTGTAATGATAAACACCACGATAGGAATGTACCACCAGCCGTAATCGATCATCAGATCCTTGAAAAAGGGAATTGTCGTTTCCGTAAGAAGCACGGAAAACGCCGGGTCAAGCCGTGTATAGAACCCGATAAAGAGACCGAGGGAAACCTGTCCGATCAGCTTGTACTTCGCCGACAATCCACCCTTGATTTTCAGAACAACCTTCCGGTAGTCATCGATAAACCCGATGGCCCCCATCCAGAGAATCGAGAGGAAAATCAGCCAGACATAGGGATCGTCAAACTTGGCCCAGAGCATACCGGAAACAAGCACCGAAAAGATGATCAGCGTGCCTCCCATCGTGGGGAGATTTTTCTTTTTCTGCCGGTGCTCGGCAGGAGCCTCTTCCTTGACCGGCTCGACATATTTGGCTTTAAGGAAACGGATCAGCTTCGGACCCGCAAGAATGGTGATGAGAAGGGAGGTTATCGCGGCCGCACTTGCCCTGAACGTAATATATTCTACAACGCCGAAACCGGGGGGGTCGAAAACCTGATTTATGTAGTGCAGCAAATAGTAAAGCATAAACAGAAAAACGATTTATTGATCCAAACCACATGACTTCATGAGACCTTCGGCGAACCGCTCCAGCCTCATTCCCCGTGAAGCTTTGAGCAGGAGCACATCACCCGGGTTGAGCGAAGCGTTCAACATCTCTTGAAGCTTCTCTTCCTCGGTAAAATGCCCTGAACATTTTGTCCCGGCTTCCCGGCAGCAGTGTGCGGCCTGCTCCCCGAACGTGTAAAGAACGTCAAGCCGGTCGAGCGCCGCAGCGTAACGGCCGATCGCCTGATGTTCGGTTGCGCTGACATCACCCAGTTCCAGCATGTCTCCGATGACCGCCACCCGTTTTCCCTTGGCCGGGAGTTCGCACAACAGATCAAGCGCATGCCGCAGGGAATCCGGATTGGCGTTATAGGTATCGTTCACGACAACCACCCCGCCAGCATCCTGAAACTCGAGCCGTTTCCAGCCGCACTCAGGCTTGAGACGCTCCAGACCTGCAGCAATCTCCTCCAGGGTCAATCCGAAATGCAACCCGACAGCTGCGGCAGCAACGGCGTTCGAAACGTTGTGACGACCGGCAAGCTGCAGACTGACAGGCACGGTTCCGATGCTGCAGCAAAGTGTAAACATTGCATTGCCGGTACTACCCATTCCGATATCCTCCGCCCACAGGCCGTTCTCATCCTGCCGACTGCCGTAAGGTACGGTATTGGCCATTCCGGCGGCAGCATCGATAAGCCGCTTGTCCATTTTGTTTACGAAAGCAACGCCATGATGCTCCTGCAGATAACGGTACAGTGCGGTTTCTGCATGTGCAACCCCGTCGAGATTCCGTAAAAATTCCAGATGCTCGTGGCCGATATTGGTCAGAAGACCATGTGTCGGTCCTGCAAGAGCGGTAAGCAGTTCCATTTCACCGGGATGGTTTATTCCCATTTCAACCACGGCCATCTCGTGTTCACTGCGAAGGCCGAAAAGCGTCAAGGGGACACCAAGATGATTATTGAGATTTCCTTCGCTCATATGAACCCGGTAACGGCCCCGGAGTACCGAGGCCGTCATCTCCTTGGTCGTGGTTTTTCCGTTGCTCCCGCCAATCCCGATAAACGGAATATCGAATTTCAGACGGTAGCGCCTTGCAAGCTGCTGCAATGCCTCCACGGTATCGTCGACCACAAGATACCCCTCCCCAGCATGTTCACCCGCCGGCTCCTGCCGGTCGTACCATTCCCTGGCAACAACCGCACAGGCCGCGCCTTTCTCGAAAGCCTGATGAACGAAGTGATGCCCGTCCGTAGACTCTCCTTGTAGGGCAAAAAACAGCCCACCTCCCCTTACGTTCCGGGAGTCGATCACAACCGACGGTTCGGGGAACATGACGGGATCATCACGGGTAAAACCCGCAAGTGTACCGACTGTTTCAAAATCCTCTCTTGCCAGACAAGCTGCCATATTCCTCGTTTCAGCCCCCCTTTTTCATTTACCCTGTGCGTTTCTTGCAATCAGTGCTGCCCTTGTGACTTCCTGATCGGAAAAGTAGCGGCGAACTCCTGCCGACTCCTGATAGGTTTCGTGCCCTTTCCCTGCAACAAGCAGAATATCCCCTTTTTTCAAGAGGTTGACACCACAATGAATCGCTTCGGCACGGTCAACGAACCGAAGGAAACACGGAACAGCAACTCCCTCGACAATATCATCCATGATATCCTCCGGGTTTTCATCTCTCGGATTATCTGACGTCACGATAATCCTGTCGGCTCCTTCCGAGGCAATAGCCCCCATTTTCGAGCGCTTGTCCCGGTCACGGTTTCCTCCGCACCCGAACACGACAATCAGCGCCGATCCTTCGAGCTTGAGATCGTTCAGCGCAGCGATCACCTTTCCCAGCGCATCCGGAGTATGTGCGTAATCGACAACAGCGTAGCAGTCACCGGTCGCATCACCAATTATCTCCATTCGGCCCTCTACCGGCGAAGCCCCGGCAAGGCTTCCGATAACCTGTTCAGGGCGGATACCCATGGCGACTCCGGCAGCAAAGATTTCGAGCAGGTTCATGACGTTGTAGACGCCCGGCAACCTGAAGCTGCATTCATAGATGCAGCCCCCTGCCTCAACCTCCACCTGCGTCCGCTGCATTCCGGCCATGATCATTCTGGCTTTTATTTCCGTCCCTTCCTGACAGCCAAACAGCTTATCCCCGACCGTACAGCAAAACAAACGGGCGTTTCCCCGGTTTTTTGCCATGAAAGCCGCCCATCGGTCATCGGCATTGACAACAACGAACCCTTCGGGCACAACTGCGCCCATTAGCGTTTGTTTCGCCCGTGCATAGTCTTCCATCGTCTGATGAAAATCAAGATGATCCTGCGTCAGGTTCGTGAAAACCGCTCCGGCAAACCGGATTCCATGGGTTCTCTGCAAAACCAGCGCGTGAGAGGAAACCTCCATGGCCACCGCCCTGCATCCCCGTTCGGCCATCATGAAAAAAAGACGGTGGAGCTCTTCCGCCTCGGGAGTTGTTTTCCCGAGAGGAACGGTTTCCTCCCCTGCAAGCGCCAGACCTGTACCGATATACCCCGTTCGGATTCCACAATCGTTCATCATTGCCGCCATGAGACGAGCGGTCGTGGTTTTACCATTGGTCCCCGTGACCCCGATAATCTGTAACCTGTCGGAGATATCGTGGTAAAACCGCTTTGCAATCTGCGCCATGGAAAGCCTGGAATTCCGCACGACAACATAACAGACCGCCTCCTGCATTGTCCCCGGCAGTTCTTCGCAGACCACAACCGCCGCTCCCTTGTCGACTGCCTCCCGGATAAAACGGTGCCCGTCGGTCTCGAACCCCCTTACTGCAATGAACAGAGACCCTTTTACAACCTCACGTGAATCCGATGTAATCCCTTCGATGTATCGTGCTGGCTTGCAATCGCCTGTAACGGACAGCACTTCCAGCCGTTCCAGCAACATATCCAGCCTTATCCTCTCCATTCCCTCACTGCATTCCGGTCTGATTGTAGAACTCCTTCTCCATCGGTTTTCCAAGGGTGACCTGTATGGGCGAACCCGGCTCAACCATGGTGCCGGAAGCAACCTGTTGCGCCGTAACAATATCCTTCAAACTCCCGTCGTATTTCATAACAAGCTCCGTCCATTCGAGCAGCCGCCTTGCGTCCCTTCCCGGCAGCCCGACAAGCTCAGGAACCGCAACCGCTTTCAGCGAGTCGAGCGCTTCCTCAGCCGGCGACACGATGGCCAGCTCTTTTTTCAGCGGTTCCGATACAGCAATTATTTTTCTGCCGACACGGGAAAAAACCGGTGCTGCGACCATGCTTGCGTAATATTCCGGCTTCGGCTCATCGATCACGACAATTGCAGCAATTTTCGGCTTGTCCGCCGGGAATATACCGACAAACGAGGCAACATAGGCTCTTTGATGATAAGATCCGTTTTTCAGCTTCTGTGCCGTACCGGTTTTACCGGCCACTGAAATACCGGGAATCGCCGCTTCGATACCGGTCCCTTCGACGACAATCGGTTCCAGATACTGATCGATCAGGTACCTGGCGGTTTCCGGCTTTACAACCCGCCGCTCTTTTTTCGGACTGTTTTCCCGAACCACGCTTCCCCGGGCATCCAGCATCCGGCTTACAACATAGGGACGCATCATCATCCCTTCGTTCGCGACCGCCGCATAGGCTTGCAGAACCTGTAAAGGCGTTGCCGTAAAAGCATAGCCGTAGCCCATCCACGGAAGGGTGGTCTTGTCCCACTCTTCCGGTTTTTTCAAGAGCCCCTTTACCTCGCCTATGAGATCGATACCGGTTTTTTCACCAAACCCGAACCGCTTGACATATTCGTAAAAGGTTTGTTCCCCCAGGCTCATTGCGGTTTTTGCCGCAACGATATTGCTCGAGTGCACCATTGCCTCCCGGAACGTCATGCGCTCAAACTTTTCATGGTCCCGTATCACACGCCGGTGCACGACAAAGGTTCCGTTATGGGCGTCCTGCGTGTCTCCCGCCGTCCGGCCGAACACTTCCGTTGCAGCCGCCGCCATGACGATTTTAACAGTCGAGCCAGGCTCAAATGCATCGGTAATCGCCCGGTTCCTTGCTTTTTCAGGGCGATAGTTGCGGCGGTTATTCATGTTGAACGCAGGATAATTCGCCATCGCAAGTATTTCGCCCGTCTCAACATCCATGACAATACCTGTCGCAGCATTTGCCTTATGCTTACTGACCGCGGTGCGAAGCTCATCCTCGACGATAGCCTGTATATCGGCATCGATTGTCAGCTGGATGCTCAATCCTTCCCGTGCATCGATCTGATCCTCTCCGGCAGCAAGAAACCGCTCTCCTATAGCCGAGCGCTGAAAAACCTTTATGCCGTCGTGCCCCTTCAGCTCGTCATGAAACTTTTTTTCAAGACCGCTGATCCCCTTGTTGTCACTGTCGGTAAGACCGATAACTTGTGAGGCAATGTTGAGATAGTAGCGCTGCTGCTCTTTTTCGTAACCTACCCCCGTTATTCCGGCCTCCATCAGCTTTTCGGCTTTTGTGATCGGCACGGATCGTTCCATCCAGACAAAACGGCTTTTTTTGCGCAACTTCCGGGTATAGTAGCTTTTATTTTTGCCGAAATGACGTGCAAAAAGCGATGCAACATCCGATATCCGGTTTACCGTGTCGGGCTTTCCGTTTATCCTGACAGGCGTATTTCGAACAAGATACGGGTCGGCGTAGAAGGAAATCTTCTGGACACTCTCGGCAAGCAGCTTCCCCGAGCGATCCACGATTCGCCCTCTTTTTGCTTCCTCGGCAACTTCCCGCTCATGCTGTCTGGTGGCCATGGTCTTGTATTTCTGAACATCGACCACTTGGATGCTCAGCAATCTGACAACAATAAGCCCGACCAACAGGGCAAACAACAGGGCAACAACGCCGAGGCGCCACCCGAACTCTTTTCCTGACGCTTCGCCAGGTTGACCGGAATCACGTTGCCTGCTCATGGTATCAGCTGATCCGGTTTCATTCTCCACCTATGGTCACCGCCGGAGTCATATGAGCTTTCAGCCCCATGGCCTCCGCTTTCAGCAAGATGTTATCGATTGCGTAGATTTCTTGCAGTTCAAGCTCAAGAGCCGCATTGACGCTCTTACTGATCCCGATGCTTTCGCGCAGCCCCTCGTTCTCCCTTGAAAGCTCGTTTATCGTCAGAAGATTATTGATATAAACAACCAGAAGCACAGTTCCGACAATAATGAAAGCAAAGGTACGCAAGTGAAGAATAGAACCAAAATCGAAATGCTTTTTAGATGTCCCCCGGGCGTTTGCCCGGTTTCCGGTCCGGCGTCCTAAAGGTTTTTCATGAAGAACCTTACGGAAAAAGTGCGTCTTCTCCCTCATCTCTACAAAGGCGGATGTAAACGGCCTCAACCTCAGTAACGCACCTTTCATGACCGAAAGAAAATGTTCGAAAGAAACCTGTTGTTCAGCAGTGTATTTCACTTCATTCTCCGGATTGTTCCTTTTTTTCTATGACCCTCAACTTCGCGCTTCTTGCCCTGGGATTCTCTTTGATCTCATTATCCGAAGCCTCCTCGGGCTTGCCGGTGACAACCCGGAACTCCGCTTTCTGCAACGGCTTCCGAAGACCTACCCCTTTGGGGCCCCAGTCATCCGTCGCAATCTTTGTAAAAAATCGTTTCACCATCCTGTCCTCGAGCGAGTGATAACTGATGACAGCCATTCTTCCAAGCGGAGCGAGCATCTCTGCACCGTCTTGCAAGACCTCCTCAAGTGCACCAAGCTCATCATTGACCGCAATTCTCAGCGCCTGAAAAACCCTCGCAAGTGATCTCGTTTGCCGAGCAGGATCTTTAACGATACTCTTGACTATTGCTGCAAGGTTCCGTGTATCTGTTATATCGCCCTTTTCACTGCGCCACGCGACTATTGCCCTCGCAATCCTGCGGCTTTTCTGTTCTTCGCCGAATCTGAACAAAATACCGGCCAGCGCACGTTCCTCACAGTTGTTGACGATATCCGACGCAGTGAAGCCCTTCCCCGCCTCCATACGCATGTCGAGCGGGCCAGAGCGCGTGTAACTGAATCCGCGCTCCGGGGTATCGACCTGAAAGGAAGAGACCCCGAGATCCAGCAAAATTCCTGCAACCGGCATTGCTCCAGCTTCACGATCCCGAATTGCGCCGACTATAGCGGCAACCTCCCGGAAATTCCCCGGTACCAGCCTTGTTTTATCACGAAACTGTTCCAGTTTTTTTTCAGCTTCCTCGATTGCATGACGATCCTGATCGATGCCTACCAGCAGAGAATTCTGTTCAAAACCCTTCTCTTGTAAAGCCTGCAGGATTGCCAGCGAATGCCCGCCCCCGCCAAGCGTCCCGTCAACATATATCCCTTCCCGCCTGACCAGCTGCCCAATAACTTCACGCACCATCACCGGGCGGTGATACGCATCTCTGTCCATAGAACCTAAAAATATCTGCCTGCAAGTACCTGAAACCGTGAACCGTTTTCCCTGAGCACAGTTGACAGTTTTTCCGGGGACCAAAGTATCATTTTAACATTGGCCCCTATGATAATCACGTCTTTCGTTATACCGGCATGCTGCATAAACTCTTTCGGAAGAGCAATCCTGCCCTGCCGGTCGATCTCCACACTATCGAGACTTTCATACATCAGGGTTTTCAGCATTCTTTCATCGGGGTTGAAATCGGAAAGCTTTGCAAGGCTCTTTTCCTTTTCCGCCCAGACTTCCGGTTCATAGAGCTCCAGAGAACCATCCAACGCTTTCATGACATAGAGCAATGCAGACGTCGTTGTTACTTTGTCCGGGTCGGCCAAAACCTGCTCCAGACGCTTCCTGAACCGTGCAGGAATCATAAGACGCCCTTTCTCATCAATCGAGTGCTGTTCTTTTCCGATAAAACCCGCCATATGAAATACATTATCTCCCAATATTTCCCATTTTCCACCACTTTAAATATATATAAAAAGGTATCGGAAAAAAACAACGGCCAACATATTGTGAAAATTCAGTAATCCTCTATGCTCCACACCAAATAGTGCTTTATCTGAACAACTTTTTCTTATTATTATTATGGTTTACATGGAGAGCTAAAGCGGCTACCGGGCCTTGCAGCAGGGGGTAATGCTGATGCGGCGCGTAGTGTTTCACTGAAAGTTATGGCAACAACGTTTAGAGAATATATTGTTGACGGTTACAACCTTTTACACAAGCTTTTCCCTGAAAAACAGCAACGCTCTCTCCAGGACAAGCGCGAACAGGTGGAAACCATGCTGCTCGGGTTCCAGCAGGTAACGGGAGCGAAGGTTACGGTAGTGTATGACGGCCGGCAGCCAAAGGGATCGCTCAGAGATGCCGGAGCGCTGAACAAGGTTTTCACCTTCCAAGGTTATTCGGCGGATGCTTGGATCATCGATCACCTGAAATCTTTGGGAAGCAAAGCGCAAATGTTTACTATAGTCTCCTCTGACCGTTCCATCTGTCGTCATGCAACTGCAAGAGGAGCATCGTATATGTTCTCGGAACATTTCATTGAGCAGTATTTGTCTCGCCCCGAAAAGCATGACAGACAGGGCGAGAGCGTTGTGAACCGGAAAAAGTTCGGCACCGATCGGCTCAACCAGAAAGAGGTGGATCACTGGCTGGCGATTTTCGGCGAAACGAAAGAATAAAAGGAATCCCGAAAGATCTGCCTTATTTTAATATTTTACCAGTAACAAGTTTTCATACTCAAGATTGCACGCACCATGTCTGAGAACAACGCGAATAAGAACCATCACTGGCTTGAGCTTGAAGAGTGGCGAAAAAAAATAGACGCTATCGACCATAAGCTCTCAAATCTGCTCTGCGAAAGGCTCAATTGTGCCCAGAATATCAGTTCGCTCAAGCAGCGAATCGGTGAAGAAGTGCTGCAACCCGCGAGAGAGAAAGAAGTACTTACCAATGTGTTGAACCAGGCGGATTCCGAGCTGAAAGCCGGTGCGCTGGAAAAAATCTATAAATGCATCATCGAAGAGACAAGGCTGTTTCAGCATGAATGGAAAAACGAACAACAAACGCTCTCATCCAGATAACCTCCCGGGACAGTTTCATGCGTGACACGATCACAAGCCGTTTCTTCGTTCTCATTTCCAGCATCGTTTTCCCCTCCCTGATATTTGTTGCTGCATTTTTTTTTCTGCCCGGCTGGAATGTGGCTGAAGAAGGTCTATCCGAGGACAGGATCGTCGTGCGCAGAGGAGCAAGCCTCCGCTCGATCATAACCTCCATTGCAGACACACAGGGAATCCGGCATGAACGGCCGCTGCTCATCACGGCAGGCCTCTTCCCGGAACTTCGCCAGATCAAACCTGGCCGGTATAGTATTCCTCCGGGTCTTTCCAACTACGGGCTTCTCCACTATCTGCACCATCATCCACAGGATGAAGAACGAATTCTCATACTTGAAGGGCTCCGGCAGGAACGGATTGCGGGAATCATTGCATCGCAGCTCGATATCGATTCGCTTTCCTTCATGAACCGCACAGCCGACAGGGCATTGCTTGAAGAACTCGGTATACAGTCGGATTCGTTTGAAGGGTATTTTTTTCCCGGGACCTATAATTTCCCCTGGGCAAGCACTTCCGAAGAGGTTATCCGTTTTCTGGTAGGACGTTTTCGGACGTTTTACACCGACAGCCTCCGGGCCATTGCAGCCGAAAGAGGCCTTGACGAGATCGAGGTGCTGACCCTCGCCTCCATTGTCGAAGCTGAAACGCCGCTCGCTGAGGAAAAGCCCCTGATTGCCGGGGTGTACCTCAACAGGCTGAAAAAAAACATGAAACTCCAGGCAGACCCGACGGTACAGTATGCGCTGGGAGGAAAACCGGACAGGCTTCTCTACAAGGATCTTGCCATTGATTCACCCTACAACACCTACAAGTACAAAGGACTTCCCCCCGCTCCTATCTGCAGTCCCGGCGCCTTGTCAATCCTTGCAGTACTGGAACCGGCGAAAACCGAATACCTCTACTTTGTTGCAACCGGCACCGGAGGTCATTATTTTGCGAAAACTGCTGCGGAACATATAAAAAACGTCAAAAAGTACCGCGCCAGCCGCCGGTGAACCTCTGGCGTGATGAAAACAGCAGTATACATTATGTATATTTCAATAAAATCCTAACCCTTCAATATTCAATCAGAAACCAGGAACAATGGAAAAAAAGACCTTGTCTGATATTTCATGTAAAGGCCGCAGAGTGTTAATGCGTGTTGATTTCAACGTGCCGCTCGATGAACATGCAAACATAACGAATGACAAGCGTATCGTAGAAGCCCTTCCTTCAATAAAAGCAATAACCGAGTCCGGAGGCAGACTCATCCTCATGTCGCATCTCGGGCGCCCGAAAGGCAAGGTAGTACCGGAGCTTTCACTGGCCCCTGTTGCAAAGAGGCTTTCCGAACTGCTCGACACAAATGTCGTCATGGCAAGCGACTGCATTGGAACCGAAGTGATGCAACAGGCCCTTGCGCTGCAGGACGGAGACATCATGCTGCTTGAAAACCTGCGTTTTCATCCGGAAGAAGAAAAAAATGACCCTGAATTTGCCCGCGAGCTGGCTTCGATGGGCGAGATCTATGTTAATGATGCTTTCGGCACCGCCCATCGCGCCCATGCTTCGACCGAAGGCATTTGTCACTATGTCCAGCCATCCGTTGCCGGTTACCTTATCGAAAAAGAACTGAAATATCTCGGACAGGCGCTCAACAGTCCAGAACGCCCGTTTCTTGCCATTCTCGGAGGAGCGAAAATCTCGGGCAAAATCGATGTACTTGAAAACCTGTTCGATAAGGTCGATACAGTGCTTATCGGCGGAGCGATGATTTTCACCTTCTTCAAAGCCCAGGGGTATAATGTGGGCAAATCGCTGGTTGAAAACGACAAGGTGGAGCTTGCGTCACATCTCTTGCAAACCGCGCAGGAGAAACATATCAGAATGCTGCTGCCCGAAGATGTGATCGCGGCGACTGAATTTTCCGCCGATGCCGACACCTCGACCGTCTCAATAGACAGCATACCGGATAACATGATGGGGCTGGATATCGGCCCGAAAACCATCGACACCTATTCTCGGGAGATTCTCCAGGCTAAAACCGTGGTCTGGAACGGTCCGATGGGTGTGTTTGAAATCGAGGCATTCGCAAAAGGCACCATTGCAATCGCGCAGGCGCTTGCCGACGCAACCGCAAAAGGCACCATCTCCATCGTAGGGGGCGGCGATTCCGCAGCGGCCGTCATGAAAGCAGGACTTGCATCCGGTATCACGCACATATCAACCGGCGGCGGCGCGAGCCTTGAGTTCCTTGAAGGAAAGGTGCTGCCCGGTATTGCCGCGCTGAACGATTAATAATCAGGCTGCATTACATTTTCTTCCATGTACCGCTTCCGGCACAACCATAAACCATGAGTCAAGAAAGTTCTGAATGAATAATTATAACCAGCCATACAGCCCGGGGGGATTCCAGGTAATGCCCCCGGCCATAAAAATTCTAATCCTCGTCAATATTGCTGTTTTTATCACACAGTTTTTCACCCCGCTAGGCCCTTTATTACGGTTTTTTGGCCCTCTGTGGCCGATTGCATCTTCCGGGGAGTATACGTTTCAGGTCTGGCAGTTGGTCACCTATATGTTCATGCATGGCGGGCTTGCACATATACTATTCAATATGTTCGCCCTCTGGCTGTTCGGCACGGAGATAGAAAATTACTGGGGGACGAAAGAGTTCATTGTATACTATTTCATTTGCGGTATAGGAGCAGCCCTGATCAACCTTCTGACAACCATCGGCACTCCCTACCCTACCGTAGGGGCTTCGGGCGCGGTGTTCGGCATACTTCTGGCCTTCGGCATGATGTTTCCCGACCGTTATATATTTCTCTACTTTCTTTTCCCCATCAAGGCAAAGTATTTCGTTGCCGGTTATGCAGCCATCGAACTGTTGATGGGTTTCAGCAACTCGGGCATGGGCAGCCAAAGTAACATCGCCCACTTTGCACATCTTGGAGGCATGATTTTCGGCTTTGCCTACATCAAATACCGCCAGCAGGGCTGGTCTTTTTCGGAATGGCTGGATAAAACTTTTCCGAAGAAGGATGAACACAAAGGCCCGAAGCTCTACAAAAAAGACAAGGAAGAAAAGAGTATGCAGGTATCCGAAGCCGAGATCGACGCCATTCTGGACAAAATATCCCGCCACGGTTATGAATCCCTGACCGAAGACGAGAAACAGAAACTGCTTAAAGCAGGAAATAAGTAAGATTTACCGGAACAAGGAGGCTGACGATGAACGCAAAGGGCAAAGCATTTGAACGGGCGAAAAAGAAAGCCGAAAACGTCGCCCGCGATCCTGAAAAAGTAAAGCAAATCATCGACTCCGCGCTCCACAAAGCGACGGAACAAAAAACCTCGTCCCAGTTTCAGGAAATTTCCGGCAAGTTTCAGGCGCTGGTGCGCATGCTGAAAAGCTGGATCAACCGGGAGTACAAGGTCATCCCCTGGCAGACTATCATCCTTTCCGTCACGGCGGTCATCTACTTTGTCTCACCCTTCGACGCAATCTTCGATTTCATCCCTCTGCTCGGCTTTGCCGACGATGTGGCCGTGCTTACCGCAGTCCTTGCATCGATCAACCATGACCTCGACAAGTTCATGAAATGGGAGGGTGAAGTGGTTCAGGAAGAAGCACCGGTCGCCGGCGCGGTCGATGCGGATTTCGAGGAAGTGCCCGGTGACGGGAAGACCGAAGCTGGCAAATGAATAATGACATAACATACCCAAGCTGCCTGAAAAGGAATTAAACGTTTGTCACAAGGCTAAAAGGCGCATCCGGAACACCATGCAGAAAACAAACCGCGAAGAAATTATTACCAACCCTCCGTCCCCCTTATCAGACACAAAGCTGTGCGATACCTTGCACAAAGTGTTCGGCTTCCACGAATTCCGGGCGAACCAGAAGCATATTATTCAGACAATTCTTGAAAAGAGAGATGTGCTTGCCGTGATGCCTACCGGCGGGGGTAAATCGTTGTGTTACCAGCTTCCCGCCGTGCTGCAGTCCGGAACCTGCATTGTGATCAGCCCTCTCATTTCGCTGATGAAAGACCAGGTAGACAGCGCAAAAGCAAACGGCATCCGTGCGGCATATCTTAACAGCTCTCTTTCTGCAGAGGAACAGTCCCTTGTTCTGGACGACCTGCTGTCGAACTCGCTCGACTTGCTCTATGTTGCGCCCGAACGGTTCACCCTCAACTATTTTCAGGAGATACTCAGCCAGGTGAACATCAGTATGGCGGTGATCGACGAAGCGCACTGTATTTCGGAATGGGGGCATGATTTCCGACCCGACTATCTTTCTCTCTCAACTTTAGCAACGCATTTTCCTGCCGTTCCCATAGCTGCTTTTACAGCAACGGCCACCCACAAAGTGCAGCAGGATATTCTCGAAAGACTCGCTCTGCGCAACCCGTTTATCGTCAGGGCATCGTTCGACCGTACCAATCTTTTTTACGACATCCGGTTCAAGGAAAACACCACCGCCCAGCTTGTCTCGATCCTGAAAAGCAACTCGAACAAGGCTGGCATCATCTACCGCACCAGCCGTAAAAGCGTCAACGAAACCGCTGCAATGCTCCAGGCAAAAGGCTTTCGCGCCCTGCCTTACCACGCCGGGCTCGAAGAGGATGAACGCAGGAAAAACCAGGAAGCGTTCATCCGGGACGAAGCCGATGTCATAGTCGCAACCATAGCTTTTGGCATGGGCATCGACAAATCGAACATCCGTTTCGTGATTCATGCAGATCTGCCCAAAAGCATCGAGAACTACTATCAGGAAACCGGCAGGGCGGGACGTGACGGCGAACCCTCGCAATGCATCATGCTCTTTTCTCAATCAGACATACCCAAAGTCCGTTTCTTTATCGACACGATCGTAGACGAAACCGAACGGACAAGGGCACTCGGCGCATTGCAGAAAATCATTTCGTTCGCTTCGACGACGGTTTGCCGACGCAAAACCCTGCTCGACTATTTTGGCGAAATCTATCCTCACGATAGCTGTAACTCCTGTGACATCTGTCTCGGCATCCGCGAAGTGGTCGACAGCACCGTTGAGGCACAGATGCTGCTTTCGGCTATTGCCCGAACCGAAGAGCGCTTCGGCGCGACCCACATCGTCGATATCGTCACCGGCAGCAAAAATCAAAAAATCCGTGACTTCGGGCACAATCGCCTGAAAACATACGGAGTCGGCAAAGATCGCGGCAAGAAATTCTGGCGACAGCTCATCGACGAACTGCTGGCTCAAAAAATAGTCGCAAAATCCGAGGGCCTTTACCCGGCACTTTACCTGCTTGAAAAAGCCGTTCCAGTCCTGAAAGGGGAGGCACAGGTGGAAATGGTGCGGGTACAGGAAAAGAAAACAGCGAAGAAAACAACGATCAAGGACACCGGCACTTACGATCACGACCTGTTCGAACTGCTCAGAGCACTCCGCAAACAGCTCGCCGACGAACAGGACATTCCACCCTACATCGTCTTCTCTGACCGCTCCCTCCGCGATATGGCCGCGCAGCTTCCCCAGAGCGCACCAGATATGCTTGCGGTTTCAGGAGTAGGCGAAATGAAACTCCAGCGCTATGGAAAACAGTTTCTCAATCTCATCAGAAGATACCGGGAAGAGCACCCGGAAACAGTGAAGCAACCGTAGACCGAAACGAAAAAAGCCTGGATTAGAACAGACCTACCGAACTACGTTCCGTTCTTCTTGTCAATACCGAAAACATCGGGGACAAAACAGTTGACAAATAAGTATAATTTGTTTACAACGTCCCTCAACGTCTTTACCTTTTTAGTAGGAAGCTATCCTCTTTTTACAGCTACAACTTTCCCATATCTATATTCATGCTTCGAACTAGATCCAGGTCTTTCGAAAGAACCCGGACAAAGCTATCTCTGACTTGAGTGGGCGTTTTTATAATTGGCTTGTAGTTACCAAGCCATTGATGCCCGCATTTTGAGCAAACCAACACTGCGTCGCCATCCGTATTAATGAGGACGTTAATATCTCCTTTGTCTTCCAAGTGCTTGTACATCATGGTTAACCCCCCGGTGCTTTACTTGAACAATTCTGGATACGCATCTCTAGCTTGTTTCAAAACATCTTTTCCACCCTCACCTACAACCGCCCTTAATTGCTGTTCTGCCTTTGTGGCACGTTGCTCCGCTTTATCCTTCCCGGATTGCCCAACCCCATAACCAACTAAAGTGCCTAAAACACCAGTCACAGCCCCCATAACAGCAACAATTGATTCGGCAGATTTCGGAACACCTTTAAAAACGATCACTGTTACCAAGAACATCACCAGCAAAACCGCCATTCCGGCAATAACGGTCAAAAAGGTGTACAAGGATTGCTTATCTTTTTCATTTATCATGTGTAAGCCCTCATTTTTTTACGTTTATGATAACAGCTCCATGCTGAACATAAACCAGAGACGTGAACGTAAAATAAAAGCATTCAATACGAAAAATATAAGAACATCTCTTCAAAGTAAAAAAGCACGAATACCCTTCCAACAGATTTTTTTGCAAGATTCATACTATTCAAATCACCACCAACAATCTCCGGGACGTTGTGGAATAGCTCAAGTTATGAGTATCAAAAAAGAGACAAAGCCTGAAAAGAAACCTCATGGTCGCCGGATCAGGTCCGGCTTGATTCAGAATGAGGAACAAGGGGACGTTGTAAACAAATTGCGCTTTTACCCAAGAAAGCGCTCATTGGCCAAATGAATAGAGGAATAAAGCTAGACAAAGAAGGCATCCTGGAGATCTCATTGCTTTCTAAGGCGGGTCAATTCATTCCTGATCTCATCGATTACATCTTTGTTATAAATCTCCTTTCTTCTGCCCGCTTTTGAACGAGTAGATGTAGAACACTTTGCCACCATACCTTTCCGTGAACTTGCGGTGTGACTCTTCCTGAATGGATTTTTCCTTGAAAATTTCCGGGAGTTGAACAGTTCCACCGTTGAAGGTGATCGGTTTGATCTGCAGACCGATAAAGCTTTCGCCTGCCTTGATGAAAAAGTCAACATTGTACAATCTGTCCCATTCATCAGATGCGGGCTCGATCTTGACGCCAAGCATCTGCTCAAGCTGACCGTATACTGTTTGAATTTCGGTCATGTAGCCATCGAACGTCCTGTCGATGACAAGTTGCTTCATGTAGTTTATGCAATCTTCTTCAGTCACTTCGGCAACTTCGGCCTGAATCACCTCCGTGATTTTAGCATAGAGCTTTTTACCAAGTTCGACGATATGCTCTTCAGGCTTGACATTGGCAAAATAGTATTCCCGCCATTCGTCGAGTGTCTTGGGAGCGCATTTCCTGATAGATTCGGAGGTAGGACCAACATTCCTTTTGAAATTCAACTGGAAGCGGTTCATTGCGCTGTTAAGAATCCACTCTTTAGCCATTCACCTGTTCCGATAAGGTTAAAAACTTGTCTTTGTACTTGTATTCATAGTCCGTCTCAATGCGGACAAAACCGCTTCTGATCAGATGAGCGTTGATGAACGTTTTGTTTTGCAGGTAGAGGTAACAGAGCAGGTTGTTCTCCTCATCGTATTTCTGACTGTCATATTTCAAGAATATCCGTTTGCCCTTGATCTTCTCGTTTAGGTATCCGATAGCCTTGTCATGAAGTATAGGGTCGGGTTTGATGCCTAGCAACCTGACAATCAAACCACTCGACAGCAGTACCTTTTCCGGTGTCAGCACTTCTTTTACAGTGAAGAACTCCTCACGTTGCGCGCCGTTCTCCTTGTCAATTCGAGATCCGAAAGAGAGCTTTCTCGGATCGATTTTTTTATCGAGCTTGTGCGGATCTTTGAAGCGATAGGGAAGTTGCTCGATGGCACTTTCAAAATCACGTAAAGGCTCGCCCTGTTGAAACTCGTACTCGGTACCCACGAGGTCAGGCTGGTTGACGCCGAGTTTCTGTTTTGCTATTTCGACAAACTCGGGATTAATTTCATAGCCCACCGAATTGCGCACGAGATTTCTTGCCGCAAGATTGGTTGTCCCGCTTCCCATAAAAGGATCCAGCACGGTGTCACCCTGGAAGGCAAACATCTTGACGAGCCGCCGCGGCAACTCTTCGGGAAACATCGCAATATGACCATCCTGTTTGGCACCACCGAAATTCCAATGCCCGGAGAAATAGGCGTTCCATTCCTCCTTTGTCATCGCGGATTGCTCTTTTTGCTCCCTGGTTGGTCTCGGTGCATCCCCCTGTTTTTTGAAAATGAGAATGAACTCATAGTCCAGCTTCAGTATACCATTGCGCGGATAGGGAAAGCTTCCCATGATTGAAGCCCCGCCGGTCGTGTTGGTTGTCGTTACTTTTTGCCAGATGATGGCCCCCATATAGTCGAAACCGATTGTCTCGCAGAACTTTATAATCTCCGTCCTGATAGGAATAACCTTGTACCGGCCGTAATAAACTGAACGGGCAAACTGGTCGCCGATGTTCACGCAGAGACGGCAGCCGGGATGCAGCACCCTTTCACATTCGCTCCAGACAAGGTTCAGGTTGTTGATATAGCTTTCGTAACTCTCATGAAAACCGATCTGGAAATCGGTTCCATAATCCTTGAGCTGCCAGTAGGGAGGAGAGGTAATGACAAGATGAACCGACCTGTCAAGTAGCAGATTCATCTGACGGCTGTCGCCTCGTATAATCGTATGATGTGTCCTCAATTGTTTGCCTTCCTAACGCCTTTTCCGGTTGGAATTAACAAGCCACTTGACACTAACCTGAAGTGCACCTATAAGTTTTATATAGTATAGAAATTTTTGACCGTTTCTGCCTTCTCCGAGAGCAATAAGAACAGACATGCCGTTAAGACCATTAAAAGAAAAGCATAAAACGCATCGGTGTCTGACCTGCCCCGTGAAATAAGATAAATCTATTTCACGGGAGGGTCGGCCTTTATGGGAAAAGGGATTAAGGCTCTCGAAGATACTCCTTTACAGTTCCTCACCCCGTCCTTTCTCCAGATGGCTGTCGGTTTTCCAGGGCTGGAGAGCGAAGATGAAGGAGATGAGGAAGGTGATGCCGACCCAGCTCCAGCCGATACCGATGAGACTTGCCCATGAATAGCCTTCGTATGCGGTGAAGAGCTCCCTGATCAGCTGGTTGAGGAGAATCACTGCAAGGAACAGTGGCAGATAGAGCTTGATGATCCAGTTCCACCAGGTGCCGAGCTGTACCTTCGAGACTTTGTTGAGGTGCTTTCTGATGATATCGAGTTTGAAAAACCAGCCGACCACGATACATTCAAGAAGCCCTGCCATGACCAGCCCGTAGTTGTTGATGAAGTGATCGACAATATCGAGCCAGAACAATCCGCCGTCGGTCGTGAAGATGATCCCACCGGCAAAACCGAGGATGCAAAGCACTGTGGCAAGCATTTTCCGGTTGATGCCGAACTTGTCTTCGGCTCCGGAGACAAAGGCCTCGACAATGGAAATCGCGGATGATACACCTGCCACGGTCAGACTCAGGAAAAAGAGCATACCGAACAGGGGACCTGCGTCGCCGATCAGGGAAATGGCTTTCGGATAGGCGACAAAAGCAAGGCCGATGCTTTGCTTCACAACTTCATCGAGGGGCTGGTTCTGGCTGACCGACATAAATCCGAGAATGGCAAACACCCCGAATCCGGACAGCAGTGAAAACCCGCTGTTTGCCAGTGCGGTGATTACGGCGCTGCCGGTCATGTTGGAATTGTAAGGCATGTAGCTGGCATAGGCTATCATGATGCCGAAGCCGAGGCTCAGGGTAAAGAATATCTGGCCGTAAGCGCTGACCCATACGTTGGGATCGGCAAGTTTCGTGAAATCCGGTGTAAGGTAGGCGTTGATTCCTACCTTCGCTCCTTCGAGGTTGACCGACCAGAACACCAGGATGAGCGTCAGGATCAGGAGCAGCGGCATAAACACCCTGTTTGCCAGTTCGACACCACGGCTCACCCCTCTGACAATGATACCCCAGGTCACCAGCCAGACAGCCAGCAGACCCGCAAGAATCGGCGTCTGGATGGTGCTGATTTCGGAAGGGGAGGAGCTGAGGTTCAGGAAGGATTCAAAAAAGAACTTGTCGGGGTCGTCTCCCCAAGACAGGTTGATGGAATAAAACACAAAATCGACACACCAGGCAATCACCACGGAGTAGTAAAGCACAATGCCGAACATGGTAAACAAGAGGGGCCACCATCCAAGCCACTCCCATTGCTTGCCGATTTTGCGGAACGCCAGCGGAGCGCTGCCGATCCGTTCATGCCCGATCCCGAACTCAAGAATCAAGAGAGGTATACCGGCAGTAAGCAGCGCAACAATATAGGGAATAAGGAAGGCTCCTCCTCCGTTTTCATAGGTCAGGTAGGAAAATCTCCAGATATTGCCGAGTCCTACCGCGGACCCTATTGCCGCGAGAATAAAACCGCTTCTCGATTTCCAAGTGCTTCTACCGGTACTTTCCAAAGACATTGCTTCCTGATTTGATGATGGTTAATGATCGTTAAATTTACAAAACGATACGGACAAACCTGCGCTGTCAAATCAGGAAGAACATCAATTACTGTATAGTTTTAGCAAGGATATATCATATCCGGCGCTGGAAGTGGCAGAACAGATACATCTGCCCTCTTCCGGCAGGTGTGACGTGCTGCCGCTTGCGGTGCTGCTGCAGGACAAATTCATTTCCCAGAAAGCTTTCCAGCTCATCAGCGGTATAGCGCCTTACCGGCAGGCCGCTGCATTTTGGAGGCGCTTCGGGCGCAAAGGTTCCGAGAATGAGGTGCCCGCCCGGTTTCAGTGCGTTGAGCATCTGCTCGCGGTAACGCTTTTGCTGCTGCTCATCGGTAAAGTAATGAAACACGGCCCGGTCATGCCACAATTCATAGTAGTGGGCAGGCAGTTCAACCGATGTAATATCTTCTTCCATCCAGGTAACCTGATCTCGTTTTCTGCCCAGCCGCTCTTTGACCGCGGAAAGGGCGTTGCTGCACAGATCGAGCACGGTTATCGAACGGTAGCCTTCCTGAAGCAAATCTTCGGCAAACGTCGAGTTGCCGCACCCCACATCGATGATCGGCGCATAGAGCGGAATATCGAGCTGGTTGATCCAGCAAAGCGATGCCTGCAGGTGCGGGGTATACCATCCCGGCTTGCCTGATTGCGTTCTCGAATAAACCTGTTCCCAGTGTTTTTTCAGAGCTGTAGCATTCTGCATTACTTTCCTCCTGTTATGATTCTTATTTTTTCAAACCTTCTTGCACTTATTGCGACAACACATTCCGGAGGCTCCTGACGCATAATGCAAAACGATTCCTCATCTTTTGCCTTTCCATGATAAGGACACCCCGGACAGACATCGTGTTTCTCGATATACCAGCGAACGGCCACTTGTTTTTCTATATCGAACAGCATTGACATGTCTGTTATTTATTTTCTTCGACGTAAAATGATCATTTTTGTTCCAGCCATTTTAATACCCGATCGAGCAGAGATTCTGCCCTATCTCAACCGTATCCGGTATCTGATCCTCGATTTCTTCTTTTGTCCCGATCGTGTACTCCCATACCGGCCATCCAAGTTCCGCCCGTTTTTTATCGAGCATACGTAGAATGTCTTCCGCCGTCCGGTAGGGATCGGGGTCCCAATTCATACCGGCACCGACCATCGTGCGCAATCGGTTACCGACATAATCCATGAACCGGTCGGAGGCGATCGTGTTGTCCTGGACACAGGAGTAGGTTTCTATCCCCTGCAGCACAAAGGAGTAGCGCGCTCCCATGGTTTTTTCCGCCGCAGGGTCGGCGGCAACCATGGCGAGCGGCATGGAGGGATTGGGAATACCTGCCGCGTTAGCCGTATAAGCCATGATTTGACCGGCCCTTGTGCTGTCGGTGCATGCTCCGACATGCAGGACGGGCGGAATATCTTTGGCCTCGACAACCGCGCACAACCGTTCGCCACAGAGTTTCGACGCGTCCGGGTGGGCGAGACCGGCAAAGAGCAGCCCCATCCCGGAGCAGCCGTGGCAGGTAACCAGCACATCGTTTCTGATGAGCTGCTTTGCAATGATTATCTGGTTCCGCTCGAACACTGCGCCACGAATGTTCCCGCAGGAGCCGAAGTTGACGATCCCCCGGATCTGTCCGGATTTCACCAGCTCGGCAAGCCCATGGATCTTCTTGTCAGGGAGAGAACCGTTAAAAAGCTTCATTACCTCCTCGACGCCAAACCCCATTTCAACCTTTGCCCTGACTTTCGGCACATATATCCGCTTCGGATCACGGTTTTGGTAATTGTCGATCGCGACATCAAGAATCTCTTCGGCAAGGTCGTAGAGTTTGTCGAGGTTTTTCAGGTAATAGTCGAGCTCTATCACAACCGCCCCTTCTTTTCTGCCGGATGGAGAGGTAGTGATAATCTTTGTATGAAACTGCCGGGCAACCGGCATCATGCCCGGAAGCACATCCTGCTGGTCGACGACGATCGCCTCGAATGCGCCGGTTGCGACAGCCATTTCCGCCGATGATGCCATAGCAACGAGAGGAATCCCCAGATCCCGCTCGATGAACTCGCCGCCGGTACAGCACATACCGTACAATTTGATATCTTTCGCACCGGCTTTTTTTACTTTTTCCATGATCCTCGGCGTGCCGACGATATCGCAGATGGCGAAAGCCACCATCGGCGCGTGACCGTTGATGCCGATGTTGACACAACCCTCACTGACGATGCTGCCAAGGTTGACGTTGATCCTGGATCGCTTCGGAATACCGTACACAATATCGGTAGCAAGCGAAGTGGAGACCACCGTCGTGATCGCGTAAGCCAGAACAGTCCTGAGAAAGGCCTGCATGTGGCTTTCAAAGTCCGAATCCGTCCCATGGCTCGTCAGATTGTTGGTTTCAAAGCACTCGTGGTAAGCGCTTATCGGGATGATGTCGAGCTTCTCCCAGGTTTCAACCCGCTCTTTCGGCGCAAGCGCCTTGAGCGTTTTGTGTTCTTTCGGAAGCGCCCGCTGCAGATCGTCGATAAACCTGTCGGCTATTTCCCCACAGATTGCTTCTATGGTTTTTCCTTCGGTTTCAATTCCAAGAAACTTTGCTACCGCGAACCCTTTTTCTCTGGACTTCAAGGGTATCGGCGCGGTGCCTTCAGCTGCAGCCTTGAGCGAAATAAAAACCTCACGGGCATGGGCACCATGCGCAGACAATCCCGCTGCAAGACGTCGTAACGCATTTCCAGCCACGACAAGATCAACATCCTTACCGCAAACGGTAAGGGGAGTTTTCTCCGTGACCCTGCATGGTCCATAGGAACAAAATGCACAACATGCTCCCGTGAGGCCGTAACCGCATTGCGGATGCTGTTGGGCAAACCTGTCAAAAGTGCTGCATATATCATGTTTGCCCATAAAATCAACCATTTCGGCAACCGCTTTGTTGGCGGTATGCCTGACCATCTCTTCCTTGCTGTAGTTGAGACGGTGTACCAGCCGGATTCTGTCTTTCAACGGCATTCCCGGCTTGTATTCCGGCGCTTTGCGTGAACCTGTCACTTCATCTTCGTAGCTGTATTTCTTTGTATCCGCCATACTTCGCTGTTCGTTTACACATTAATCAAACCAACTCTCCACCATGTTCAGAAGGTGTTTATGTAGGAAATCACATCGATAATCTCCTTTTCCGAAAGGCTGTTTCCCCATGCCGGCATAAACCTGCCTGAACCTGTTGTATCGGAAGGCATGCCGTCCTGGACGATGTTGTACAGCTTTGCCCCGCTGAATTCCGAAAGCTGCTCGGCGTTCATCGGCCTGACTTTCAGGCCGAGCATCTTCGAAAGCCTACCTTCGCCGCTGCCTTTTTCCCCGTGACACATGACACAGGAGTTCCGGTAGATCTCCTGACCGCTGAGGTCGCTTTGTTTATCCCTGTTTATCCGTTCATGACGGTTCAGCACGCGGATATAGGCGATGGTGCTCTGTATTTCATCGGGCGTCATCTGAAAGCCGAACGGTTTCATATGCATCGACTTGCCGTGAGCGATCCCTCCCTTGCTGATAAAATCATAAAGCTCTTCGTCCGTTTTCGTCCCGAAATAGGTGCTGTCGGTAAAATCAGATGGGGTTTCGGAAAGCATCGAAGCATAGGGCCCGTTTCCGTCGCCTGTCTGACCGTGACAGACAAAGCAGTAGCCGAGGTACAGCTTTAGACCTTTTAGCGGATCAGGCTCGTCATTCACAACCGCCACCTCAGGTTTGCTGCCGTTGCCTGCCGGCATATTCTTCCCGCCGCATGCATGGAGAGCCGGCATCAGGAGCACTAAAAGCAAAACGCATATCAGGTTGTTTCCACTCATGACGATTCGATTTAAATAATGAGATCCAGTTCCTCATCCTTGAGTGATGAGTACAATGCGATGATCTCGTCACGCATCTCGTTAAACTCCTTATCCGTCCTGCTCATGCAATCGTGACGGGGCCGCGGCAGATGGTTCACAAGCACTTTTTTCAGTCTGCCGGGATTGATATCCATCACGCAGATTCTGTCCGAGAGAAAAATTGCTTCGTCTACATCGTGGGTAACGAAGAGAATGGTTGTACCGGTTTTTTCCCACACTTTGAGAATCTGTATCTGCATCTCTTCCTTGGTCAGTGCATCGAGCGCCTCGAACGGTTCGTCCATGAGCAGTATTTTCGGCTTGTTTGCCAGCGCACGTGCAATCGCCACCCGCTGGCGCATGCCTACCGATATTTCATGTACCTGCTGATGTTCGGTTCCCTCCAATCCCACCGTCGCAAGCTGCTCCTTCGCGATGGAACGCCTTTCCCTTCTGGGGACATGTTTCAGCTCGAGCCCTATCTCGACGTTTTCCAGAACGTTTCTCCAGGGCAGCAGCGCATACTCCTGAAACACCATCCCTTTGTGCGGGCCCGGTCCATGCTCCTCTTTTCCATCGAGAATGACCGAACCGGCTGTCTGCTCGATCAGCCCGGCAACAATCTGCAGCGTTACCGACTTCCCACATCCTGTCGGGCCGAGAATGCAGACAAACTCACCCTCTTCGACGCTCAGGTCTACATTTTCAAGTGCGAGGAAGTCCTTTCCTTCCTTGTTGAACACTTTGCTGACCCCTTTGAGTTCCAAGAGCGGCTCCTTGTTGCTCATACTCATTTCATCTACAGTCATTGGAAAAACACGATCAGTACTCGCAGACAGTTTTTCCGGCTCCTGCCTTGACCTCGTTCAGCACCTCTTCCCGGAGTTTGATGAACCGGTTGTGAAATTCCGTGTCCAACGCTGCCTTTCCGGTACGGGGACGCGGCAGGCCGTTATGGAATATCTTCGATATCTGCCCGGACTGGTTCATAACCGCGATCCTGTCACCCAGCTTTACCGCCTCGTCAAGATCCGATGTCACAAAGATGATCGTATTGTGCTCGTGCTCCCATATCCTCGTGATCTCCGCATGCAGTGTCATTTTTGTCTTCGAGTCAAGCGCGTTGAATGGCCCGTCCATGAGCAGTATCTTCGGTTTTGTCACGAGAATCATGGCCAGTGACACCCTCCGTTTCATTCCTCCGGAAAGTTCGACAGGATGCTTGTTCACCGCAGAGGAAAGCCCAACCATATCGATATACTTCATGGCCTGCGCCCTGTTATCCGCCTCGCTTCTGCTGCCTTTAAATTCAAGCCCCAATTCGACGTTTTTCAGGACATTTCTCCACGGAAGCAGAGCGTATTCCTGAAAGATCATTCCCCGGTCGGCGCCCGGTCCCTTGATTATTTCGCCGCCAACCCTGATCTCCCCCGTCGTCGGGGCCTCGAAACCCGCAATCAGTTTCAGGAGTGTCGATTTCCCGCTGCCTGTCGGACCGACAATGACGAGAAACTCGTTTTCCGCGATCTCAAGACTGCAATCGTTTACAACCGTTATCTCCTTACCGTTTTTCCTGAAGTTTTTTGAAACCCCCTTCAGGCTTATCAGGGTGTTTCTCCCTACCGTTGTGCCGTCGTTATGCAATCTTTCCGACATAGTCTCAGCCTTTATCAGATTTTCCATGAATATTTGCTGATCAGCCAGCGGTTGACCGAGTCAAGCAGATAACCGATTGCCCCGATGACAACGATGGTCGCGATCAGTTGATCATAACGAAACCTGTCCCTGGTATCCAGGATGAAATATCCCAGCCCGTCCGGTACGCCGAGCATCTCTGCAGGAACAAGAATGATCCAGCTTACCCCTACGGCAAGACGCAGACCGGTCAACATATCGGGAATGGCTGCAGGAATGATGATTTTCCTGAGAATACCCGCATCCATGGCTCCCATGGTTTTCGCCATATTGAGCCAAAGAGGACTTACCCTTCCCGCACCGTGCGCGGTATTGAGTATCAGCGGCCAGATAGCTACCAGCCAGAGCAGAAAGGTAACCGACACATCACCGACACCGAATATGATTATCGCTATCGGCATCCATGCAAGAGGAGAGATCATGCGCATGAACTGGAAAACCACATACGTCAGTTGTTCGAGCCTTTTGAAATATCCGACAAGAACACCGACAGGAAGTGCAACAATTATCGCGAATGCCAGGCTGACAAGCACTCTTCGCAGGCTCGGCACGGCATGACGCACGATATCGCCATCCTTGGCCATTTCTATAAGCGCAAGTGCTGCCGCAAGAGGGGAGAATGCTTCGCTGAAATCGTTTCCGAACAGTTTCAACATGCTTGCCGCCTGCCAGACAACAAGAAACAGCAGTACACCGAGCACATAGTAGCTCCTGTCCACAAGAAACGCACCGATATTTCCGGTTCCTGACCGTTGTGTATTTGCCATGATAAGTCTTCTTAAAACTTGCTGATACACCCTCCTTAAGCGCACCTTTCCTTATGACCTGTCCAGCTCAGACAGGCCGCCTGCCAGGTCTCGAATTCATTGAAATTGAGTTTTTCCGGCCACTGTTGCCGACCGACAACAGCTTCAGGCATGAAGGAAAGCTGTTATACGGCGATGACTTCTTCCCTCACGTATGGATCGGCAGGATCGACACCGGCAAACTGTACAAGGCCGCCGAGTTCTGCAGACGCCTCTTCAACTCCTGCGGTGTACATCAACTCTTTCTGCACATCAGCAGGATCAAGACCGCTCATGAAGCTGAGATCGCCATCCATTTTTGTCTGTTTCATCATCTCAACCATCTTGTGTGTTGCCGATTCGAACTGGTAGGGATTATATGAGAGCCGCTCGGCGTTCCATTCGGGATGCTGAATCGCGCCTGTACCTCCGTTAGCACCATAGGTATCGAGATCATACTTCAGCATCGCCCTTTTTACCACCTTTTCCGGAAGCGGAAGGTATTGCGCACCGTCCTTCGAGAGGATATGAGCCGCTTCTTCAGCATTGTTCAGCGCCCACAGTTCAGCCTTGACAAGCGCCTTGATCACGTTATGCGACCATGCCTTGTCCGCAAGTTCCTTTTCATTCATGACCGCAACGCAGCATGGATGGTTCTTCCAGACATCTCCGGTAAACCTCACGATCTTTCCGCCTGCAAGAATCTCACCTGCCGCATTGAACGGTTCAGCCACGATGTAGCCGTCAATCGCTTTCGATGCCATGGCGGTAGGCATATCGGGAGGAGCCATGACGAAAAGATTCACTTGGTTCTCGCCAAGCGGCTCGTTTTTGTTCTGTATAACCGGCTCGACCCCCATCTCTCTTGCAATCATCTGGATGATAATGTTGTGCATGGAGTACCAGTAAGGAACGGCGATCTGTTTCCCCCCCAGATCGGCATAGGAATCAATGCCGCTGTCCTTTCCGACGGTCAGTGCAGAGCCGTTGATATGATCCCATGCCACTACTTTTACGGGAAACCCTTTGCTGTAGCGCATGTAGATCGGAATCGGTGCAAGCAGGTGCGTCAGGTTGAACCTTCCGGCCATAAACGCTTCGGCCATCGGCGCCCATCCTCTGATCAGTACCGGCTTCTCGGACTCTATTCCCAGTTCTTTGTAAAAACCCAGTTCATGTGCGAGGATAATAGGAGTCGCATCGGTTATCGGCAGGTAACAGCTTTTTACCGTTTTGGCTGATGTAATGGAGGACCCGCCACTCTGCTCCTCTTTAGAACATCCCTGCAGCAGGGGATATCCGGCAAACAAAGCACTTAAACCAACTGCAGAATTCTGAATGAACTTGCGGCGCGACATGGATCTCTCTTCCTTTTTCATATCAGGCTCCCGTTTTTTAATTGCTGGATCGCTCAGATCTGCTCAACAGCATCATGCAGAGGCTGCAATCAGCAAGCAAAACCGATATTTCACAATTGTTAATGTTTTTTACAAAAAAAACTGAACAGGGCGCTCTTAACCGCTTGCAACCTGTTACAGGCAAAAGAATGTCATTTCTCCTGAGGGATACTCTATCGTTTAGCAACACCTTGATAGCCGGAGGGCATTACAACGCTGTCATTAAACTCATTGTAAATGTAACAATTGTTAACATATTTCACAAAAAAAATCTTCCGTTTTCTTCAACATTCACACATAAGCCTCTTAACCAGGTCTCTGGACGTCTTGCGCATTTCCTGACACTCGTCATAGGGAGAAGAACCGGAAAGGTCGGCCTCAAGCGCTTGAAAATCAAAGGGTATCGTTGCCCAGATTGCATCCCTGCCAAGCTTCTCGACAACCCTCTTTTCCTGTCCTTCGCTGTGTACCTTGTTGACGATGTAGCCAACCTTCCGAATGTGAAGCTGGCGTGCAAGCGATGCTATTTTTTCAGCTGTCTTCATCGCTCTCAGACCCGGCTCGACAACAACAAGCAGCATACCGACAGATTCTGCAGTTCCTCTCGTCAAGTGCTCGAACCCAGCCTCCATATCCAGAATCACCCACTCGTCACGATCGACCATGAGGTGCCGCAGAAAAGAACGAAGCAAAGCATTCTCGGGACAATAACAGCCGCCCAGAGCCTCCTTCAGTTCACCGGTCACCATAAGTCTCAGCCCCTTTATCTCAACAGAAAACCTTTCGACAAGATCATCGACTTTCGGGTTCAGCACGAAATAGCCCCCCATGCTTCCGGGTTTTGCTCCCGTTCGCTCCTCGACAAGATCTTTTTCCTCTATAAGGGGCTTGATCCTCCCTGACGCATCTTCATCATAGCCAATCGCCCCGGCAAGATTGCCGTTAGGATCGGCATCGATAGCAAGTACTCTTTTGCCTTGACCGGCAAGCTCCCTCGCCAGAAGGGCGCAAATAGTTGTCTTGCCAACCCCGCCTTTTCCGGTTATTGCAATTTTCATGCGCCTCCTCCTCTGGGAATTCCCCTCTGCCGCTCAGACAATAGCTGCTGCCGGCTGGACTGTCTGGCAAATGAAAGCCGTAAAAAAACGGGAAATTCAGATAAACAGCTGTATATCAGCGTCTGCAGCGTATTCAAGAAACATCGCCGCTCCCCCGAAATCAACGCCGTCAATGAAGTCCTCTTTGGAAAACCCAAACACATCCATCGTCATCTGGCAGGCGATGAATTTCACCCCGCAATCGATGCAGAGTTCCCGCAGTTCCTCAATGGTGGCAACACCCTTGTTTTTGAAGGTTTCCTTCATCAGGCTGGTTGCCAGTGTATCGAAACCCGGCACGTTGCCGGTGACAATTTTCGGTATTGACCAGTTGATGTTCTGGAAATCCTCGTTGCCGAACGGCATCTTCATCGGCATGGCCGGATTAGCGTGCGGAGAGATTTTCGCATCTATTTTTTTGTTCAGAAGAGGAAGCCCGTAAAAAGTGAAGAAAATCACCACTTCCATATCCATGGCCGCGGCAGCCGAACCCAGGATAAACGGAGGATATGCCCAATCAAGCGTTCCTTGTGACGCAATAAGCGCTACTTTTTTCTGTTTTTCGCTCATCTTATATAAAGTAATGGTTCGATATTGATTTATAACTATATAGCTATTGAGTAATAAAATAATATAAAAAGGAAGTCATACAAGCTGAAAACGTTATTTATTGCCGCTTCTCTTCAACCAGCAGAGTGATTACACAAGCACCTCTTGGGATAATCCAAGCTATTTGTTTACTTGTAACCGTAGGGTACCTCTATATGAAAGGAATTGATCCGTCATAGAACATGAAGCTTTAAAAAACGTACCAGACCGTATTCTCATGGACATTCCTCACGTGTACAAAAAAATCGAACTTGTCGGCTCCTCGCAGACAAGCATTGAAGACGCCGTGAACAACGCTGTAGAAAGAGCAGCGGCAACAATCCGCCATATACGATGGGTTGAGGTTATCGAAACACGGTGTCATGTCGAAGAAAACAGGATCGCTTACTGGCAGGTTACCGTCAGATTAGGGTTTACCCTTGAAGATGAGTAACGACTTCCATGGGCGGTACTCCATTTACCGCCCCTGCGCCGTATATACCTCGATGAACTTGGCTATACTCCTGTCCCATGTGCGTTCTGCATCGTCAGGGAAAAGGCATGCGGGCACTTGCCCTTTGCCTTTATGATAGTCGATGCATTCACAGCATATCCCTTTCCGGGGACAAGGATCGTAAGTACAGTTGCACCGTTCGAGATTTTCCTCCTTTCTGCACTCCATTGAAACCTCTCAATGATTGTTATCACTTGTATCCGTGAACCGCTCCGGGGCAAGCTCCCAGTGCTCGGGTGATAACCAAAAGGTCGAAAGCAGCAATTCGCGAATGTGCGAAAATTCCTTGGGCAGCTTGTCGTAAAGCTTTTCAAAGAGTTCCTCGTGTGAAAGCAGCTCCTTTTTCCAATCCTCACGCTCAACCGCCATTAGCCTGGAGAACTTCTCCGGTGTGTACTCATCAAGCCCTTCCCACTTCATTGATTCATATTTCGGCATCCATCCGAGAGGGCTTTCCACAGCACCCGCCTTGCCTTGAACCCGGTCGACAATCCATTTCAAAACGCGCATGTTTTCGCCGAAACCCGGCCAGAGAAACTTGCCATTTTCGTCTTTTCGGAACCAGTTGACGCCGAAAATTCTTGGCGGCTCCTGGAGCAGGCGCCCAACATGGAGCCAATGATTGAAGTAATCACCCATGTGGTATCCGCAAAAAGGAAGCATTGCGAAAGGATCACGCCGGACATCTCCGATCTTGCCTGCCGCTGCTGCTGTTTTTTCAGATCCCATCGTCGCAGCAAGATAGACGCCGAAATACCAGTTGGGTGACTGGTAGACGAGAGGAACAAGGTCACTGCGGCGCCCGCCGAACATAAAGGCATCGATCGGAACTCCTGAAGGATTTTCCCAGTCTGGATCAATTGACGGACACTGTGAAGCCGGCGCGGTAAAGCGTGCGTTAGGGTGCGCTGCCGGCCGACCGGAATCAGGTGACCAAGGGTTGCCCTGCCAGTCGATCAGGCCGTCAGGAGGCGTGTCCGACATTCCTTCCCACCAGACATCTCCGTCGGGGGTGTGGGCGACATTGGTAAAGATGCAGTTCTCTTTCAGGGTGGCCATGGCATTCGGATTTGTTTTCTCCGAGGTACCTGGAGCCACGCCGAAAAATCCGTATTCGGGATTGATGGCATGAAGCCTGCCGTTCTCCCCGGGCTTGATCCAGGCAATATCGTCACCGATAGTAGTCACTTTCCATCCCTCGAAAGAGTCCGGAGGGATAAGCATGGCAAAGTTGGTTTTACCGCAAGCACTTGGAAAAGCACCGGCGACATAGGTTTTTTCACCTTCCGGTGATTCGACGCAAAGGATCAACATATGCTCGGCCAGCCATCCTTCATCGCGGGCCATGGCGGAAGCAATGCGGAGCGCGAAGCATTTTTTGCCGAGCAGGGCATTACCACCGTAACCACTGCCGAAGGACATAATGGTTCGATTTTCAGGGAAATGAACGATATACTTCCGGTCATTGCAGGGCCAGGGAACATCCTGCTGACCGGGTTCAAGCGGTGCACCGACCGAATGCAGGCAATGGACAAAATCCCCCCCTTCTCCCAGAATCTCCGTGACCTTTCGACCCATTCTTGTCATGATACGCATGTTGACGACAACATACGGCGAGTCGGTGATTTCAACACCGATATGTGAAATATGGGAACCGAGCGGTCCCATGCTGAACGGGATGACATACATGGTACGCCCTTTCATGCATCCACTATAGAGGCCGTCCAGAGTCTCTTTCATCTCTTTCGGGTGCACCCAGTTGTTGGTTGGCCCTGCATCCTGCCTGCGAAGGCTGCAGATGAATGTCCGGTCTTCAACCCTTGCCACGTCGCTCGGATCGGAACGGCAAAGAAAGCTGTTGGGCCGTTTTTCATCTGAAAGCCTGATAAACGTACCGCTGTCAACCATCTCCTGGCAAAGCTCATCATACTCTTCCTGGGAACCGTCACACCAGCGCACCGAATCCGGCTGACAGAGTTCTGCCGTTTCCCGGACCCATTCAATAAGTTTCTGATTTTTCACATAATCGGGGGGATCGATCTGCAGTAAGGTCATGGTTATCCTTTTTTACTGATAGTTAATAGAGAAGCGTTGTCAACGTTATTGCACATCGGCGCCTATCGCCTTGTGGATCAGACTTTCAAGCACCATTTTACTCTGAGCACCGACAAGCACTGAGAACAAAGAACCGTCTGTACTGACCACAAACGATGTCGGGATCGAACGTAAACCGCCCTCAACGTACTCGCTGTATGCATCCAGAATCTGCTGGTCAGCTACAACAACAGGAAAATTAATTTCATAATCATTGACGAAATCCTTTGCCATCGAAAGATCTTCATCCACCGTCATCCCTATGAACGTAAACCCTTTTCGCTCATACTCGTTTTGCAGTTCGATCATGTCTGGCACCTCGGCACGGCAAGGCGGGCACCATGATGCAAAAAAATTCACAATGTAGGCCTTTCCTGCAAGGTCCTGTGACGAAAACGTAGTTCCGTCAAGTGTCTTGCCCGTAAAATCAGGGGAAGCGATATTCTTTTTTGTCGCCCCGATAGCCTCGGATTGAGGTTTTGCAGTTTCCGCCTGTTCCGGCTGGCACGCAAACGTAACCAGAGACATACAAACGATGACGACGGCTTTGAAAAAACTTATATGCATGAAAGTAGTGTTTATATTGATTGATCAAATGAAAAAGTGAAAAAGCGGCCACAGGAATTCGTTTGAAAATATACAATTCTTCCCTTTATTTATAGTCCTTCGAACACAGGCCGTAATACTTTGCGTTTATACAATAAATAAACTATATTCAAAACCATATTTTTTTAGGCGCCACGCCACCTTAGCTCAGTTGGTAGAGCAACTGTTTCGTAAACAGTAGGTCGTGGGTTCAAATCCCGCAGGTGGCTCGAACCTGAAAAAGCTTTGTCTGCAAAATACAATCCTATCAACACTGTCAATATGCAAGAAGGTAAGGTATCTCAAATCATTGGTCCTGTCGTTGATGTTGATTTTCCGGAAGGCGACCTGCCGGCAATTCTTGACGCACTGACCGTCACCCGACCCGATGGCACAAAACTGGTTCTTGAAACCCAGCAGCACCTCGGAGAAGAACGTGTACGAACTGTTTCCATGGAAGGCACCGACGGTCTGGTAAGAGGCGCGGCTGTAGTAAATACCGGAAAACCTATCCAGGCTCCTGTCGGAGAAAAAGTCCTCGGAAGAATGCTCAATGTCGTCGGCGACCCGATCGACGGTCTAGGAGAAGTAAAGAGCGAAAAATCCTACTCGATCCACAGACCGACTCCGAAGTTCGAGGAGCTGTCGACCAAATCCGAAATGTTTGAAACAGGCATCAAAGTTATCGATCTTCTTGAGCCATATTCGCGGGGCGGTAAAACCGGCCTGTTCGGTGGTGCCGGCGTCGGCAAGACCGTCCTCATTATGGAGTTGATCAACAATATCGCCAAGCAGCAGTCAGGATATAGTGTGTTTGCCGGTGTTGGAGAACGTACCAGAGAAGGAAACGATCTCTGGGAAGAGATGAAAGAGTCCGGGGTTATCGACAAAACCGCTCTTGTGTTCGGCCAGATGAACGAGCCGCCGGGCGCACGGGCACGCGTTGCACTTACCGGCCTCAGTATTGCTGAATATTTCCGTGACGAAGAGCACCGTGACGTTCTGCTCTTCATTGACAATATTTTCCGTTTCACCCAGGCAGGTTCGGAGGTGTCGGCCCTTCTTGGTCGTATGCCGAGTGCTGTGGGATACCAGCCGACTCTCGGTACGGAAATGGGCGAACTTCAGGACCGGATTGTATCCACCAAAAATGGCTCTGTCACCTCGGTGCAGGCTATCTATGTTCCTGCTGACGACCTTACCGACCCGGCTCCTGCAACCGCATTTACTCACCTTGATGCAACGACGGTTCTTTCCCGCTCAATCTCCGAGCTGGGCATCTACCCGGCTGTCGATCCTCTTGATTCGACATCAAGAATCCTTGATCCGAACATTGTCGGCGAGGAACACTACAACACCGCACAGGCGGTTAAAGTACTCCTGCAGCGTTATAAGGATCTTCAGGATATCATCGCGATTCTCGGTATGGACGAGCTGAGTGACGAAGACAAGCTGACCGTTGCCCGTGCGAGAAAAATTCAGAAATTCCTTTCACAGCCGTTCTTCGTTGCCGAGGCGTTTACCGGACTCGAAGGAAAGTATGTCAAACTTGAGGATACCATCAAAGGCTTCAATGAAATCATCGAAGGACGTCACGATGATCTGCCTGAGAATTCGTTCTACCTCGTGGGGACTATCGAAGAGGCTATCGAGAAAGCCAAAACCCTGTAACTTTATCTGATTTATCATGGCCGGTTCCGATAAAGCCTTTGCAATAGAGATCGTCACTCCTCAAAAACAGTTTTTTGCAGGGGAAGTAACCAGCATTCTGGCTCCCGGAAAAGATGGATTGTTCCAGGTTCTGAAAAACCATGCTCCGCTTGTTGCGGCGCTTAAAGGCGGCAAGGTAAAGCTCGAGCTTCCAGACAATGGCGAAAAGACATTTACGATAGCCGATGGTTTTTTTGAAATCAGCGACAACAAAGCCATTCTGCTCGCGGAAGATATTTCCTGACGCGAAATACGGGAAACTAAACTCGTTCTGTCAAAACATCAGTGACACGTACAACGGTGCCACTGATGTTTTTGCTTATGCACATGCGCACACTGATTCCCAAAGCTCTTCGTAACGGGGACACCATAGGGCTCATTTCACCTTCCTCGCCTTCTCCCGATCATGAAAAAATCGGTCAGGCGGTTACCTATCTCGAAAAACTCGGTTACAGGGTCAAGCCGGCCGGCCACTTCAACTGTCAGGGAGAAACCCGCAGGGAACTCGATCGGCGCAAGCTTCATGATCTCCATGAAATGTTTGCCGACCGGTCGGTCAAGGCAATTTTTTGCCTTAGAGGCGGTTCAGGTGCGACAAGACTGCTGGAAAATCTCGACTACGATCTCATTGCAAAAAACCCGAAGATTCTCGCCGGGTATTCGGATATTACCGCACTCTCGATCGCGCTTTACGCCAAAACAGGGTTGATCACTTTCTCGGGACCGATGCTCGCAACCGAGCTGCATAGCCCCAGCCCCTATACGGAAGCAAATTTCTGGAAAATCCTCGAATCAACCTCTTCGACCCACCAGGTCGTCAACCATCCGGATCATCCTGTATGCATCTACCGGGAAGGTTCCGCTTCGGGAACCCTGCTTGCAGGAAACCTTACGGTTCTTTCCTGCCTTGTCGGCACAGCTTACCTGCCCCCGATGACAGACTCTATTCCTCTCTTTGAAGATATTAACGAAGAACCCTACCGTATCGACAGACTTCTGTCCCATTTTTATAATGCCGGCCTGCTAACCGGATGTGCCGCTCTTCTTTTCGGCCAGTTCAGCAGGGAAGCCATGGATTTCGATCAGGAACATCCCCTTCTTGATATTCTGCACTACTACACCGATAAAACCGCACCGCAAGTTCCGGTCGCTGCCGGACTTTCCTACGGCCATATCGATGATCTGCTGACCGTTCCGGTCGGCACCGGCTGCACGCTGCATGCCGGTGAAGCTGGGCTTTTGCTGACAATGCAGCCGGCAGTCTCAAAAGTTTAGATAAAAAGCAGAACTTGCGCCGGTTTCCGCGCCGACTCTGGAAACCGTACTTTACGATCTTTTCCGATTTTATTACATTTTTTACATGAGCCTCGTCATATTGTTCCATGCTTAAGATTCATATGCCATGCCAAGTCTCTGGGAGGCCTCCCATAGCGGCGAACAAACCGAAGCCGTCTCACAGGAAACCCTCAGTGATACCCTCGATGCATACAGGGTAGTTCTGTTCAACGACGATGTACACACCTTCGATGAAGTCATCTTCCAGATCATCAAGGCGATTCAGTGTACGCGGTCAAAAGCTGAAAAACATACATGGGAGGTACATACCAAGGGCCGCTCCATCATCTACGCCGGAACATTGCCCGCTTGCCTGAAAGTCAGTTCCATTCTCGAGGAAATCGACCTCAAGACCGAGATACAGACCGGTTAATTACTTTTTCAGGCTTCGCAAAAGCTTATGGAGCATCATGGACAAAACTGACCGATCCTGTAATACAATTTCTCAAAAAAACAATACGCAACCATTTCCTGAAGCCGAGTTGCGTGAGAAGAAAAAAATCTTCCCATTTTGCTGTTCATAACACTGATTTTGATGGGTTACCTTGCTGTCTGTAACGGGAATATATCTGTTTGCCTGTTTCGTCGCAGTTATACTGTATACTTTTTTGCGGACCATCTCAGGAAAAAAGGGCTGCGTAAATTTCCGGCCCGGGTCGCGCTTACAGTCTCCACGCCTGAGACGGCAAGGTCTCAGTATTTAAACTCAAGTCCGAGTATAACAAGGTCAATTTTTTGAGCTGCCACTGGAGTATCTCCTTTACTATACTCCAGTGTCATACCGGCATTTTCGCTTAGCCACCAGGTTGCGTAGGTATTAAATAAATCCGAGTAGCCCCCTTGACCGGACAATGCTTCAAAGAATTGATATGAAGTTCCAATATCGAGAGAATTGAAATATGCTTCGCCTATGCGAAAATCAAGCGCAACCTGTCCACCCAGACGAAACCAGTCGTCCCCTTCCTGCCGTGTCGTATAGATCCCCCCTTTTGCTGTTTCACTGTAATCAACTCTGGGTATAACTCGTAACTGGTACTGCAATCCACTGGACGTAATATTCTGAAAGCCTCCAAAATAGAGTTTTGATCCGAATAAGTAACCCACGTATTCGGCAGAAGCTTCAATGCCATAGATCTCATGGCGAAAATCAAAATCAGTCTGAAAGTATGGTTTTGCGGTAACTATCCACAACCGGCTGAAACCACGATCACTCGCAGCGGCAATATTCTCCTCATAAGTACCGGTCATTTTTTTGCTACCGGGAGATATGTAACCAATGACCGGCAGGCTGAAATCCAGCTCGTTGACCTCATACTCTGCTTTACCCTCAACCTCGGCAAGATTCCAGCCAATAACCGGAGTTATTTCAAATTCAGTTGACCTCCCCGGTCCATGTTGAAAGAAAAACTTTACAGGATAGCCAAGAGCACCTTGTGTGTTCCATGCCCCGCCGCCATTGATCAAGCGATTATCTGAAAACCCTATTGAAGCCCCTTTTGCATTTCGCAAAGCTTTAGCAAGCTCCGATTCACTTTTGCGCAAACGTATCGGGCCAAGACTCCCTTTATCTCCATTTTCACCTAATGGTTTTGCAATGGTCACCCCAGTAATGTTTTTCCATCCCGGCTTTTTTTGGTCATCTCTTTTTTCAGCAATAGCCAGAGAATCAAGCTCCTGCCATGTCCATGGCGCATCATGACCGGTAAGTGACTGCAGATCATCAAGATTATCCTGCATAGCAGCCACAAGCATGTCAATGTCAAGGCTCAATTGACCGGGGCTCAAAAATTTCGATAACGGCTCATCAGCGCGGTAGGCCAGATAAAGAGCTGCTTCATGCTCTTCCAGCATCTCGTCCGCTCCGGCGAAACTTTTGGCCGAAACATTTTCAGAAGCCTCAATGGTTTCTACCAAAAAGGACAAAAAAAAGACAGTCGCGCAGGCAATCACAAAAAAGTTCTTCATAACCCCGCTTGTAATGTTGCTCTATCAGTTTTTCGTTTTGTGCTTATCAGGGATCCCTTCCCAGATGACGCCGCGTAATGCTCCGACAGTTTCTGCTGCTGCAAGCTTGTGACCAGCAACATCGACATCCAAATCAGCAAAATCCATCGTTTCAATCGGTGTCTCCAAAGCACGAATCTGGTTTTGATTTTTTCCAAGCCCTTCTGGAGGCCTCGCCTGGAGCTTCATCTTGACCAATGGCTCAGAATCAAGACACCATTCCCGCTGCAGCATTTTTTTTGTGCGCCGCAACGTCATCCTTCTTGTAATCGGTTCAATATCAGATTTTTTTTTATTCATAATCCTCTCCTGTTATGCATTGAAATCGAGATGAAAAAATTCTTTACGAGAGCTGCAACACTCTATGCACTTACGGGGGTTCAGGGATCATATAAACGATTATCAACGTAAAAAAAAAGTGATTGCTTAATGATACATTATTCCAGACAAAAAACAAATGATATTCCACACCGACAGTATTCAGAACAACTTTACCGAAGCACCGATTACACTGATTAAAACATCAATGCATCGATTCTTTTCAAGTCTGCTTCAACAGCACGTTTAAGTGCATCACGATACTCTGCTGCCGATACTTTCCGGGAAATTTCAGGATAATCAAAAGCCTTGTAACACGGACGGTATTGGTCCATAATGTTTATCCAGGTGTTTGCGGAGATCTCTTCTGCAATGAACTTCACTACCGCTTCTGTTCCGGCAATATTGCCCGGCATAACCAGATGCCTTATCAGCAGTCCCTGCATTGCTATACCGCGTTTATCGATCACAAGCTCCCCAACCTGTCTGTGCATTTCTCTGATCGCCTTTCTGGCAACAGCAGGGTAGTCCGGGGCACCGGAATACTTTTCCGCCATTACCGGGTCAGCGTATTTGAAATCAGGCATGTAGATATCAATTATCCCATTGAGTATTTCAAGAGTCCCCACGGATTCATATCCTCCGCAGTTATAAACGATAGGGATATGGAGCCCTCCCTCGATAGCAACCTTCAGGCTCCTCAAAATCATCGGGTCCTGGTGTGTCGGCGTAACGAGATTGATGTTATGGCAGCCTTGTGCCTGCAAGTCCATCATGATCGATGCAAGGTGCTCGACACTGATTTCCTGCCCTTCGCCGAAATGGCTGATATCATAGTTCTGGCAGAAAACGCAGCCAAGGTCGCAGTTGCTGAAAAATATCGTCCCTGAGCCTCCCGTACCAACAAGAGGCCGCTCCTCGCCGAAATGAGGACCGTAGCTGGCCACGATTGCCGTATCTCCCATCCTGCAAAATCCCTTTTCACCTTTCTTACGATTTACTCCGCAGTTCCTTGGGCAAAGAGTACATGCTTCGAGGCAGCGATCAAGACCCGCAATCCTCCTATTCATCTCCTCAGAGGAACACCCCAGAAAGGAGGGAGGAAAATCATTTAGCATGTTTTTTTGAAAATCTCTTTTTTTCATGACAGCACCATACTCATCACTTGTATGCCTTTCTCTGACAGTGACTCAATACCTATCTGCAACTCACCACACCCGTTAAACAAAAAGCTGCTTTTGATTGTATTGAAAAATTAACGCTATGACATCAGGAAAAGTCCTCTTTCCGCGCTTAGTGATAATTTTTTATATACAAAGTCTTTTATAATGCATTGATGATGAGATTACTCCTCACCTGTCGGGTGAAAGTCAAAACTGATAAAGAGACGCATTTGTTGAAATCCCGACAGGTCGGGATCAACGAAGCAATTGAAGCGTGGAATAAATACAGGGCAAAGGGCGCCGGTGTGCAGCATTATATGGGGATTTCTGATTCTTGTGTTATCTTCATTGACATTTGAGGTTATATGAGGAAGCAGCCTGAAAGGCCTTCGGCCGACCTGGGACAACAAAAGGGAACCAACAAAAGGCTTTAACACGTCTATTTGAACACTAACAATGAGCAATTCGGATACAGCACGGGTGGAGAGCGTAGCTCAGTCGCCTGAAAAAGTCATGAATAAACTGGTTTCGCTTGCAAAGCGAAGAGGGTTCATCTATCCGTCATCGGAGATCTACGGAGGGCTCTCCTCCTGTTTCGACTATGGCCCGCTCGGCAGCGAGATGAAAAAGAACATCAAGGATCTCTGGTGGATCTCGATGACGAGAAAACACCGGAATATCGTCGGCATCGATGCATCGATCATGATGAACCCGACGGTCTGGGAAGCTTCCGGGCATGTATCGAGTTTCAACGACCCGATGATTGACGACAAAACCACCAAGCGCCGCTACCGTGCGGATCACCTGATCGAGAACCATATCGAGAAGCTTCGCCGCGACGGCAAGGAAGATGATGCTCACCGGGTAAGCACCTATTATGAAAGGGCGTCGGAAGCCGAAGACCCGAACCGGGCTTTTTACGACATTATCATTGCCGAGGAGATAAAAGCACCGGATACCGGCTCCTCGGACTGGACGGAGGTGCGCCAGTTCAACCTCATGTTCCAGTGCAACATGGGCGCGCTTGCCGACTCTTCGGGCATCGTTTATCTGAGACCGGAAACCGCCCAGGGAATTTTCGTTAACTTCCACAACGTCCGAGAATCCAGTCGCATGAAGGTGCCGTTCGGCATTGCACAGATCGGCAAGGCGTTCAGAAACGAGATCGTAAAAGGCAATTTCATTTTCCGCATGGTAGAGTTCGAACAGATGGAAATGCAGTACTTCGTGAAACCGGGCGCACAGGAAGAGTCTTTCGAGGCATGGAGAGAAGAGCGTTACAACTGGTACATCGAAAGGCTGGGCATAGACAGATCCAAGCTCCATTGGTACAAGCACGACAAGCTCGCCCACTACGCCGACCTGGCCTATGACATCAAGTTCGAGTTCCCGTTCGGCATCGAGGAGATCGAGGGAATTCACTCCCGGACCGATTTCGATTTGAAACAGCACCAGGAGTTCTCGGGCAAGAACATGGAGTATATCGACCAAACAACCAACGAACGCTATATTCCCTATGTGGTTGAAACTTCTGCCGGTTGTGACCGGCTTTTCCTCGCACTCCTCTGTGATGCCTATACGGAAGATGTTGTTGACGGCGAGCAGAGAGTGATGATGAAGTTCTCACCGAAAATCGCGCCGGTCAAGGCTGCCGTGCTGCCGCTGATGAAAAAAGGGGAGATGGGTGAAAAAGTAGCGCGGCTTCGCAACGAGCTTGCCGGCGATTTCCTTGTCCAGTATGACGACGCCGGATCTATCGGGAAACGCTACCGGCGGCAGGACGAGGTCGGAACCCCGTTCTGTTTCACGATCGATCACGATACGTTGGAAGACAACACCGTCACAGTGCGATTCCGTGATTCAGCACAACAGGAAAGGCTGGATATTTCAAAGGTAAAGGGTTTTCTTGCCGAGAAACTTGTCTAAACAACAGTAGAAAACATGCGCTACGATGCCGCGATCATAGGCGGAGGCCCCTCTGGAGCCGTTGCCGCTGCCGAACTTGCCAAGTCTGGCATTTCTACAGTTCTCATCGAACGGAATCTTGAAAATGTCAAACCCTGCGGCGGCGCAATTCCACTCGGGCTGATAAAGGAGTTCAACATCCCGGATACTCTGGTGGAAAAAAAGCTGTCGAAGATGAGCGTCCGTTCTCCTAAAGGCAGAATGATTTTTATGGAAATGCCTAACGGCTACGTAGGCATGGTTCGCCGCGAACGTTTCGACAGCTACCTGCGCAACAGGGCACAACGCCATGGAGCCGAGATCACCGAGGCGCTCGTCAAGGAGATCAAACGAAACGGGAACAGCCATACCGTATATCTCTCCAAAGACCTTCCACCGGTAGAAGCCTCCTATATCATCGGAGCCGACGGCGCCAATTCCAAAACCGCTGGAGAACTCGGCTTTCCCCCGAACGAGCTGCAGGTGATCGCCATGCAGCAGCGGTTCCGCTGCTGCGACACACTGAAACCTTACGAGGAGTTGGTTGAAATCTGGTTCGACGGGGAAGTGTCCCCTGATTTCTATGGCTGGATTTTTCCGAAAACCGACCATATCGCTATCGGAACCGGAACGGAGTTTCGCAAACACAATCTCAAAGCGTTGCAAAATCGTTTTGTCGAGAAGCTCGGTATCGCTGAAAAACCCTACCTCGATGAAGCGGCAAAGATTCCCATGAAACCAAGAAAATCGTTCACACAGGATAAAGCCATACTGGTAGGAGATGCGGCCGGACTCGTAACACCGGCAAACGGCGAAGGCATATTCTTTGCCATGCGTTCAGGAAAACTGGGAGCGCAAGCGGTGATCGAACGGGTGCGTAACAACCGGCCGCTGCAAACGTATGAGAAAACTTTCAGGAAACTGTATGCCCCAATCTTTTTCGGACTGCAAACACTCCAGTCGGTCTATTATAAAAGCGACCGGCTCAGAGAAAGCTTTGTGGCAATCTGCGAGGATACCGATGTGCAGCAGATCACCTTTGACTCTTACCTGTACAAGAAAATGGTTCCTGCTCCCTGGAGCGTACAGATGAAGATTTTCATGAAAAACATCTACCATCTGGTAAAAGGATCCTGAATGCTCCTTTCACTGCCGAACTGGCTTATCCATATATCCTCTTCCCTCGAATGGGGGATCGCCTCATTTCTGATGTACCGGTATGGCACAATGATCCGCCGGAAGGACGTGCAGCGATTGGGACTCTATATGATTCCTCACTGGATCGGCAGCTGGTTCGTGCTGGCCTACCATGTAAGCGGCGACACTATTCCGGTTCTGCTCGACCTTTCGGAAACCGTTAACCTTTTTGGCAGTATCGCACTGCTGTATGCTTCGCTTGGTATTCTTAAAACCATTAAGTCCCGAAGCTCGGCAGGTATAATGGCGGCAGCAGGATTTTTTCTTATTTCAGGCAGACCGCAATCCTTCATGGGCGAAGATGTGTTTGACCTGATTCTGCAAATCTCCAGTGTGGTTTACCTCACTTTTCTGGTGACCCTGATTCTGATCAAAAAAAGGGATCCAGATATTTTATCCGGCCTGACAGTCGCAGGCTTCTGGTTTGTGCTGGTGTTCATCAGCGTAACGGTATTTTTCATGTATCTTTCGACAGAGGTCCGCGCATTCCCGACGCTGAGCCATGACGATCTCCTGCACGGCAGCGCGGAAAGCCTGCTCTGCATAAGCAACCTGATGATCATTCTCGGCATCCACCGTCAGATCAAACGCTTCAAAAACAACCAAAGAACAGAGAATTCTTAAGGATTGAGAATTTCCCGGTACTCGCCGGAATCCCGCAGAATGGAAAGCGCTTTTTTAACGGCAGGATCACCCTCGATGATGCTTCTTCGGGCAGCGTTTTCGTCAAAGTGGCGCATGATCTCCTGTTCGAGTGCAAGTGCTATCGTTTCCGATTCATCGGAAACTTCTTTTGCCGCCATGCGCTTCATTTCGCTTTCCAGTGACGCAATCAGCGTATCGATTTTTCCGGAAGCTTTTTCCTGCTCGTCTTCAAGGGATTTTTCGATTGCCTCCAGCAGGATCTCGGGCTCGGTTTGGTAGGAAAACCCCTCTTTTTTGACAAAACGCTCAAAATCCCGCATCAGCGATGTTCTGTCGAGCCCGGCTTCCGGCAAACGATCGTTTGCAGCCCTGTACTTGTTTGCATACCGGAACAGCATACCTTCCTTGCGTAAGGATGCCTCGTAGTCGGTCAACGTAGCTGCCTCGACCCTGATATCAGGCAGAATCCCTCCTCCACCATAGACTTTGCGACTGTTCCGGGTATAAAAAACCTTTTTGTCTTTTTCCTTTTCCTCCCGCATGAGAACATCGCGCACTCCTCCAGTCCAGCCGTGTTCTTTCTGGATAAGACGTCCCGAAGGCGTATAGTATTTTGCGGTGGTCAGCTTCAATGTGCAGTCGTAGGGAAGGCTGATGACCGATTGGACCAGTCCTTTTCCGAAAGAACGGTCACCGATAACAACCCCGCGGTCGAGCTCCTGGATTGCACCCGCGACAATCTCCGAGGCCGATGCGCTGTTTTTGTTTATCAACACGACAAGAGGCAACCTTTCCACAGCAGGCTCTCTGGCTGTCTGATAGCGGATCTCGCTTTCGGGATCACGCCCCCTTGTCGAAACAACCTGGCTCCCTTTTTCGACAAAGAGACCGGTTACATCGACGGCAACATCCAGAAGCCCCCCCGGATTGTTGCGCAGATCAAGGATAACCGCAGTCATGGGACGGTTCTTTATTCTGGCAGCCGCTTGCATTTCACTGATTGCCCTGCCAAGCTCATCGGCACTTCTGTTACCGAATGAATTCATTTCGAAATAGCCCACCGTGCCGAAAAGCCAGGCATACTGTACGCTGTTTATCCGCACTTCCTGGCGTATCAGCGTGTACCGTTTTTTCCTCCTTTGTCCGTAACGCTCTATGGACAGGGTAACCCTGCTCCCGGAAGGACCTTTTATGAAGTCTTTCACCTCGTCAAGCTCCTTTCCCTCGACCACGTGGCTATCGACCTTGACAATACGGTCGCCGACACGCAGATCTGCGTGTGCTGCCGGAGTTCCTTCAAAAACCGAGACGATATAAACATCCCCGGCAATCTCGGAAATCCTGACGCCGATCCCGGCATATTGTCCGCTGGTCAGCTCTCCAAGCTCCTGCGACTCTTCTTTATCAAGAAAAACCGTATAGGGGTCGAGCGTTTCAAGCATTCCGTCGATACCGGCATACATGAACTCGGCAGCGTTTATACTGTCCACGTACTTTTCTGACACTCCCCGGTACACATCGCCGAGCAGTTCTATGTTTTTCGCGATGGAAAAATACTCGCTCTCAGAGCCCTGCGACGGCTTCAGCGCTGTTCCCGTAACCAGAAACAGGATAACCATAACCGGAACCATCCTTCGGGACATGCTGTTTTTTGCGAGTTTCATACCAGAGATCTTTGAACCTTATGCAAACAGACCGATACGGTTACCGCAACGCGCTTTCCAGAGCTGTCGCACTATCTGTTTTTTCATCCCTGTACTTGATAATTATAGGAGTATAAATGGAAAGACCGTGTTCATCGGCAAAGCTGTCCTTGATTTTTCTCGAACCTGCAACAACCACGGCGCCTTCCGGAATCGTAAGAGGAACGCCGTCCGTTTTCCTGATAACACGGCCACGAACAAGGTCATAGACCGGGGTCGAACCGTTAAGAATGACACCGGTACCGAGAACCGCTCGTGAGCGAACGATCGTCCCCTCGTAAATGCCGCAGTTTCCGCCTACCATGACATCATCTTCAATAACAACCGGAACCGCCCCAACAGGTTCAAGCACACCGCCGACCTGGACTGCAGCGGAAAGATGAACGTTTTTGCCCACCTGCGCACAGCTCCCGACCAAGGCGTGGGAGTCGATCATGCTGCCCGCATCGACATATGCGCCGACATTGACGTACGCCGGAGGCATCATGACGACAGAAGGAGCAAGGTAGGCACCGTCCCTGACGGATGAACCGCCGGGAACGACACGAACCCCGTCTTCTTTTCGGAACCGTTTGACCGGGTAGGTATCCTTGTCGACAAACGTCCAGTCATGACCATTCGGAAACTCTACCGTGCTCTCTTGCAGAAAACCCAGCTTCATGCCCAGCAAAATGCCCTGCTTCACCCACGGATTGACCTGCCAGCGGCCGTCTTGTTTTTCTGCAGCCCTTGCCTTGCCTTCATTCAACAGAGACTGGAAAGCCATGAACACATCACGGGCCTCAGTGTGTTGCTGCAAATCCTGTGCCGACAACCCTGCCAGTTCTTCTATACCTTGCCTTACTTCTTCCAACTGCATTGCTCGTTGTTCATTTGTTCACTTGAAAAATCAAAATCAGCCATCGCCTTTTCCAATTCTTTGCTGCTTCGCTGATCACAAAAATGCTATTACAGCTCGCTGTACTCCGCCGTTATATCCTTACTGTTCTTCCGAATGTAGAAACGGAAATCGTCACTCCTCAGGCTTTCGTCATGCTTTATTCTGACAAAGAGCATATGCTGGAGAAACCATTTCAGCTCTACGTTGCGATCGACATTTCGTAACGGCTCGGCAACGGTCGGGCTAACATACAGGTCGAGCTGCTGAAACTTCATTTTCTGCTGAAGAGCGTATTTCCTGAGCCAGCGCTCGACCTGATTGATTGTGGTACAACGGGCCTGCACAACGCCCGAACCGCCACATGCGGGACACTGGTCTCCCATACGCTGCATGAGGCTTGGCCGTATTCTTTCCCGGGTAATCTGCATCAGGCCGAAATCCGACATGGGAAGGATGTTCGACTTTGCACGGTCATGGCGCAACTCGTTTTTCATGGCGTCATAGACCTTTTTTGCATTTTTCGGATCAAGCATGTCGATAAAGTCAACAACAATAATACCACCGATATCCCTGAGCCTGAGCTGGCGAACAATCTCCCTTGCAGCTTCGAGATTTGTTTTCAGAGAGTTCTCTTCCTGCTCCTTTTTTGCCGCATATCGACCGCTGTTGACATCGATGACAACCATTGCCTCGGTATGCTCTATAATGATATAGCCGCCGGATTTCAACCAGACCTTGCGGGAAAAAATGGACTCGACATCCTTGGCGACGCCATACCCCTCAAACAACGGCAGCTTGCCTTGATAAAGCGTGACATTTTTTTCCATTTCCGGTGCCGCCCACCGGATATAGTTCAGTGTCTCCTTGTGAATGCTCGGCGAGTTGGCCACCAGTTCAGTAACATCAGTTGTCAGGGAGTCGCGCAGAACGCTCGAGATAATGGTATCTTCCTTGAAAATGAGCTGGGGCGGTTTGGCATCTTTCAGTTTTTCTTCGATCTGCGCCCATTTCACCAGCAGCTTTTCGAGATCCTTTTTCAGCAGTTCCTCTTCCTGAAGCTCTGCAACGGTCCTGATAATGGCACCGAAACCTTCAGGCAGCATCGAACGGACAAGTTTTTTCAGCCTTGCACGTTCCTTGCGGGCGACAACACGGCGAGACACTGCAATCTGGCCGCCCCCGAAAGGCAGCAAGACCATAAAACGCCCGGCAATCGTAATATCCGAGGTAAGACGCGATCCCTTGTTGCTGATCGGCTCCTTGATTACCTGAACGAGGATAGAGTCATTGGCTTTCAGTTTGCTTGCTATCATCTGGGTATAGGACTGCCTGCCTCGGTCTGAACCGTTTCCTCTGCTGCCCCTGCTGCCACCGTTTTTCTGACCGCCTTCCTGCACGGAAGCTTTTGCGCCGTTTCCATTATGCCCTCTCTTTACCCGAGCCCCGTCATCCTCTTCGTCTCCATTTTCATCATTGCCGTTCTCGTCATCTTCATCGTCATCCTCAATAAGTGCACGGTAATCTTCCGTTGTTGTTCCCACATCTGAAAAATGCAAAAACCCGTCCGACTTCTGGCCTATATCGACAAACGCCGCCTTGAGACCTTCCACTACTTTGTGCACCCTGCCAAGATATATGTCCCCTATGCTTCGAAGACTGTCCGGGCGCTCGATGATAAGCTCCGCCAAACGGCCCTCTTCAACCAGGGCAACCTGGATCTCGTCGCCGGACTTGTTCATCAGCAACTGCTTTTTCACAGTTTTCTTCATTACACATTCCTGAATTCTAAAATGTTATCCTCACTTACCTTCACTTTCTTTTCCGTATTTCCACGGCCGGTATCAAGCGACCATGCGGACTCTCCGAAACAATCGGCACCGTTGTAATACGCTCAACCCAGCTTATGAAAGCCTGTAACCAAGCATTTGTTGAAACGCTCAGTTTAAGGAAATGTAACCTGTATTATTTAACATTTTTGTTAAAAGCGCAAATTTTCATCACTTTTCTTCATACTGCAACGCTAATCCAACTTGTCGGGCTATTGTTATTGCCTACAAAAGAATACGAGGACACATTCTGGGCGGAGCACAGCCGAGTCTGCGGTATCGATGAGGCTGGCAGAGGCCCTCTTGCCGGCCCTGTTGTGGCCGCCGCTGTTGTTTTCCCCCGTTTTTTCAAACCGCACGGAATTCTCAGCGAACTGAATGACTCTAAACGCCTGACCCCTGAACATCGAGAATCCTTTGCAAAAGCCATCAAGGATACTGCACTGGACTTCGGCATATCGGTGATCGATCATCGTACAATCGACCGCATGAACATCTTCCGCGCAACCATGCTTGCCATGAACAAAGCCGCAGAATCGCTGCAACAGTTGCCGGATCTTATGATGATTGATGGTAATCGTTTTACGCCGAACCTGCCCGTTCCTTATCAGACAATCGTCAAAGGAGATGCAAAAGTTTTTTCAATTGCCGCTGCATCGATCCTTGCAAAAACCTCTCGCGACAGGATCATGAAAAAGTATGCAAAGAAGTATCCGCGTTACGGCTTCGATAAACATCTCGGTTACCCCACAAAAGCTCATATTGCAGCCATTGCGGAACACGGTCGCTGCCCTCTCCACAGGAACAGCTTCAGGCTGAAACAGCTTGGCGAAAAATAATCCAAAACCGATCCTGATGTCATTTATTCCCCATGACCTCGGACGCCAAGGTGAAATAACCGCTGGCTCCTACCTTTTGCAAAAAGGGTACCGGATCCTTCACCGAAACTACCGCTACCGCCGGAACGAAATTGACATTATAGCTGTAGACAAACAAACCCTCTGTTTCATCGAGGTAAAGACAAGATCATCCGACACGAAAGGCCATCCGTTCGAAGCGGTAACACCTGAAAAACAAAAAGAGATCATCAGAGCCGCCTCGGCATATCTTGCAGGCCTCACCGGGACCGAACCCGATTGCAGGTTCGATGTGATAGCCATCATAGCGCATTCATTCATGAACGGCAGAATCAAGGACTTCGATCTGCAACACGTCGCCAACGCCTTTATGGTTGAACTTGGTTGAGCTCGATTTCGGCTCTTTCACGGCCCGGAGTTCCCTTTATTCCCCAGTATCTCTTATCTGTCTGCAGAGCTGCCAAATGATTCGATTTCGAGTCCCTGCAACCGTGGGATATCATGCTAATTTTTGCTACCTTGCAGGATTAGAGATTTCGAAGATTTGAACATATTCGCACCTCGAACAAACGCTATGTCAGACACCCGGAACAGCTCCTCATCAGCAAGCTATGCAGCTACGAACATTCAGATACTTGACGGAATAGAACATGTGCGCAAGCGCCCTGCGATGTACATCGGCGATGTCCATTCCAGGGGGCTGCACCATCTCATTCATGAAGTCGTCGATAATTCGATAGATGAAACCCTTGCGGGATACAACGACACCATTGAACTTTCGCTTAACTCTGACGGATCGGTTACGATTTCGGACAACGGCAGGGGAATCCCGGTCGACATCCACCCCCAGAAGAAAAAATCCGCACTGGAGCTGGTCATGACCCTTATCGGCGCAGGCGGCAAGTTCGACAAGGGGGCATACAAGGTTTCCGGGGGCTTGCACGGCGTTGGCGCCTCTGTTGTCAACGCACTCTCCGACTGGTGCGAAGTCGAAGTCTACCGTGACGGCAACATCTGGTACCAGCGCTACCAGAAAGGTGTGCCGCAGTGTGAAGTACAGGTTATCGGTGACACCGACAAAACAGGCACCAAAACCACCTTCAAACCAGATCCCGATATTTTTAAAACCACGGAATTCCGCAAAGATATCGTTATCGACCGCATGCGGGAGCTTGCGTTCCTGAACAGCGTCCTGAAAATTATCGTGCAGGATATCGATGGGACCGAGGAAACGTTCCACTTCGAGGGAGGAATCAGGGAGTTCGTCAAGTTCACCGACCACAACAGAGTAAGCCTTATCAAGGAGCCGATCTATATCAGCAGCGAAAGGGATTCGACCGTTGTTGAAATCGCACTGCAGTACAATGATTCCTATCAGGAGAACGTTTTCAGCTATGTCAACAACATCAACACTCATGAGGGCGGAACACATGTTACCGGATTTCGTAAAGCCCTGACGAGGACGCTGAACGCCTATGCCCAAAAAAACGATCTGCTGAAGAACCTGAAACTCACCCTGACCGGTGACGACTTCAAAGAGGGGTTGACGGCGGTGGTCTCGGTAAAGGTTCCTGAACCCCAGTTTGAAGGCCAGACCAAAACCAAATTGGGTAATTCCGAGACACAGAGTATTGTCGAGAGCATTGTCAACGAACAGCTTGCCGATTACGCCGAAAGCAACCCCGGCGTACTGAAAACCATCATTGAAAAAGTCAAAAGCGCTGCAATTTCAAGAGATGCGGCACGAAAAGCAAAAGAGCTCACCAGAAGAAAATCGGCACTTGAAAGTTCAGGTCTGCCCGGAAAACTGGCCGACTGCTCGATCAACGACCCCGAGCATTGCGAACTGTATATCGTTGAGGGTGACTCCGCAGGCGGCAGTGCCAAGCAGGGCAGGGACCGCAGTTTCCAAGCCATTCTTCCTTTAAAGGGTAAAATTCTCAATGTCGAAAAAGCGCGCATGCATAAAATGCTGGAGAACGAGGAGATAAAAACAATAATTCTCGCCCTCGGCACCAGTTTTGGAGAAGATGAGTTTGCCGCAGAAAAACTGCGCTACGGCAAGATCATCATTATGACTGACGCGGATGTGGATGGGGCTCATATACGAACCCTTCTTTTGACATTTTTCTTCCGCCACATGCGGGCCTTGATCGAAGCGGGAAAGGTTTTCATTGCACAACCGCCGCTGTATCTGGTCAAGTCGGGCAAAGAACAGAAATACGCGTGGGACGATGACGAACGCAACAGTATCGTCGAATCGATGAGAAAAAAACAGAAAGGCAAAGGCACTGTCAACATTCAGCGCTACAAAGGGCTTGGTGAAATGAATCCCGAACAGCTCTGGAGTACAACCATGGACCCCGAACACCGGTCTTTACTCCTGGTAACCGTTGAAAACGCCATGGAGGCGGACCAGATCTTCTCAACCCTGATGGGCGACAAGGTTGATCCGCGCCGGGACTTTATCGAGAAAAATGCGCGTTACGTGCGCAGGTTAGATGTCTGATATCCTGACATAGACCTCTTTCTGCAGCTCATTGATCCATTTCTGGAACAATCTGTTCTGCTTTTCCTCAATGGCCAGCCGTTCGAGCCGGGCATAATCCGAAGAGAGCTCGAGACGGTGAGCAGGCTTCCGGCTATTCAACTGAAAAATCGCATAGAAAGGCACTCCGGATTCAGGCTCTACCCGAATGACCCCGCTCAGGTCACCAACGTTCTTTAACGACCGGACAACGTTCTTCAACTGGTCGCGAAGCGCCGTCACTGCAAACATGGTCTCACCGGTTTCAGTGTTCCTGATGACTCCGCCATATTTGGCCGATACCGGATCATCGGAATACTGCCTTGCCATCTCCGCAAAGTCCGCTTTTCCACTCTCGATATCTTTGCGAATTCCCTCCAGCTTTGTTTTGGCCGCCGGCGCATCGAGAGTGCTTCTATCAAACACAATCAGAATGTGCCGTGTGTGCAAGGCGTCCTGATCCTTGTCGAGAAGCTGGATAATGTGGTAGCCGAATCGCGACTCAACAATCCCTGAAATTTCTCCTTCCTCCAGCCCGAAAGCAACCTCTTCAAAATTTTTCACGAACTCTCCACGGCGAGAATATCCGAGATCTCCTCCAAGGCTTGCAGAACCCGGATCCTGCGAATACTCACGTGCAAGCTGTGCAAAATCAGCTCCGCCCTTAAGCTGCCGCTCGATATCCTGAATTGCGGCAAGCGCCTTTTTCCTTGCATCCTCAGTCACCTTGGGATACATGATTACCTGTGAAACTTGGACGGTTTCAGGAACCTGGGGCAGCCTGTCTCGATTTTTTTTATAGAAATCTTCAACCTCCTCAAACGTAACCGTAACTCCCAACAGCTTCTGTCTCCTGAGATCGTTGATCATCTGCTGATCACGAATATCATCCTTTATCTCTTTCTCGATCACCGCATACGGCTTCGAAAAGGCTGCTTCCATTTCCTCGATCGAGTTGAACCTGCTTCTCAGAAACATCATCCTTTCATCAACACTTTTTTCAATCTCGAACTCATTTACCTGAATGCTGTCCAGCCTTGCTTTGGCAAGCAATATTTTTCTGCTGACAAGCGTTTCAAGTATCCCTGACTTGAGTGACGGATCGTTTTTCGCTTCGGGATACTGTAAACGGGTCATCATGGCCTGCTCATCGACTTCCGACTGTAAAATCATTTCATCTCCCACTACCGCAACGATCCTGTCGGCAGTTGCTGCAACGGCAACCTCAAAACCGACAATCAAAACAAGTGTCGCAATTGTACAACATCTAAAAAAACTGTTTTTCATAATCATTTGGCTTTACCTGGGTTGAGCGTCCGCTCAGGTTACTGATACTTTTGCCTTGCCTCTTCAAGCAATGTACTATAATACTCCTTTTGTTTTTGAACCGTAAGAAGTTCTTCAACCTCCCCGTAGGCCTGCTCGAAGGTCTTTTTATCCCCTTTTTTTACAATATCATGCATTTCAATAACAACAAAAAGCGAATCATGCACCGCAATTACCGGGGACATCTCTCCAGGAGCAAGGTTTTGCAGGGAGCTTTTCATTGTTTCGCTCTCAAGATGTATCTGCTCAAAAGGTCTTAATGTATGTACTTTGCTGCGAGACTCCCGGTTTTTTGCCGCATACCCCGGCTCGATGGATTCGATAAGCAACAGCAAACGGTCTTCATTCCCTTCATGCAACCGCAACGCGTTTTCTATGCGGCCTGCCGCCTGAAGCGTTGTTGCATAGTACCGGGCAACCGCATACTCTGTCGCCCTGCTGACGAATGCATCGGGAAATTCCCGGTAAAAAG